>JBAXOP010000453.1:0-3748 GCA_037133195.1 Verrucomicrobiota bacterium | reverse complement strand
CAGGCCCTTGGCATCGACTTTTTCGAGGTCCTTGCCGGACCCTTGGGCGACGATGAGATGGCAGGCGTTGCAATCACTGCCTTTGATCGAACTCTTGCCGTCACTGGCCAAATGCTTGCCATCATGGCAACGGAAACAACCGTTGGAATCCTTGTGGCCAATCAGGTCGGGGTGAATCCGCCAGTCCACCTTCATCTCCGGGAAGAAATTGGCCTTGTAGATCGCCTGGGCCTCCTTGACGAGCGCGTCCACGCGTTTCTCACCCGGGTACTCGCCACGCAGGAAACTCTCAATCTTCTGGTCGGCCTCCTCGCGGGTGGCGTAGGGCTGCACCAACGCCTTGACCACCTTGGCCTTTGCCCAGGGCAACGACGGATCGATGCGGCCAAAGGCCATCGATTGATCGACGGCGGCATTCGGGGTAAGGTATTTATGGGATGGGCGGTTGTGGCAATCCATGCAATCCATGGTGCGGATCTCATGCTTGGAGATATCATCCGTGAATTCCTTGGTCCGGTACTCCGTGACCTTTTTATTGGCATCGGTCACCCGTACCCACGGGATTTTGAGCCGGCCCTCATCGGTGGCAATAAACTCAACCTTGTTGGAAACACTCATGTGCGAGTGAATCCCTTGCACCGGCCCGTGCACCGGATCGCTCCCCCCAACCTTGAGCACCATTTGCACCGTGAAGGGCGTATTGGTCTCGTCGGCTAGGAAATGCCGGTACGTCTTCTGCAAGTCGCCGGTATGCTTTTGCGCCCAATGGCAGGATTGACAGGTTTCCTGCGCCGGCCGCTGGTTGACATTATGCAGAGCGATGGGCCGGTTGAAATCGCCGAGGACCATGTGATAAAGCTGGCGCATGCCGCTAATCTTGGTGCGAATGTAGTTGCCGGCTCCGGGACCCACATGGCAGGCGACACAGGCGACCTTGGCGTGCGCCGAGTGCTGATAGGCCTTGAATTGCGGCTCCATCGGGACGTGGCACACCTCGCCGCAGAACGAATTGCTCTCGGTCATGTGATACGTCTGGTAACTTCCCAGCGCCGTTAGAAAAAGGAACCCCAAACTGCCTCCAACAAAACCAACCAATAAACGGCGGTCGCGGCGACGCGTCAGGTTCACGTGCAAGACGAAATTGGACGCCATTTCCGGATGGCCCTTGGGAACGCGGCGGGTTTCCAGAATGTACCCCACCAACACTGCGGCCAAGCCGACCAAAAGGAACGAGGGTGCCACCACGTAGGCGAGAATACCCATGTAGGGGTTGGCGTGGGTGGCAAAAAGGTCCACCGAAAATAACAGCATAAAGGCGAAAAACGCCGATACCGCTAGCACCAGCCCGGATAGGCTGAGCCAGTTACGCAGGCGGCTGAGGCGGGTGGGCAGAGGCGTGGGGGAAGTGGGAATGGATTCTTCGCTCATGGGAGGTCTAGGATGGAGGCTGGTGGCGGCGGGGTTTTCTCACACAAGGCTGCGCTTAGGCAACGATTGTTTTTGCGGGCGCGGAGGAATTGTAGCGGCGGTCTGTGACCGCCGTTGGCTCATGCTGGGTCATTGGCTACGACGCTCACAGAGCGCCGCTACAATGCGGAGTTCGGGTGGAAAAAAGGCGGGGGCTCGTTGCCGAGCCCCCGCCGAGGGTGTTTGCGGCTGCGAGCAGCCGCTATTCAGTTTATTTCTTGAAGGCGCGGATATAGGCTACCACTTCCTTGGCTTCCGCCTCGGTGACCTTGTCCTTGTAACCCTTCATTTTTTCCTTACCTTCGAGGATCACCTTGAGGGCTTCGGCATCGGTGAAGGAGGCTTGCACCTTCGCGTCGGTGTAGTCCTTGACCTTGGCTTTCTTGCCCATCGTGGTTTCTCCCTTGCCGTCCTTGCCGTGGCAAGAGGCACAATTTTTGGTGTAAACTTCAGCGCCGTCACCAAAGGCCGCGGGGGCGGCGATCAGCAGGGCTGCCGAGAGCATGGATGCATTCATTTTCCAGTTCATGGTCATGTTTTGGGGTTGGTTTGGTTCAAATAGCCGGTCAGTCTAGCACATCAGAAGCGGATTTGCAAACCGGTGGAGATCATGTGAGCTGCGAAGTCATTGAAGCCGCCGCTCTGGTCCTGGGAACTCGTATTGCTGTTGATGTAACCATAACGCAGGTTCCACACCATGTTCGGGGTCAGCGCCCGGGTAAGTGTCACGCTGGCCGCGTACTCCTGGGTGTTGAGGCCGTAGCTCATGGCCTTGTAACCCGCGATACCACTGTTGTCTATATTGTAGTTACCGGCACCGTAATAGGTGCAGCTGGCGGTGACGTCGGTCTTGTTGTCGATCGCATAGCCCACTGCCAAGGTGGCGGTGACATAGTCGTTATCCGCATTTGCAACAATGTTCGACGAGTTGGTCTTGGTTTTGGAGTCCACACAACTGATAGTTCCTTGCAGATACATGCGTTGCAGCGGACTCCAAGTGATACTTTCACTCAGAATGTTGGAAACAACGTCGCCGGTTTGAACTTCAGGCGCAATGCTGGCGTCAGGCAGCGAGGTGGTGAGTCCGGTGGCCGTCGGGCTCCAAGTGCTGCCGTGGTTGCGGTACTCGGTGTCGCTGTAGTCGTAACGGGTCACCAAGGACAGATTGCTCAGCGGGCGCCAGGTCACGCGGAGGTTGCAGTCATCCAAAGATGTCTCATGTTCCGTCATGATGGGCCGGATGGTGGTGATCGAAGCCACTGGCAGCGCCGTTACCGTTTTGCGACTGGAGTGGTCGAGGCCCTGGTTGCGATCCGAGTGCACGCCTTGCAGCGAAAACGACAAGCCGCTCATGGCATACCAGTTGGCACCCGCAACGTATTCCTGCTCGTTAACGGCCACTTTGCTGCGCAGCCAGTTGTCGGTGTAGTTGGCTTGGAAGATCGAGATATCCTCGTTTTCATAACCAAACTGGCACTTACCGTAGAGCACCCAGTCGGGAATCCCGCTGTAGCGCAGATCCAAGGCGGTGGTGGTGGAGGTCATGGACTTGTCCGTGCCATAAATATGATTGGTAGTCGTGGCGTCCTTGGCCGTAGTGACCGGGGTGGTGGTCGGATTGGCGGGTGTAGCCGCCGAGAAAGTCGGGATACTACTCCAAGCACTGGTTTCCTCATGTTCAAAACGAACCGACGGGGTGATCGTCAGATCATTGATGGGATTCCACATCACGTTCAGATTGCCTAACACATCTGAAATCTGTCCGCCGCCCACTAAGTTACTGTATTGGGAGTCGGTGGTCGGTGCGTAGGGGAAGCTGAAGGTGCGGGAGGAACCGTCATTATTGGTGTCCAGCGAGCTGTATGCCACTGCGCCGGAGATCCACAGTGTGTCACTGAGGCGCGTCACACTGCTGAGGTGCGAGGCAAACATGTCTGTCGTAACCTCGTCGGTGAGCGTGGTGGTGCGATAAGCACTCTGCGGGCTGACCGGATAGGGCGTATTCTTGCTGGTGCCGCGTGCATTGCTGCGCGAATCGGTGTAGCTGGTGTGTTCGTAGATCAAGCCGAGGTCCAGATCCGTGATGCCGACACTGTGGGCGATGTTGAGTTCGAAGGTATCGATTTTCTCATCAATGTTCCACGTCGCAGGCGACAATTTGGTGTAATTGTTTATGTTGGTTGGCATGCCTTCACCCCAAGCGAGCGAGTCCTTGTCACCATTGCGGTAGGCATGGGAGTATTTGAAGGTAATCTCTGGCAAGTTCTCCATGCGCAGGCCC
>JBAXOP010000452.1:0-3754 GCA_037133195.1 Verrucomicrobiota bacterium | reverse complement strand
CCCACCGTTCGCCCAACGGCTCACCCGGCTCCCCAATGGTCGCCCCACCGTTCGCCCAACGGCTCACCCGGCTCCCCAATGGTCGCCCCACCGTTCGCTCAATCGCTCACCAATGCGGCGGGCAATCCCGCCGTCCAGGCAAGATAGACAATTCCCACTACAACCCGACTACACATTCGTTACGCGGGTGATGCGAATTGTCTATCTTGCCAAGATGGGCCCGCCCCTCTTGGTATCTCCCGGGGCGAGTCGTGGTTGGAAAACCCGTTCCCAACCCAACCCGCCTGCCGCAATGAATGCGCTAAATCATTCATTACGAATGTGATATGTAACGCATGCTGAGAAGCAAGCGATTTTCCCCAAAGACGGTGAGCCAATTCTCCGACCCTGCGGCGGAACCCACTATTGATCTACCTCAAAAATGACATGATCAACCTAAATTTTACTTTAATTGGACTTATAATGACCGAATCGTGACATTTTGCGACATTTTCAGCTTGATATTCGCAAATAGCGATGCTATAATGACACCATGAAGGCATCTCCGATAAACGCATCTGACCTCATCGACGCCTACGATTTTTCGATCCGGCAATCCCCCGAGGCAGCAGTCCGAATGGTCATGTGGCTGATGGTTTACGACCAGAGGTCGGTCGCTTGGGTGCATGAATTCCTCGAAACCGCCGGGGTGCTAGAGAAAGCTGCCGACGAGAAAGCTCGGTCCAGCCAGCGTCGGAAGCTCCACCGATGGCGGGTAGCCGCCGAAAAATCGACCGGATTGCCACCACGTGGCAAAAAGGGTTGCAGTGACGCCTACCGCACGGCGCTGGCAAAATGGCGGGTTATCAATCCCCGCCCATCGAAAGAGCAACTTCTGGCCGGCTGGACTCCGACGCCAATTGGCCAGAGTCACAGCCCGTCCATGGATACTGCCCCGACTGCTACGCCGATCACCACAGTGAACCCCATCCAAAAGTCGAAACAGGCTACAGCATCAGCAGTCGGACCACAGTCGGAGTCTTTCCGAGAAAATGGCGAGCCTGACTGGGACCAACTAGCCCTCGACACCAAGAAATACGAGAACAGCCCTGCTCCTGCGATTCGTTCCGCTCCCAAACCGCCACCATTTGTTTCTCCACCGTTTCCCGGCATAGACGCATCCCCCGAACAACGAGATGAATACTTGGCTGCCAAGAAACTCGCTATCGAAGCCTACGGCGAAAAGCTGCGCGGCACCGAATGGGAACTCGCGCCCGGATGGAACAGGGAAGGTGATCCGGTAGATCATGTTAGGAAGGTTAGCGACAGCAATATGGCGTGACGGATACTTGGACCAGCTTCTCATCACCGGAAGCAAGACCTGCAGCACCTGCGGGCGTGTCTATTTTCGGGCTCTCCGCCTTTTCAAGAAAGTTGACTTTTTTTGAAAATAGCCCTTGCCGAAACGAGGCCGATACCTCAAAAAATTGGTAGTTTGGCCTTTCCATGAAATTGACCCTCAAAAAACCGCAGCAGCGATCTGGCTCACTCCGCACACACAGCCACACAATTCTGGTTTGGTGCGCAGTGGATGTCGAATGGCCATTGATTCACTCCCGTCTCGCCGCGAGGGGAGTCAGCGTTTCCATGGCCGCCCTTTGGGCCCAGGCTGATCGTCATGGATGGCTACTGAAAAACCGCAATTACGTGCGCCAAATTCTCACGCGGGCATCTCTCCATTGGGGACATCCGCAACAAACACAAAAACACACATTATGAAAATGACACCCGGACTCCACCTGTTTCTCGTCGCCAATAGCAAAGGCGGCGCTTCCAAATCCATCTACGCTGCCGAAACGAGAGTAGCGTGCCACCTCGAAGGGGTGCCTTGCAGACTCGTCACTTTCGACAAATCCACCAAAACTCTCGACGACATCTTCCGCGGGACCGGAATCCACCAACTCGCGAAACAGAGCGGAGACATCCTCATCGAAAGTTTCGGCCTCCAAATGGAAGAAGCCGATGATGCTGGGGAGCTAATTATCGCCGATATGCCCGCGGCAATCACCGACGATGACAATCCAATCCTCAAATCCATCGCTGATTCAAAACTCCTACGGGAATTCTCTACCATCTCCCTGCTCATTCCAGTGTACCCACACACGGACGACATCGAAGGGGCTTTCAAAGCACTGGGCGCCTACAAGAAAATCGGCATCAACTGCGAGCGCGGCATGATCCGTGCCTGGCGGCCCGATTCCACTTTGCCCCCTTGGGATAGCTTTCCCACATACTCCGACCTCGCCCGTAAATTCCCCGTCTGGGAATGCCCTTGTTACCTGCAATCCATGGCAGACATGATGCAAGGACTGGGAAGATATGCGGAATATCCCGCCCTCGACAAATTGCCGGACTATTACATCGAACACGGCCCCAAACTTGGGTATCGTGAAAAGACGAAACTCACCGCGGCCGTGAGCCACCTTGAAAACGCCCGGGAAGCCATCCGAAAACACTTGCTCGAACCCCTCCGCCAAGGGTCGGCATCCAAGGCTCCCTCCGCATGAGTACGCCCGTCTCCGAACACTCCCGCAGCAAGATGCCAAACACGCTCTACGAATCTCTTGCCCGTATCCGGCGCGACGAGGGCGTCGATCCGAAACGATACCCGCCAATCGAAGCGGACATCCAATACGACATTCAACAAACCATGTGCGGGGCGGATTTGGCGGCCCAAAAAGCGAGTGCCCTTCTACTTCCTGCCATCCTCAACGGCCGGGCACCAGGGTGGCGCCACCGCTTCGCCGCCACCCTGCGCCATCCACTGCTAGCCGCCGCCGTTGTCATTACCTCAATCGCGCTGTGCGCCCGTTACTATTCGCAGGAATTCAACGCGAATGTCGATGCGCAGCGTGAAGCGACTCTCCAAGATGCGAAATCCCAGGCCGACATGGTCTGCAACCGCCTTTCGGAGTTGTCAGCCTTCGGAAAACAAATTGAATCCCTCCGAAAACTCCAATCCGAAGAATCCGCACGCCGCCCCTTCGATGAACTCATCAGCCGGGCCATTCTCTCCAAGAGCCCGAACATCAAAACCACACTCGGCGATAAATATGTCACAATCGTGATCCCGGAAAAGCTCCTTAACCGGTCCGGGAATCAAGCATCCTTCAAAGTTGAACACGGACTTAGCCCTCAAGAATTCAAAGCTCTTTGCGATCAATACAAGGCGGCAAAAAACGCCACATTCGAAAAGTGAGATGCGCCCGCCGACGGACAATGGCCCGCCCCCCCGATGCGGCAAGCCGTCCCCCGCCTCCGCCCACCCTTGCCGCATTTCTAGCGATTTTGCTTCCGCCGCGTTCCAGAATCTGGCGCAATGTCGCCGGAATCGGGCGCAATCAACCGATTCCGGTTCCCGGTCGATGAACAAGAAAGCCCTTACGGAGGCGGACATCCGCACCAAATTCATCACTTCCGCTCTCACCGGGCCGGACGGGATGAAGTGGAACGTCATGACGCAATCCGCGAGGAGGTTTATTTCACCAAGGGCCGGGTGCTCGTCCGCGGCAAGACCGTGAAACGGGGGATTGGCGCAAGGTGCTCGATTACTTCACCACCGCCACCCAGATCGGTCTCACCGCCACACCCAAGGAAACCAGGGAGGTTTCCAACATCGAGTATTTTGGCGAGCCCATCTACACGTACTCGCTCCGCCAAGGCATCTACGATGGTTTCCTCGCCCCATACAAGGTCAACCGAGACCGTTCCAAAC
>JBAXOP010000451.1:0-3791 GCA_037133195.1 Verrucomicrobiota bacterium | reverse complement strand
AAACCTGCTCGAATCAAGTATAATGTTACCTTGCGAGGACTGACCCCACTGACCCCATATTTTGCCGCTGTTTCGATAATGAGTTTTGCATCGGCTCCCCTTTGCTCGATCTCTTCGCCGAAATCCGCGCCAAGCTCGGCGTAGTGGTCTGACAGGGTTTTGAGGCCCATTTGCCGTTGGCCATGCCAGTTAGTGCCTGCGGCATTTTGAATATCGCCGTTAGCACGGCTTCCTGCGTTCCACGTCGGCGCGGTTCTGTTGGGCTTCGCGGCCAGCATCCACGGTCACCCGGCGGGGCGGCACGGAACTGATCTTCCACCATCCCGCGATGGGCGGCAGCAATCCCCGGCTGATGGCATCCCCAATGACGTAGGCCCACACCGGGCGGATGAAGCGCCGTTCAAGGATCATTTGGCGGAACGAGAAGCGCCGGTCTGCCTTGGCGACAATCAAACGGACACCCGCGCCGCCGATCTTGCTGGAATCCGCTGCGAACTCGAACGGTATCACTCCCAGCGCGGAGTCCCGCCGGAGGTGTTCAAGGAAACCCGTGAACGTGGGCGACGGACGGTTGGACTGGAAACTTTCGAGGGACTCGTCGGGTTTAAGCGCCACCAATTTGCCGCCGACGATGCGCTGGAGTGATACCGGGTCGCTATTACGGTTCCGCATCCAGTTGGAAATCAGGTAATCGGTTCGTTCGGGATCTTTGAATCGGGCGATGTCGGTAAGGCAGATGTAATCCTCCTCGTTTTGGGTAACGATGTTCACCACGGTCCCCCGGACTTCGATGCTGGCTTTGGCGGGCTTTTTCATGATGCGGCAAAGGTATGAGGTAGGATCTGAAATGCTGGAAATTTGAAATGCTAGAACGAGGAATTACGGATGCCAGCGAGCAGTTTTCCGGCGTCGGGGAAGCGGTCTTTGGGAGTTCTGACCAGCGCTTTGTCGATGACGGCGGCAACATCCTTGGCCAACGCCGGCATGCGTTCGCCGATGGGGACTGGGCTTTCGTTGAGGATGATGTCGATGGCGGAGAGCATGGGGGTAGAAGCTGAAATTCTGAAAACTGAAAAGCTGAGATGCAGATGAAGAACGTGGGCGGTACGGATGGAGTCAGGATTTCAAGGGTCAGGATCTGTCCGCGTCAACGGACGGGACGCAAAGTTGGTAGAACTCGTGAAGTTTGGCGCGGAGCAGGGCTTTGTCGGGGAGCAGGGTTTCATACTTGGCGATCATGGCGGGAGAGAGGGAGCGGCTGAGCGCATACTCGACGACTTCCTCATCTTTGGTGGCGCAGAGAAGCAGGCCAATGGCAGGGCCTTCGTGGGGCTTGCGATGGTCACGATCGAGCGCTTCGAGGTAGAAGTTGAGCTTGCCGAGATCTTCCGGGCGGAACTCGCGCACCTTGAGTTCGATGGCGACGAGGCAATTCAGGCCGCGGTGGAAAAAGAGGAGGTCGAGTGCGAAATCCTGCGCCCCGACTTGAATGGGATGCTCGGAACCGATGAAGCAGAAATCGCGGCCCAACTCGGTGATGAAGCGGCCCAGATTCCGCAACAGTGCGCCGTGGAGATCGGCCTCGGAGTGTTCGGCGGGCAGGCCGAGGAATTCGAGAGAGTAGATGTCTTTGAAGAACTCCGCGGCCTGCGGATGCAATTCTCTCAACACGGTTGAGAGTTTTGGCGGATTGAGGAGAGAGCGTTCGAAAAGCGCGGCATCCATTTGACGGGCTACTTCGCGGACCTGCCAGTGGTTATGACTGGCCATTCTGAGGTAGAACTCCCGCTCTTCGGGCCGCTTGGAGCGGCTGAGGATATGAAGATTCGAGGACCACGGCAATTCTCTCAACAGCGGTGAGAGAACTGGCTCGTCACGGTAGGTTTCAAAAAACTGGCGCATTCTCCAGATATTCTGCGGGGAGAATCCCCTGATGCCGGGCTGCATTTTCTGAACAAATAAGGAAAGCGCCTGAACGGTGCCCTTCCCCCAGCCGTCACTCTGAATTTTATGTGAGATGTATTCCCCGACATTCCAGTAAAGATCGATCAGAGTGGTGTTCACGGCTCTGACGGCCTGCAAACGCGACTGCTCAATGAGACGCACAATTTCTTCGAAAGCGGCTTGTTCAGAAACGGGAGAGCCGCCTGCCTTGAGTCCGGTGGTGGCGGGCTGATGCAGCCCCGTCTTCTTTTGGGCAGGCGGCGTGTCAGAGGGGCGTTTGCGGCGGGCTGGCATATTTCAGAACTTGGGGGGTAGAAATGAGTGAGATTCGGTGAAGTCGATCCATTTTTTGGCGGAAAGGAAGAAGCTGTTCCGGTCGGCTTCGTTTTTAATTCCATCGAATTCGAGGGAATTAAAAACCGGGTTTCTATCGACTGGATTGTGAGTCATGGCTTGAGCTTGAGGAGTGAGGCTTGCAGTTTCCCGGCGCCGGGGAAGCGGTCTTTGGGATTTCAGACGAGGGCTTTGTCGATCATGGCAGCGAGGTTTTTCTCCAGCCCCGGCATGCGGTCGCGGATGGGGACGGGGTTTTCGTTGAGGATGAACATGGGGAAAAAGCTGAAAGGCTGAAATGGAGAGGGGAAGGACGGGAGGCGAGACGCCTCCCGCAACGGATTGCTGCGAGACGCCACACCATCTTTGAAATTCGAAAGGGTGTTTATCATAGCGATTCGGCGTTCTTCCATGTCGGCGGGATGAGGGTGTCCTTGATGGCGTCGGTGTGGATGCGGTAGTTGATCTTGGCGAGGGTGCGCTGGAGGTTCCAATCGAGCTTCAGGCGGTCGTTTTCGTCGTCCTTGAGGCGCTGGATTTCCTTGATGAGGTAGAGCTTGAACTCCGGGCTGAGCCAGGAGCCGAACTCGAAGGCGATGTCCTTGTGGGCGTAGGTGCCACCGCCGTAGCGACCGGCTTTGGATTGGAATCCGATGGCACCCGTGGCTTCGATCCACTTTCTCGGCGTGAGGGGAAAGCGATTCAGGCCAGCTTGGTTTCTAAAGGTTTCGAATTCGAGACCTTTGAATGCGGGATTATGAATCATGGTTTGAGCATAAGGAGAGAGGCTAGCAGTTTCCCGGCGTCGGAAAAGCGGTCTTTGGGATTTCTAACCAGCGCCTGGTCGATGACGGCGGCGATGTCTTTTGTCAGCCCAGGCATGCGGTCTCGGATGGGGACTGGGGCTTCGTTGAGGATGATGTCGATGGGGTCGCGCTTGGGATCGAAGCGGTAGGGGAATTTGCCAGTGAGGTCGTGTTGGATGGTGGATTTTCCGACGGTGATCCGATCGCCGTGGTTGAGGTCCACGTTGGGATACTGGCGCTGGGCTCCCTGCTCCGGCGATTCGCCCTTTTCGCGGCCGCCCCGTTTTTTGCCGTTCACATGGGTGCCGTTCATGCTCCCCAGATCGCGCAACGGCGCCTGTGGCGGGCAGGCTTCGAGCAGGAAGTGGTGGCGCGAGATCTGTGAGTCGTCCGGCAGGCAGAGGTGGCAATCCGCCATGCGGCCGAGCAAAAAAGTGTCGTGCTCGGTGAGCTCGAAGGCCTTGGAGGTGCCATCGGGGTTTTCAACTTGGAGGGTGACTTTGGCGCTGCTGGGCACGGTGGCTGGTTATTAGTTAGAGGTTAGAGGTTATTGGGTAATAGGGAAGATGGAAGACAGGGGCCTGTATTGGGTATTACGGATGAGGCGGGAAATCGTCAACTTGCGGGGAAGACTGGCGGCGAGACGCCGCCATCACGGCCTGCGGAGCGACACTTGCCAAGTGTCGCGTGCGGAGATGAGGATGCGCG
>JBAXOP010000450.1:0-3794 GCA_037133195.1 Verrucomicrobiota bacterium | reverse complement strand
CTTACGCGGTTGCGGTGTGACCTGTTTGTTGCTGGGTACCACCGTGGCCTTGCGCGGTTGCGGTGTGACCTGTTTGTTGCTGGGTACCTCCGTGGCCTTGCGTGGTTGCGGTGTGACTTGCTTGTTGCTGGGTACCACCGTGGCCTTACGCGGTTGCGGTGTGACCTGCTTGTTGCTGGGTACCACCGTGGCCTTGCGCGGTTGCGGTGTGACCTGTTTGTCGCTGGGTTCCACCGTGGCCTTACGAGGTTCTGGCAGAGGATTGGTCGCGCCGGTCTTTGGCAGACGAGCGCCTGCCGCAGTGGTTGGTTGCACAACGGCTTGAGGCTTGGGTGAGCGCTGGGCAGCCGGCGGCGCGTTGCCTTTACCTAACTGGTTAGTGGTCTTCGCCACAATAGGCGAGCTGGCGTGTGTGACTTTGCTTGGTGTTATGAGTTCGCCGGGCTTGAGGGATGCGAGCGTGGCACCCTTGGTTTCCGCCGTGCGCCGTTGATCGCTGGCGAGTGCCACTTGCTGGCCACGCTGGGAGAGTGCTTGCTTTTCACTCTTGGTCACTGCTTGGTATCTCACGCCGCTGTTGTTGCTGCTGGCCATCGTACTGAGGGGCGCGGCCACTAGCATGCGGTTCTGTTTAAATTCAGAGGTGCTGGCGATGGCTTGCTGAGCGGCCCAGGTGCGCGGCGGTCTAGCGCTGAGGTTATTCTGGCGATATTGGTAGGTTGCGGCCATCTGGCCGTTCCAGCCCTGATTTTGCCGGTTTTGCCACCTTTGATAGGAATAGATTGGGTCATACCCATTGAGGTTGTTTTGATATGCATACGCCGAAAAATACCCGTTTTTTTGATAGCTGTTATCATAGTAGTCACCAAAATAGTAGTGGTTATAGTGTGGCCGCAGGAAGAGAACCTCTGCGAAGACCGCCAGATCGATTGCGATGGATGGCGCATAGGCAAAACCCGCTTGTGAATACACTCCTGAATCGAAATAGACCGGTGCAAAGAGTGAGCCACGCCGACTCACCGGATAATCCCAGTAGCCGCCCACATAAACGTATCCGCGAGGCGTCCACACATAATGGGAGGGACTCCAATCCCAGTCCACCCGGCCGCGTGCCCAATAACCCGGGCCCCAGGCATAACGATTCTCATTCCAGATCCAACTGCCCGGCGTCCAGCGGTAGTCCACCGAAGGCGCGGCGACGTTAGGTCCGTCCTCCACGGTAGCCGGTGGAGCTGGCAGATAGGTCGTTTCCTTCGCTGCGGCATCGGCCCAATAGCCCGACGTCCACTGATAGCCTGCGGTGGTTTGTCCCCAATAGCCTGGCATCCACTGGCGGCCTGGCGGCAGAGCGCGCCAAGTGCCACTGACCCATACAAAGTCGGTCCGCTCGTCATCCCAGGTCCAATAACCGGGAATCCAAGTGACGTTGTTGCCAACCGGGCGTTCCCCTGGCGGTATTTCTTCAATGGCCGTAGGTGGGACTTTGGGCACCACCACGCCCGGTTGGGGATTAAAAGTGACTACTCCGGCAAAGGCCTCGTGCACGGGCCCGCGGGTGAGAATCTGCACGCCCTTCTCACTGGCTGCAGGCGAAGTTGCTGCGGGCGAAATGGCTGCGGGCGAAGTTGCTGCGGGTGAAATGGCTGCGGGCGAAGTTGCTGCGGGTGAAATGGCGGCGGGTGAAATGGCGGCGGGTGAAATGGCGGCGGGTACGTTGGGTGGGGGCGGAGCCTCCGCGGTGGATGTTGCGGCGGGGCAGAGGGCCATAATCCAACCGGCGCCGATGAGGGTGATGAGCACCAATGTCTGGCAAGCCATGCGCGGTTGGTGCGGCGGGGCGTTGGTTTTGTACGAATAGGCGAGTGTTGTTTTCATAGGTTAAGTTACCAAGCGTTGCCCCCGACGCACCGCCAGCGAACCCTCGCTGTCTGACGTCCCGTTTTGGCAGCGTCGGCGGCGAATCAGGACAAGGCACTATAACCCAGAAGTGAGATCTTGCTATGAGGTGTTACCCTATTTACGAAAATGCAGGCGCGCTCCTACGTGCAGGTGCGAGGAAAAATCTTTCTTTGAAGCGTTTCATGAACGTCTGCAGCGTAGGGATGAGCCCGGGTGTACCCATTTGGTTACGCCACAGGGTTTTGAGCCTGCCACGTTGCAGCAGGTGCCTTTTCATCGGGGGCAGAAAAAATCCGCGTTGGCGGCTCATCATTGCAGTTTGGCTTGCCGCGCACAAAGAACCGCACTAGCTTCCGCCCATGCGCACTGCGATTTATTGCTGGCTGGCCATGGCGGGGTTCCTTCACGCGGCGGCTCTCACGTTCGAAAAGGACTTATTGGTGATCGACGCCCCGGCCGACGCCAGTTCGATTGTCGCGGAATTCAACTTCGAAAACAAAGCCGGCCAGCCGGTGACTATCGCGAAGGTGGACAAGACGTGTTCCTGCATCAGCGTGCAAGTGTCTGATGGTAAATTTGTTTATGCGCCGGGTGAAAAGGGCCAGATCCGCGCCACCTTCGACATGGGCAATTTTTTCGGTGTGGTTAACAAGACGGTGGTGTTGTATATGGAAAATGACCCACCGAACCAGCCTTCGGTGACCCTTACCGTGGAGGTTCACATTCCGGTGCTCGTTGTGCTCAAGGAAAAAACCTTGAAATGGTCGGTTGGTGCTAAGCCGGAAACCCAGGCCATTGACGTGACCATGGATTATGCCAAGCCGATCAAAATCGTTTCCAATACGTGCACGTCGGACAACTTCAAGGTGGAGGTAAAAGCACTTGAAGAAGGCAAGCATTACCAATTACTGGTGACGCCGACGGAGACCAAGGATCCCGGCCTGGCGATCATCCGCATCGAGACGGATTGTGATGTGAAACGCCACCAAGTGTTGCAGGCGTTTGCCGTGATTCGTCGCGACTTGCCGCCCTTGCCATGAACGTCGTGGCTCAAACCGCAGTTGTTCTAACCATCGCTCTGGCTGCCGCCGGCACCACTTACCTCGTCAAAGGTCCGCCGGAGCGTGGCGTGCGCTGTGATGCCGCCAAGCTCAAATCCGACGAGGTCTGCCTGGCGCGTGTGATGGGTGAATGGCAGGGACGGGTGTTGTGGGTGGATGCCCGGTCGCGCGGCGATTGGCAGCGCAACGGCATGGCTGGCGCGGCGTTGTGGAACCTCGACGCCGGCGAAAATATGCAGACTTTCGAGGCAGAGGTCGCGGCCCGCATGATTGATAGCCAACGGGTGGTCGTCTATTGCAACAATGAGGATTGCGGCACCAGCCGGCAAGTGGCCGAGCGCATCAATACCTTGCAGATGGGCAACGAGGTGTTCGTGCTTTACGGCGGTTGGCGTGCGCTGGCCGCTGCCAAGCTCACCAAGGATTTCAAATAAGTAGAAAGCAAGACGCAATCCACAGGTGCCCCGGGAAATGTCCGCTGCATCACTTCCCGGTAGGACTGCATCTGGCCGTCATCCCGCGCGACGCGTTCCTCGAGGCTCCCCGCTGCGTCGGTTTTGTAATCAATCCAGCCCACCCGCTCAAATGCCGCATGCACCGCGCTGCCGAAGTGCATCGCGGCCGCCTGCCTCACCGACCCGCCCGGTACTGTCAGTATGGCAGGAGGATAGGCATCCTTCTCTGTCAAGGACGACGGGCTTCCAGCCTGTCATAGGCTGTCCGCAACCCGGACAAAAGAGGGGGTTGCGTTGATTTTCAGTCAGTTCGGGTAAGGACTCCAAGGAATGTCCGCGCTGACACCTCGATTTCATCGGATTTCTGTCGGATCAAATC
>JBAXOP010000449.1:0-3817 GCA_037133195.1 Verrucomicrobiota bacterium | reverse complement strand
GCCGTCGTCGTGCGGATTATTTGAAGCGCAAGCACGAGCAGGCGAAGCTTGGCGGAACTGTGAAACACAAGGCTGTTTCCAGCAAATCCACCGATGCCAAGGCCACTGCCGCCAAAAAATCAGCTGCCAAAAAGGTGGCTAAAAAAGCTCCCGCCAAAAAAGTCGCCAAAAAAGTGACTAAAGTGACGGAAGCTGAAGTGGCGGTAGATACCGGTGCCGAGACCGCTGCCGTCGATACTGCCGCGGAGGAAAGCGCCTCCGATGAGGCCGCCGCTTCGGAGACCGCAGAAGCATGAGGCGGGCGGGAGTGAGCCTGCACTCTGGGTTTTTTTTATTCGGATGACTCCACGTTCTGGGGTCATCCGTTGTTTTTTTTGAGTGCGCACTTGGAACCAGACCTTGTCAGAGAATGGGATATGGCATAGTAATGCTGCATCAACCCCCTCATGCCGCGCTATCTATATGCCCTTGTTGCCGCCTTGTTGCTACTGCCGTTTTGCATTAGCGCAATAGGCGGCAACCTACCCGAGCTTGCCAACCCGGATGGCACTGGCGCCGCGCTGCGTCACGCGGCGTTTCCCGAGCCATTGCAAGCCTACGCACCAGTGACGGGCGGGGTGTTAGAAACACTCAAGGCGCGGGCGGCGGTGGCACCGTTCAATCTGGCAGCCAGTGGTATTTTCCTGCTGGCGATTTTGCACACATTCGCCTGTGGGTTTTTCTCCCGGCTGGCACATAAGTTTGAACAACGTCATCAGGCACAGTTACTTCGCCACGAACCGCAGGACAGTCGATGGCCGGAACACGTGGCCGAGGTGTCGTTCGGCGGCACATTGCTGCACTTTTTGGGCGAAGTGGAGGTGGTGTTCGGGTTATGGGTCATCGTGCTGGGGGCAGCCGCCACCCACTACTATAGTTGGCTCGATTTCAAATCCTACCTCAGCGAGGATTGCCGGTTCACCGAACCCTTGTTTGTTGTCGTCATCATGGCGCTTGCCGCCAGTCGCCCGGTGCTGCGGGTGGCCGAGCAGGTGCTGGCGCGGGCCGCCGGGTTGGGCCGGGGGAGTGCCGCCGCCTGGTGGTTGAGCGTGTTGATGCTGGCACCGGTGCTCGGATCGTTCATCACTGAGCCGGCGGCCATGACCATTGCGGCGCTGTTATTGGCGAAACGGTTTTTCCCGCTCAAGCCATCGCCACGACTGGCGTATGCCACGCTGGGATTGTTGTTTGTGAACATATCAGTCGGCGGCACGCTGACGAGCTTTGCGGCACCGCCGGTGCTCATGGTGGCCGGCGGGTGGGGCTGGGACACGCCATTCATGCTGTTGCATTTCGGATGGAAATCACTGCTGGGAGTGGGCTTGTCGAGTTTTTGTTATTACATCTGGTTTCGAAAAGAATTGCGCCACCTCGGAGCCGCGCCGCAGATTCCAGCCACTGGGGCCACGTCCGATACGCTTGATTTTGCCCTCGCCGGGGGGAAACCAGGCATCCTGCCTATGACGGAAGACAGCGCTTCCAGCCAGTCCGCGCATGAAACGACAGGCTGGAAGCCCGTCGTCCATGAAAGGCAGGACGCCAATCCTCCTACGAACCGGGCAACCTTGGAAGCCGCGCCCAACCCGTCATGGGCGCAACGCGAAACGCCGATTCCGGGATGGGTCACAACGGTGCATCTGGGGTTTCTCGCTTGGACGGTTTATGCCGTGCACTATCCGGTGCTGTTCATCGGCGGCTTTTTGTTCTTCATCGCCTTCGTCACCGCCACTCGCCACCACCAAAACTCCATCGCCTTGTGCAGTCCGATCCTCGTCGGGTTCTTCCTTGCCGGACTGGTAATTCACGGCGGCTGCCAGGGGTGGTGGATCGAACCGATCATCATGGGCTTGCGCGAACAGTCGTTGATGTTAGGAGCCAGCGTGCTCACCGCCTTCAATGACAATGCCGCCATCACCTATTTGGCGGCACAGGCCGGGGATATTTCCGCGACGGCGAAGTACGCGGTGGTGGCTGGCGCGGTGGCCGGTGGCGGCTTGACCGTCATTGCCAATGCGCCCAACCCGGCGGGCCAAAGCCTGCTGGCACGGTTTTTTAAATATGGCGTATCACCCCTCGGACTGGCGTTGGGAGCCCTGCCGGCCACCGTGATTATCTATCTATGCCTGATGCTATTGCCTAGCGGCCAGCCGCTGGAGCGTGCGCCGGCACCCGCAGAGCAGCATCTAGCGCCTGCCTCGGAAACCCCATGCCCGCCACCCATACCGGGCCGCGAGTAACGCCGCACGTTTTTTAATAAAACCTTGGATCGAGTCGGAAATTGGCACGCATTCTGCTTTGCTTTCCAGCAACCCTGCACCCTAATCCGACATACCTCCCATGATACACCGTTCGATTCCGCAAGCCGGAAACCGGGCAGCCACTGCATTGGCAGCGTGCTGCGTGACCCTGTTTTTAACATCCACGCATGCGGCGGCGGCCGTTGACGGGGCCAGTACAATCAATAGCGGCGACACCGCGTGGATGTTGACGGCCACGGCGCTGGTGTTGTTCATGATGATTCCGGGGTTAGCGTTATTTTACGCTGGGTTGGTGCGAGCGAAGAACGTGCTCTCGGTGTTCATGCAATGTTTTGCGCTCACCGCGGTGCTGAGCATCGTGTGGCTGGTGTGTGGTTACTCGCTGGCGTTCAGCGACGGCAACAGTCTGTTTGGCGGGCTGCAATTGAGTTTTCTGGCGGGAGTGGGGCCGGATAGCACGCCGCGGGCCGACGCGCCGGGCATTCCTCTACTGCTGCACTACGCCTATCAGATGATGTTTTTCCTGATCACTCCGGGATTGTTCATCGGAGCCTTTGCGGAACGGATGAAATTCAAAACAATCATGGTGTTCAGCGTGGTCTGGAGTCTGTTGGTCTATGTGCCGGTGTGCCACGGCGTGTGGCATCGCGCCGGCGCTTTCTGCGGCCTGAGCCACGTCATCGACCTAGCCGGCGGGATTGTCGTGCATATCACGGCTGGGGTGGCGGCCTTGGTGGCGTGCATCATGGTGGGTCCGCGCAGCGGTCATCCGCACACCCAAATGTTGCCGCATCACCTGCCGTTCACGGTGGCTGGGGCCGGCATGTTATGGGTTGGCTGGTTCGGCTTCAATGCTGGCAGCCAATTTGCGGCCAACGGCAACGCCGCCATGACGCTGGTGGTCACCCATTTATCGGCCTGTTCGGCGGCAGTGGCGTGGATGTCCATCGAGTGGATCAAAGGCGGTAAACCCAGCGCGCTGGGGATTGCCACTGGATCAATCGCAGGACTGGCCGCCATCACCCCGGCGGCGGGTTGCGTCGGGCCCATCGGTGCGCTGGTCATTGGCGCGGTGTCGGCTTGCCTGTGTTGGCTCGCCTGCGCCAAACTCAAGCACCGGTTCCAGTACGACGACGCGCTGGACGTGTTCGGCGTGCACGGGGTGGGTGGCTTTGTGGGGACTATCTTGGTGGCTATTTTCGGTTCGCGGCACTTTGCTGGCGGCTCGGGTGATTTTGAAATCGGCACGCAACTCGTCACCCAGTTATTGGCGGCGGTGGCGGCCACCGTGTTGTCGGCGGGAGTCAGTTACGGGCTATTGAAACTCCTCGGTGCCACCATCGGCCTGCGGGTTACCCGTGAGGAAGAGCACACCGGCTTGGACCTCGCCGAGCATGGCGAAGAAGCCTATACCAATTGAGAAACACCATCGGCAACCGGGCAACATGCCCGGTCCACGGGGAACACCGGGCAACATGCCCGGTCCACGGGGAACACCGGGCAACATGCCCGGTCCACGG
>JBAXOP010000448.1:0-3820 GCA_037133195.1 Verrucomicrobiota bacterium | reverse complement strand
AACCGATATCGGCCTTTTGGAGGTCGAGATTGAATTGGTAATCTTCCATGCCCGGCAGCGCATGACCGTCGATGGTCATCGTCGTGGTCTTGTTAATCGCCTGGGTGATTTGCATCGAGTCGATGCCACCGTAGAAGTCGCCATTGGTGCGGGTGCGGCTCATCATGGCGGCATCATTGCCGCTGACAAACGCGCCGCCGACGCCAAAGGTGATCCAGTTGCTGGCGGGGGCACCCTCGGCAGGATTCGCTGAGGCCGCAGTGCCGGCGGAGCCGGCATGGGCGGTGGCGAGAGTAAGCACTAGGGCCGGGGCCGCAAATGCGAGACGGAACGAACGCAGGGTTCTGGCTTGTCCCAGGATGTTTGAAAAACGAATTGGTTTCATAATGAAATTAACTTTAGGAGTTTGAAACGTAAGGTTGTTGAATTGGGTTTAGTAGCGCAGTTCGACATTGGTGTTGGAACCGTGTACGGCTTCATGACAGCCCGCACTCCAGCAGGTGCCCTGCTGCCAGCGGTTCGGCGCAAGACCTATTGCGGCGTGGCTGCCGGAGGGCCCGAGTTTGCCGGGGGTGGCAGCAGTTGGGGTGTTGGCATCGGCATGGCACTTGAGGCAGAGGGTGAGGTTGCGCTCATTGAGCATCTTCTGGTTAACGGAACCGTGGGGGCTGTGGCAGGTGGTGCAACCTTCCTTGACGGCGTCGTGGGCGAAGACGAATGGACCGGCCTGTTGCTTGTGGCATTGGAAACAGGTTTCGTTCTTGCCATTGAGCTGGGTACCACCGCCTTTGACGGCGTTGCCCTTATGCGGGTTGTGGCAATCACTGCAGCTCACCTTGCCGGTGCTCACCGGGTGGGTGTAGGGCAGGCTGAACTCAGCCTTCTTGTCGAGATGGCATTGGTAGCAAGTTTCCGGGGATTTCTTCGGATTGACGATGAGGCCTTTGCCACCACCGGCTTCGACGTGCTTGCTGCCCGGGCCGTGGCAACTTTCGCAACCCATATCAACGGCGTTCTTGCCCTTGGCTTGGAGCTTGGCGTGGTCGGCGGTGCGGAAGTCGCGGACGAGTTTTTCATGGCAGGTGGCGCATTCCTTGGAGCCCACGAATGTGGCGCCGGGGATGCTGGGCGGGGCGAGCATGGTGCGAGTGGTGGCGCACGAAATAAGCACCACCGCGAGTGCGGCACCGGCACCGGCACCCCACAGCAGATTGCTTGGCTTGTTGAGGATCCATCGGCTGATGGTCGTTACATTTGGAAGTTTCCAGTTTGTTTTCATCGGTATGGTTATCTAGGTTGGAGGGGTTCGGTTGCTTGGTGTTGCGGTTAGCTTGAAAAGAACAGCGGGAATGGGTGATTTAGGATTGTGGTGTAGGTTTCTGTCGTCGTTGCAGACGACGGCGGACCTTGGGGGATTCCGGCCCGTCTGACTACGCATGATTGACCAAAAACTGTGCAAATCCGCTGGTATTTAAAAAATGTGAACAATTTGAAGGAGTTTAGCGATTTGTGCCGGGGATTTGCTCATTCCGGTCGCTGAAATGACGGTTTCAGCAAGGATTTTTCACCTCCGTGGTTTCAATTTTCCCTGCCAAGTGCCAGGGTTGAGGGCACCGCGCACATGATCTGGATCGACTGTCACAACCACCTGCACTTTCCCCGCTTGGGCGAGGCGCCAGCACTCATCGCGGCGATGCGCGGTGCCGGGGTGCTGCGCTGCGTGGTCAATGCCACCTGTGAGACCGAGTGGGCGGCGGTGGCGGCCATGGCGCTGGCCTATCCGGAGATGATCGTGCCGGCATTCGGGATTCATCCGTGGCACGCGGCCGCGACTCGCGGACAATGGCAGGAGCGGCTGGCCAGCTGGTTGGAGAAATTTCCGCAAGCAGGGGTGGGTGAGTGCGGGCTGGACCGGCGGGTGACGGCACCAGAAGTAGCGTTGCAATGGCCGGTGTTCTTGGCACAGGTGCGGCTGGCCAGGCAACAGCAGCGAGCCCTGACAATCCATTGTGTGAGTGCCTGGGGACTATTGTTGGAGGCGTTAGTGGAAGAAGCGCCGCCGTCGCGCTTCCTGCTGCACGGGTTTGCCGGCTCTATGGAAACCGCGCGGCGCCTGCTACCATTGGGGGCTTATTTTTCGTTCAACGGACAGTTCCTGCAAGCACGCCGGGCAGCGGTGTTAGAGGTATTCCGACGATTGCCGCCAGAGCGCATCCTGCTCGAAACCGATGCCCCTGACATGCTTCCGCCACCCGCTTGGGTCACCCATCCGCTGCCACATTCCTGCAATCATCCGGCCAATCTGGCCGCCATCGGCAGCGGCCTAGCCGCCGCCTTGGGCATGTCAGTGGCAGGCCTCGCCGAACTAACAACTAATAACGCGCAAGCCTGTTTCGGGAGATAGACTTCGAGACGCGAGACGCGAGCAGATGAAGAAGTGCTGCGCTCATTTTGCCTCTGCTGTTCAATGTTCTCCGCCCACCCGCTCACGGAGTGGTTACTTTTACGCGGATAAAGGCAGCCCGCGAAGCACTGTCGGTGCTGAAGGTTTTGTAGGACCAGCCGGCGGCAGGGGTAGGCAGACTGGCCTGGATGATGGCCGCATCAGTATCCGGGACCTGCGTGACGAGCAGGGCACCCCAATTACCAAGGGTGGTGGAGGCTTCGATGTGGTAGGTGATGCCGTCGTTGGGGTCCAGCGCGGTTTGATTGTTGCCATCGGCGGTGAATGCGCCGGCATAGTCGCGCACGGCGACGGACAAGGTGAGCACGTTGGGGACCGCGCCGACGGTGGCCATTTTAACAAACGCCTTGCCGGACGAGCTGGCATTGCTGGGATTGGAATTGAGAGCGAACTCGAGGAAATTGGGCTGGCCGTCTTGATCAGGGTCGGCGTCGGGCCCCACAATCAAAGGATTAACTTCACCGGTATAATATGTGTCGATCCAAGTGGTGAATGTGGTTAGAATGACAAAATCGCCTGCGGCCAAGCCGGTCAGCGTGTCGTAGTTAGCCGTGTCGCTCGGCACAAAGTCGGCGGTCACCGGGTAACTGCCAACGTCGGACTGATTGCTCGCGCCGCCTATTAGAATATTTTGCACCGTACCTGTCACTGAGCTGGCTGAGATAGCGCAGGTGGCCGCGTGG
The DNA here is from genome assembly GCA_037133195.1 of Verrucomicrobiota bacterium. GTDB lineage: Bacteria > Verrucomicrobiota > Verrucomicrobiia > Verrucomicrobiales > Akkermansiaceae > Luteolibacter. The sequence continues at coordinate 673 of JBAXOP010000448.1, read as the reverse complement.
GGGGAACCGTTATAGGTTACGGGCGAGTTACTTACTGTTAGAGTGGCTATGGGTGTTGCCTTGCTCACTGAGTTACCGCTGGCGGTGGTGGGCACATTCACCGAGGTGGCGCCGCTACTGGAGAGCACGATATTCTTGGAATTGTAGGTACCGGAGGCCGGGGCGGTGGCGGAGAGGCGCACATAGACCGTGGTGGTGGCTATTGTGCCGGCGGCACCGACAGTAGTGGAGCCGGCATATCCACTGCCGGAGGTTTTGGAAACTTCAAATCCTGCGGGGGCTGTCACCAAAATCCCGGCCGTCATATTCACACCGGAAAGCGTGAAACTTGTGGCAGACGAAGCCGTGCCGTAGGTGCTGCTCAGAGCCGCGGATAGGGTCCCGCCGGTGATGATGGGCGAAGCTCCCGCCGTTTGTGGGTAGGAGATGATCACGATGCCGGAGCCGCCGTTACCCGCACTGTTATCACTACAAGCCCCACCGCCGCCGCCGCCCGTGTTGGCCGTCCCGTTAACTGCGTCGTAATAAGTGAATAGGTAATTCCTACCGCCCGCTCCGCCGCCGCCCGTGCCGCCTAAACCCACGTCGGAACGGGTAGCCGTGAGGGTAGCGCCGCCGCCACCGCCTGCATACCAGGTCACGGTGCCCGTGATGTCGCTGGGCATGAGGTCGG
>JBAXOP010000447.1:0-3822 GCA_037133195.1 Verrucomicrobiota bacterium | reverse complement strand
GCCATGAACAAAGCAGAACTTATTGAAGCCGTCCAGAAAGCCCTCGGTAAAGACATCACCAAACGTGCCGCCGACGAAGCCGTCGAAGCCGTTCTCGATTCCATCGCCAAGGGCATCAAGAAAGACAAGAAGGTCCAAATCATTGGTTTCGGCACTTTTGAAGTGAAGAAGCGTGCCGCTCGCATGGGTCGCAATCCGAAGACTGGCGAATCCATGAAAATCGGTGCCTCCAAGTCTGTCGGCTTCAAACCATCGTCCGTCCTCAAAGGGAGCCTGTAAGCTACCTGCGAAAAATAACACCTAACGAAATCCCAACCTCAAGGAAACCCCGGCCGTCGGCCGGGGTTTCCTGTTTGGGTTCAAGTCTTGTGTCTTGTGCTTAAGGCGCAGCCATCGCTAGGATGGACATGCCCGGCAATTTCAAGTAAGTCCACCCCAGCCCCACCCCAAGTCAGCTCATGAAACCACGCAACACCCTTGCCCAAGCACTCCTCCCCGACGGCACGCCTCTCGTGTTGCAAGAACACGACGGCCGCCACTACCTTATCGTGCAAGGCCAACAAATCGCCGGCCCCGCCACCCAAGGCGCGGAAGCCGAATTGGCACGCTTGGCGTGCGCGCCGTTCCGCCCTGCACGCCAGCCGAAGATTTTTCTCGTGGGTTTGGCCCTGGGGCACGCGCTGGCCGGGGTGGCAGCGGCGCTGCCGCAAAAGCGAGCCACATTTTTCGTAGCGGAGCCGCTGGTGGAGTTACCGCAATGGCACCGAGCGCACTTACCTGCCAGCCCGCTCAACACAGATTCGCGCATCACCATCGAGCCGGATCCGGGCCCCTCCGGCCTTGCTCGCCACGTCGGCAGCCTCCACGCTATCACCCTGCATCTCGATGCCTCCCCCACCACCGAACGCAACCGCCCATGGATCGATGACCGGCGCTGGCTGGCAGCCGCTTACGAGGCGTTGCAAGCCGGCGGCTTGCTCGCTATTGCCGCAGCCCGGCCGATTCCCAGCCTTACCCGGCGCCTGCAACGCGCCGGTTTTGCAGTCGCCGAGCACCTCATTCCGCTGGCACCCAACGCGAAAAAAACCCGACTGCAACCGATTTGGCTTGCACGCAAGGGCAAAGCTTTCGAATGAGAGCGCCGCACGGAAAAAATCCCCCAACGCATGAATTTCCCATGATCCGCCTCCTCCACCGCCCACTGGTAGCCATTTTGCTCACCGGCTTTGCCCATGCCGATGAACTTACCCTCCAGCCGAAACTTTTTTTCACAGAACAATCGTTCGGTGCCACCGCCATTCCTAGCGAAACCACCCGCATTCGGCTCGAACCTAAGGCATGGACCGTCTTTGAATTCACCCACCTCGCCGCCCATGGCAGCAAGGTCGCCGCCGGCGAGGTGCTCGTCGCCTTTGATACCGAAGACATCGACAAAAAACTTACCGATGAAGGGCGCACGTTGGCCACCAGCGAACTCACCCACGCCCAAGCCGAAATGGATTTTTCCAACATATCGGAAACCGTGCCTCTAAAACTCGACGCGCTGCGCCGCGCCGCCCGTATCGCCAAGGAGGAAAACCTCTACTTCACCACCACTCGCCGCAAAACCGCCGAGGACCATGCCGCCCATGCCCTCAAACGCGCCAAGGAAACCCTCGAAAACCAACAGGAGGAACTCCGCCAACTCACAAAAATGTACGCCGCCGACGACCTCGTCGAGGAAACCGAGGAAATTATCCTCACCCGCCAACGCGACGCAGTGAAGCACGCTGAATTCGCCCTGCGCATGGAACAACTCGACTACGACCGCACCCTCAAAGTGACCCTGCCCCGCGAGGCGGATACCCTCGCCGCCAGTGAGCGCGAAACCGCCCTCGCCCTGGCCAAGGGCGAGGCCGATTTGCCACGCCATCTCAAACTCCAAAAAATCCAGTTGGAGACCGCCACCACCGCCTTGGCCCGCGACAAGGAATCGCTCGCCAAGTTACAGGCCGACCGCAAACTTTTTGAAATCAAAGCCCCGGGAGCCGGATGGTTCTATTACGGCAATATTGAGGACGGGCGCTGGAGTACCGGCGAATTACTCAAAACCCTGATGCTCGGCGGCCAAGCCCCCATCAAACGTGCGTTCGCCACTTTCATCCCCGCCTCCTCCAAACTCGCCCTGACGGCTTTCGTCGATGACGCCGCCGCCCGCTCCCTAACCCCGGAACTCAAAGGCCGCGCCACCCTCGCCGGCCGCGAGGAACTCGACATACCCGTCAAGCTCAGCAAACTCGCCGACACCCCGGAGCCGGACGGCAGATACCGCGCCAGTTTCGAGGTCAGCTGGCCCGCGGGGATCTCCATCGCCCCCGGCAGCAACGCGGAAGTATCCCTCATCACCTATGAAAAAACCGCGGCCATCGCCGTGCCAACCAAGGCCCTCACTTTCACCCCGGCCGGTTGGACCGCGGAAGTCAAACTGGCCGATGGCAAGACCGAGCGCCGCCCGGTAAAACGCGGCCGCGCCAGCAAAACCACCAGCGAAATCCTCAGCGGCCTGGAAGCCGGACAAGTGATTCTAACGCCGTAGAAGACGCAAGACTGGAAGACTGCAAGACGCTAGACAAGCATATGCATAACCATTGCTGCCATCTTCCTGCTCATAATCTTCCTCCCGGCAATTCCCAACCTCCGGCCTCGCCCGCTTCTCCCTTGCGTCTTCATCTTGCGTCTCGTGTCTTGCCGTCTTGCGTCTTGTGGTCTTCTGTCTTGTGGTCTTGCGTCTTGTGTCTTGCCGCTGCAGCCGAACCTAGCGAAAACGCAGCCCCGCTGCCGGAACTCACCCGCGATGCGCTGGACTCCGCGATCCGCCGTGGCGTCGATTTTTTGCTAGCCGATCAGCACAAGAACGGCTCGTGGGGCGACGCCACCCAGACCAAGGATTTGAACATTTTCGCGCCATTGCCCGGTGGCCACCAGGCGTTCCGCGCCGGGGCCTCCGGCCTAGCCCTAGCCGGTCTTATCGATGCCGCCGATCCCCGCCCCGAGGTCGCTGCCGCTATTGACAAAGCCGCAGCCTGGACCGCCGCCGAGTTGCCAAACCTGCGCCGCACCAGCCAGGATTGCACCTACAATTGTTGGGGGTACGCCTATGGTCTGCGTGCCATCACCCGTCTCTATCAGCGCGAAACCGATCCCGCCAAAAAGAGCGCCTGGGCACGCCTGGCCCAACAGCAAGTGAATCTCGTGAACCGCTACGAAGACGTCAACGGTGGCTGGGGATACCTCGATATTTACGATGGTCTCACCACCCAAAAACCCTCCGGCCTGCCCACCTCCTTCACCACCGCCACCGTCCTGCTCGCCATGGCCGAGGCTCGATCCACCATCGGCGTGACCCTCGATGAAAAACTCGTCAAGCACTCGCTCGCCGGTATCAACTACCAGCGCACCCCGGATTTTTCCTATACCTATTCGTTCCAACACCGTTATCGCCCGCGCCTCGACATCAACCGTCCAGCAGGTTCGCTTGGCCGTTCGCAAGCATGCAACGCCTGCCTGCGCGTCTTCGGCGAGCCACTTGTGACCGACCCTGTTTTAACTGCGTGGGCGGATCGTTTCCTAGCGCGCGAGGGGTTTTTGAGCAATGGCCGCAAGCGCCCTGTCCCGCACGAGGCTCCCTTCCGCATCGCCGGCTATTTCTACTATTACGGCATTTTTTATTTCACCGAATCCGTGCGTCTGCTGCCCAAGGCCAGCCACGCCGCCTACGCCAAGCGCCTCGCCGCCATCATCCTCTCCCATCAGGAAAAGGACGGTTCGTGGTGGGACTATCCC
>JBAXOP010000446.1:0-3843 GCA_037133195.1 Verrucomicrobiota bacterium | reverse complement strand
TGCCACCGATGTGGCAAAAATGATTGAAGCGCCGATTCTGCATGTCCATGGTGAGGACCCGTTGGCGCTCCACTGGGCCGGGTGTTTTGCCCTGGAATTCCGCCAGCTTTTCGGCCGCGACATAGTCATCGACATGCTGTGTTACCGCCGCCAAGGCCACAATGAAGGGGACCAGGCGGCGTTCACCCAGCCGTTGGTGGCGGAAAAAATAGCGGTGCGAGAGACATTCGGGCAACTATACAAGCGGCAACTTGTGGCCCGGGAGATTCTCGACGAGGAGGAAGCCGACGCGATTGAGCAAACGATATGTGACAAGCTGGAAGCGGGTTACAACAAGATGATGGAACTGAGCATCGCCAGCGATCGCACGGCCTTCAGTGGTTCCACGGCCATCATCCAGCAGACGTATTCGCATGCGCCGGTGGCCACTGGCATCAGCCGCGAGCGCCTCCAACACCTCGGCAAGGTCCTCACCACCTTGCCCTCGGGTTTCCACCTCAACCCCACCCTGGCCAAACGCTTCATCCCGCGCCGCATCCAAGCACTGCAAAACGGCGGCCCCTTCGATTGGGCGTTTTCCGAGGCGCTGGCCTTCGGCTCGTTGCTCATGGAGCAAATACCGGTGCGCTTGTCGGGCCAGGATAGCCGGCGTGGTACATTTTCGCAGCGCCACGCGGTGTTTTACGATGCGCTCACCCGCACGCGCCACATCCCCTTGGAGCACCTCGATCCCGCACAAGCCCGGTTTTGTATCTATAACTCGTTGCTGTCGGAGTTCGCGGTATTAGGTTTCGACTACGGATATTCCCTGGGCTACCCCGCGATGCTCACGCTCTGGGAGGCCCAGTTCGGCGACTTTGCCAACGGCGCGCAAGTCATTATCGACCAATTCATCGCCAGTGCCGAAAGCAAATGGCAAACGCCCAGCGACATTGTCCTGCTACTGCCGCACGGCTACGAGGGGATGGGTCCCGAGCATTCCAGTGCCCGCCTCGAACGCTTCCTCCAACTCTGCGCCGCCGATAATCTGGTGGTCGGTAATTTCACCACCCCAGCCCAATTTTTCCATGCCTTGCGCCGCCAAAAACTCCAGAGTTGCCGCAAGCCCCTCATCGTCATGACCCCAAAAAGCTTGCTCACTCGCCAGGATGCCGTATCCCAAGAGGCGGATTTCCTCGATAATACCTGCTTTCAGGAAATCTTGCCGGATAGCAAAATTTCCGCCGATCCGGCAGCGGTCGAGCGGGTCATATTTTGCAGTGGCAAGGTATTCTACGATCTGTGCACCCAGCGCCTGAAGACCGCCACCACCAGCACCACCACCGCCATCCTCCGCCTCGAACAGCTCTATCCATTCCATCAGGAGTTGCTTAAGACACACATCGGCCATTACCCCAACGCCAGCCACTTCGTCTGGTGCCAGGAAGAACCCGCCAATATGGGTGCTTGGACGTATGTCGCGCCTTTACTCGAAGCCGTGGTCGGGGCTAAACCCCGCTATGCCGGGCGTGCCGCCGCCGCCAGTCCAGCGTCCGGCTCCAAGGCCAATCACGTCCGCGAGCAACTCGCTCTGCTCGCCCGGGCCTTCACTATCTAACACCCAAGCACCACCTCCCATGCTCATCGATATCCTTGTTCCTGTAGTGGGCGAATCGATCACTTCTGCCAACGTCGCTTGCTGGCATAAGTCATCCGGCGAGGCCGTCCGCAAGGGCGAGTTGCTCGTCACCCTGGAAACCGACAAGGTGTCCCACGAATTGCCAGCCACCAGTGATGGCTGGCTCGAAATCCTCACCACCGAGGGCCAGGAAGTTCCCATCGGCTGCGTGATCGGCCGCCTGAATACCGCCCCTGCTCCCAGCCCCATCACACCCGCCGCCGTGCCCGTTGCCGTGCCCGCCGTGCCCGTTGCCGTGCCCGTTGCCGTGCCCGTTGCCGTGCCCGCCGTGCCGGAACCCGCCGGTGACAGCCGCAGCACCCGCCGGCCGATGTCGCTGATGCGCCGAAAAATTGCCACGCAGCTCGTCACCGCGCAGCAAACGGCGGCCATTCTCACCACCTTCAACGAAGTGGACATGAGCGCTATTATCGACCTGCGCCGACAGGCCCAGGAAACGTTCCTCAGTAAGCACGGCGTCAAACTCGGCTTCATGGCATTTTTCGTCAAAGCCGTGGTGCTTGGCCTCAAACAGGTACCCTCGCTTAACGCCCGCATCGACGGCAACGACGTCGTGGAGCATCACTATTACGATATCGGGGTAGCGATCGACACCGCCAAGGGGCTGCTGGTGCCGGTGTTGCGCGATTGTGACCGCCAGCCGCTGGCGCGCATTGAGCAAGACATAGCCGCCTACGCCGATAAGGCCCGCGCCGGGAAAATCGCCCTCGAAGACCTCCAGGGCGGCGTTTTCACCCTTTCCAACGGCGGTGTCTATGGCTCACTGCTCAGCACCCCTATCCTCAATCCTCCCCAAAGCGGTATCCTCGGCATGCACACCATCCAGCCCCGCCCCGTCGCCCGCGATGGCCAAGTCGTCATCCGCCCCATGATGTACCTAGCCCTCAGCTACGATCACCGCCTAGTCGATGGCCGCCAGGCGGTTATTTTTCTCAATCACGTCAAAGCCAGCCTCGAAGAACCCACCCGCCTGTTGCTGGACGGCCAGGGATGATGCCATAAAGCACCGGCTCGAGCCGGCTTGCCTCAAGAAGAGGAGCCCTCTGGCCGTCATCGCCCACGCGCAGAGCAAGGGCAAGTCGCCAAATACGGTCGGGTTAGCGCATGATTACGTTACAGAAGGCTCCGGGCAGGATGCCCGGGCTTCAGTGGAGCGGGCATCCTGCCCGCCGCCTCTTCTTCAGAAGGCTCCGGAGAATGCCCCCACTCCTTGAAGCGCTGCGTGCCCACATCGCCCCCCCCGGATATTTTTGAAAAAACTTTACGGGTTGCTTCTTGACATGTCGCAGGGATTCGTTCATATCCCCCGCCCCGACAATCTGCGGAACCAACCAACCAAAACAACGAATCGCATGCGTGGAGTGATTATGAAGAAAGGCGAGCCTGTCGATCGGGCTCTCAAGCGCCTCAAGACGAAACTCGATACCGAAGGGGTGCTGGAAGAAATCCGGCGGCGCCGCTCGTTTGAAACGCCCACCGAGCGCAGACAGCGCAAACTCCGTACCGCCTCAAAACGCAATAAGATCCGCTGGCGTTACGTCTCCGGTACCGGCTCTGCCAATACCGCCGAAAAGGCCGAGTACGCCGATTAATTTCCCAGGTTCTGCAGATCGGGAAGTAAACGGGTGCCCTACGGTGCCCGTTTTTTTTGTCGCCCGTTGCAGGGAGCGCATCCCTGATCGTTGCAAAATTCCAAATTTTCCGTTGGAGGTTTAGAGGCTCTCGCGCAACCGCTCGAGGTCCTCCCAACGGGTGTAAAGATTGGCGAGTTGCGCTTTGGCGGCATCGAGTTGTTGGATCACAGCCGGAATCTCGGCAAAGGATTCGGCTTGAAAGGTCGGATCGTTCAAACGGCTCTCAATATCCCCGACGTGTTGCTCGGCCGCAAGAATGACGCCTTCGATGCCGTCGAGTTCGCTGCGCTCCTTGAGAGTGAGCTTGCGCGGCTTGGCGACTGACGGCGCGGCAGCCTTGTGGCGGGCGGCGGCGGCCCTGGCAGCGGCTTGCGCCTGGATGCGCTGGGCGGCCTCGCGGGCCTGGCGCTTTTCGAGGTAATAGGAATAATTGCCGGGTTGGACGATGACCCCGTTTTCCTCGAAGGCGATGATTTGATCGCAGATGCGGTCGAGGAAATACCGGTCATGCGACACACAGATGACCGTGCC
>JBAXOP010000445.1:0-3848 GCA_037133195.1 Verrucomicrobiota bacterium | reverse complement strand
GGATTTCCTTGGTCAATCCATCGCGATCCTCACGGGCATGCTGATCGGCCATCCCGGCGTCAGCCTTGAGTTTCACAAGCTCAACCCCACGCTCATCGGCCAACTCCTGGAGTTTGCGGATTTCCTTGGCCAATCCCTCGCGATCCTCGCGGGCAAGCCGACCCGCCATCCCGGCGGAGTAACGGTTTTCCTCGTTGGCCACGAATTGCTCGAACCCCTGGGCAACCTGCTTTATGAAGCCAACGTCGGTGAGCAGTTCCTCCAACGCCGCGTCCGCCGCCGCATTGATCGTCCAGTCACCAGGTGAACGCCCCTGAGATTCCAGTTTCTTCCTTTCTTCCTTGCGCAGTTGCTCGGCGGTGTGCGGGCAAAACGACCTACCCAGCCGCTCAAAAGCGAGCTGTGTTCGCCGCCACGCACGCAGCCCGGGACCGCTTGAACCAAGATTCATGGCCGTCCTCCGATACCTCAACCTGTCCTTCCCTTTCCCCTTCTCCCTCTTGAACAACACCCGTTCCAGCCCCGAGTGCCAAAGGTTAAAGTGAGGTAAATTGGCGTCCCAATGGATCGACGCGCCAACGACCCGTCGACCGGTCACCCGCTCGAACTCCCGGATGAGCGCCGGCAGCGAATCCTCCATCACCTTCATCACCTCCCCCTTCTTCCCGTCCGCCAGAAGCAACGCCATCGCCCGCGCCAATGCCGGGTGGGTGTTGACGGTGAAGCGGCGCAGGTCGTAGCGCACTAACAAACTCTTCTTTTCCCAGGCCGTTCCGCCCATTCGCTGCAGCTCGTCCGCAGGTTTCCCGGATTTGGCAACGGTATATTTCAAACCGCCCGAAGCCGAATCCAGAAGTTCAGCCAACTCCTCACCCTCGACGGGCATCGTCTTCTGGGAAACCGGCGCGTCCTTCCACTGGCCGCGCCCATCCTCTCCGCTCCCCCAGCGTTTGATTGTCTGGGTGGCATTCCTAACCAATAGAAGCGACGCACGGTAAACGCCCCACTCCACTTTCTTCAAATCCAAGTCGCGAGGCCCAACCGTACCCGGCGGAGTGGGCGGAGCGGGAGGAGGAAGGTTGTCACCATCCTCCAAATCCTCCGTGTCGCCCTCGCTATCCGGACCCCGCCGGCGGGCACCCAGCTTCCTTTTGAAATCACGCAGGGCCGCCACCTCGCTGCCGGCCGAAAAAGACGCCATCGTGCCCGACGCATCCCACGCCTCCGGCGCAATCCCATCGACCCGAACTTCCGGGATGTCGCCGCAAATAAAGAATGGTGCTTCCTCGGGAAGGATCGCCGAGAAATCGTTCTTAAACGCAAACTCCTGATCCTTGGGAATCAAAATATAATCACCCTGACGCTCGCCGAACTTGATCTTGTCATCCAAGTGCAACTGGCACGCCGAGTTGTCGTGCCCGATTTGTTTGTCTCCGCTTCCGCCATCTAATGCCATGTTGGCCGTCTTGGATCTAACCACATGGGGAATTCAAATATTTCTCCCTAACCGCTGAAAATAGTTTCCGTGGGCCTGATGTCCCTCGGGAATTGGGTTAAATCGCCGCACATGGGAGCGACCCCCGAGAAGAAAAGTTCAGATTGCCCAAACGCCCTGAAACAAGGAGAATGGCCATGCGAGCCCAATCGAACCATGCATTCATCCCCACCAACCGTGGCCAAGCCAACCCTGGCTGAGAAACTGGGCATGCCTTGTCATGTCTCGCCGCTGCTGCTGAAGCTCAAGCGCCACGGGCTGACCAGCCCCAGGGAAATGTGGTCGCCGCCATTGACCGGGGTTGCTGGCACTTTACCGGGATGGCGGCCCTGGAAGGGACCACACAATCCACCTTTCGGTTTGCGCCAAAGCGCCAAACCTGCAAAATTGACCCGGCAACAAACGCTTAAACCCGCGCATACGCTCCCGCCAAAAATCCGAACCGGACCCGGACAAAAATTTAATCCCAAGATGAAAGCACCCAACCAAAAATTCTGGGATGAACACGGACGGGTGGGACTCATCTGGTCCAACCCCAAAGCATCCGATGACACACTCATCGCCGCCGCCCTCCTCCGCCAGCCCAACTTCCACCTGCTCCTCGACATCGCCACCCACTTCGGCCTGGACAGGTTGAAGACCCAGTGGGAGCGATTGCAAAAAGGCATGGAAGAATGCCAATATCCCGAGGATCTGAAAAAGCTGCAACTGGCCAGACCCATCGTGGAACGATGCCTCAAAACCATGGAGGAAGCAATATGCCTGAGCGAACCCCAACACTAAAATCCGCCAATGACACAATGCCGGTGGAAACCGCCGCGTTGTTTGAGGAAATCAAAGAGAACCCGCTGCTCAACCCGTTCATCCTCATAGGAGGGACGGCCATGTCCCTGCACATCGGCCATCGGGTCAGCGAAGACCTGGATTTCATCACCCTATTGCCAAAACTTCCACGACCGGCTTTGAAACAACTGGAACAGGAACTCGAAAGAAACGGACACCAAGTCACGCACCACGTCAATCCGGCGGCCTACGACGATTTTCAAAACGCCGGCTTGGAACTGATGGACAGTTCACAAGACTGGATCGTGGACAACTCCGTGAAGCTGACATTCTTCTCGGCGGAATCCCACCACGCGAAATTGCTGACCCTCACAAGTTCAGAGAAGACCAGCAACCACGGGCTCAAAATTGCCACGTTCCATGAACTATGCCAACTCAAGGCCATCGTAACAACCAGCAGATCAAAAAGCAGGGACTGGCTGGACTTGTTCATCGCAGAACAAGACCACCAGTTCGGAATCGCACAATGGAAAGAAGCTTTCGATCAAGCCGGATTGACACCGATGCACTTCGAAATTGCTCTGGACAGAGTATGCAGAGGAAAAGTGCAAAACGACGACGAGGGTTTTTCCACTCTTCTTGCAAACCCACCAACCATAGAGGAGATCCAAGACAAATTTAGGACGCTGAGACACGCATACGAAACCAAATTGGCAAGGGCAAAGCTGGGCACCTCACACTCGCCGGCCGCCTCAAAAACCTGAGCCTCGAATGGAAATTCAATCTCGAAGATGCCGGTTGCCCATGCGTCCGCCAACCTTGACATCCGTCGGCGGTTCGTGGTGGAGCACAAACACGGGAAACTCGAATCTCTCCGGCCTGGCCCTCAACATCGACGGCCCTGACGCGTCCATGTTCAGCCTGACTACCCAGCCGACAGCGCCCGTGTCAGGACCAACTGGAACAACCACGTTCGCTGTCACGTTTTCCGCCGGTAGCGGACTCCTCCAGACCGGCACCATACATCAACTGGAATGGTGAGCTGGAATTCCGGTTCAACTCGGCGGACATGGCAGCATCCTTTCGCGAGGAAGGGAGATGCTAGGTTAATATGGAATTAGCCCCCCAAGTCCCCCCCCAGCTCCGCTCCCCGGATTTCCCTCCGCTCCGCGCCGCATGGGTCTCAGCAAAACCAAAAACTGCGGGTCCGCATTTTGTATCCCCTCAGCCGCAAGAGCAATAATAGCTACTCATAGCTTTGCTAGAGATAGCCATTATTGACGCTTGAACTCCGTTGGCCGCTGGATGCGCGGTGCAGAGGCGTGCCGCCTCCCGTCTTTGACGGTTCCCTCCTGCATGGGTTAGACCTCTATTTCATTGATAAACAATGCAATAGGGAAAATTCAAACCGCTTTGGCCTCTCGGGGGCGACCCGGCCAAAGAGATAATTTCGCTGCAATTCAGCAGCATTCAGGACCCTCTCCGGCCCTAACGGAACCGCAAAAAGACCTCATCGGCCCACATCGGCCCACATCGGCCCACATCGGCCCACATCGGGACCGCATCGGCC
>JBAXOP010000444.1:0-3884 GCA_037133195.1 Verrucomicrobiota bacterium | reverse complement strand
GTCCAGCGGGGAGCATCGGATGCACGCGCTGCAACTGGCCGATCCGAAAGCAGCTGGAGTATTTGATCCAAAGGCCTGGAAACGCATCAAGGACCGCGCCGGGGACATCAAGCTCGAAATCAATCCGGAAGTGCCCGCCTTGCTCAAGGCCACCTTACGACCCTATCAGATCGACGGCTTCCGGTTCCTCACCTATCTATCAGTCAATAACTTCGGCGGCATCCTCGCCGACGACATGGGCCTCGGCAAAACGATCCAAGCACTGGCCTACCTCATCTGGCTGATGGAGGAAAACGAAAAAGCCGGCGTCGCCAAAAAGCCCGCGCTGGTCGTTTGCCCCAAATCAGTGTTGGACGTGTGGGCTGGGGAAGCCGAAAAGTTCGCACCCCATATCCGAGTGAAAATTTTGCGCAGCCGCGATGATATTCAGGTGGATGAGATTCAGAACAACGTGGACATGTTGGTGCTCAACTACGCGCAGTTGCGCGTTTGTGGCGAGGAACTCAACGGCATCAAATGGCTCACCACTATCCTCGACGAAGGCCAGCAAATCAAAAATCCCGATTCCAAGGCCGCCAAGTGAGCCCGCGAACTCGATTCACAAAATCGCCTGGTTCTCACCGGTACCCCGATTGAAAACCGCCTGATGGATATGTGGTCGCTGATGGCCTTTGCCATGCCCGGGGTGCTCGGGTCCCGCGCATACTTCAAGAAGCGCTTCGATAAACGCAAGGACCCGCTCAGCCAGTCGCGGCTCGCCTCGCGACTGCGTCCGTTCCTGATTCGGCGCACTAAATTGCAGGTTGCCCAAGACCTGCCACCGCGTACGGAAGAGGAAGTTTATTCCAAAATGGAAGGGGTTCAACACGACCTCTACAAGGCCGAACTCAAACGTATCCAAAAAGCCCTGCTAGGCCTCGACTCCGACGAATCCGTCAAGAAAAACTCCTTCGCCATCCTCCAGGGCCTCATGCGCCTACGCCAAATCTGCTGCCATCCAGGCCTCATCGATCCGAAATACCTCAAGGAGGAAAGCGCCAAGATGGAGTCCCTGTTCTATCTGCTCGATCAGCTCTTTGAGGAAGGCCACAAGGTGCTGGTGTTCTCACAATTCGTCACCATGCTGGACCTCATCAAGGCCCGCCTCGACCTCGAAAGCCGCCCGTATAACTATCTAACTGGCCAAACCAAGGACCGCAAAGGCGAGATCGAGCGTTTCCAGACGACCAAAGATCCGTCGGTTTTCATGCTCTCGCTCAAGGCGGGCGGCGCCGGCCTCAACCTCACCTCCGCCTCCTACGTCATCCTCTACGACCCGTGGTGGAACCCCGCCGTGGAAAACCAAGCCATCGACCGAACCCACCGCATCGGCCAGAAAAACAAGGTTATTGCCTATCGGCTGCTCACCCGTGATACCGTCGAGGAAAAAATCCGTATTCTGCAACACCAGAAGACCCAGTTGGTGACTAATGTGCTCGGCGATGAGGGTTTTGCCTCCAACCTCGATCTCAACGATCTGCAATTTATCCTCACCCACAGCATCGACGAGGAAGAATTCAAGGAATAGCCGCAGCACCTAGCGGCAAGGCCTTGTAGCGGCGGTTTATGACCGTCGCTGCGCCAGAGATGCCCCTAGGGCAGCGACGCTCACAGAGCGCCGCTACAACACGATCCCCACCGCCTGCCCATGCCAGACCCCGCCTACGTCCGCGACGCCTTCGCACGCATCGCCGACCGCTATGTCCTAACCAATCATATCCTCAGTTGCGGAGCAGACCTGTGGTGGCGCCACGTCGTCACCACACGCATCAAGACATGGCAGCCTGCTAGATTACTGGATGTCGCCAGCGGCACCGGCGATCTGGCCCTGGCAATCCAGCGCGGTTGCCCGGGCTGCGATGTTATCGCCTCGGACTTTTGTGCCGAAATGCTCGCCCATGCCGCCAGACGCGGCGTGGCTAACACCCTCGTCGCCGATGCCCTCGCCCTCCCCTTCTCCGACGCTAGCTTCGATGTGGTCACCGTGGCTTTCGGCCTGCGCAACATGGCCGACTACCCGGCCGCGCTGCGCGAAATGGCCCGTGTCCTCAAGTCTGGCGGCCACCTCGTGATCCTTGATTTCTCACTGCCAAGCGGCGTGCTGCGCCTACCCTACCGGTTCTATCTGCACCGCGTTCTCCCACACCTCGCCGGCTGGCTCACCGGACACAAAGATACCTACGAGTACCTCGGCGGCTCCATCGAATCATTCCCCGCCGGGACCGCTATGACCCATCTACTCGAATCCTGCGGCTTACACCACGCCACCCACACCCCCCTCACCGGCGGCGTGGTCTCCCTCTATCAGGCCAGCAAATGATTCCACTTACGATCAGGAGCAACCGGGCCCGCACTGCGCTGGGGTGTGGAACATCGAGTGACTTGGGCTGCACTACGGAGCGCTGACGTCAGCCGACGAAACGCGCCGACTGAAGTCGGCGCTCCGTAACGGTCCGCATCAGGCCCGAGTTACCCGGGAAGATTAGGAACTGGCGTGGTGTCACGGATTGAAATAGACCCGGGACATGGTGGTCCAGCCGGTGGCACCAGGGAGGGGTTTTTGCATCGGATCACATTGCTTGAGCCATTCGATGGTGCGCGGTTCCTTAGCCATGGTGGCCATGTCCTCTTCGAAGTGGCTGCCAGTGTATTCGTAGGAACCAAACTCATACCACTTGCCGTCTATCTTTTGCAGATAGATCGAGAAATTGTGCATGTGATACTTGTTCAGCAAGTCACGCACGCCGGGATTCGTGTCGGCATGCAACCGCTTGTATTCGGCAAGTTTCTCGGTACGCAGTTGGGTGACCATGCCGACGCGCTTGACCGACACGATGGGGGCGCAACTGGCGGCGAGCAGGGCGGCAAGCATCGGATAGAGCAAGCGGTGAACTGGACGTTTCGTTTTCATGGGGGCTGGTAGGTTGGGGTTGGGTTAAGGCGCAAACGCCCTGTCCGACCCGACACTAGCAATCGGCGGGTATCGTGACGAGTGAAAAATCCGTATCCCGAGTGATACACCCGTCACGTCCATTCGCAGAGGGATTCGAGATAACCTGCGGAGCCGTCACGCAGCCAGCCGTCGAGCTGGGCTTGGTCCTTGAGCTGCTGGCCGCGGGCGCGTGGCACGGCGATGTAGCGGGTGGGCAAACCGGGGTGGCTGCTCATATCGACCCAGAGTTTCTCGAACTGACAGACCGGGAAAATATCCTCCTGGCCGCGGCCCCAACGCTTTTTCACATCCTTGAGGGTGATATAGGTGGGCATCCGCGCCGCCACCGCACGAATCGCCTGGTTGACCTTTTCCAAGTTGGTTAGATCAGCGCGGGTCAGTTTGAAAGTGGCGAGGAGCTGGTCGATGTGGATCCAGCAGGTATTGGAGTTATAGTAAGAAAGATTGAATTCATCCTGCTCGCGGGGCATCGCCAATCCCTCGACGAGACGCAGGCGGCCATCGACACGGGCCAAGCCACCCCCCCGGTCCTCGAGGCGGCGCGTAATGACTTCAAAGGTGAGCCCGGCACCGCTGGCGATATGCTGGCCTAACAACGCAGGATCCACCGTCATGCCGACGGTGTCGATGTTATGCATGACGAGGTGTTGGAGTTGCGGGCGCTCATCCAACAACTTCAGCAAGGTGCCATTGCGCAATAGGTTGGGGATTTCATACCAATGGCCAACCGGATGGAGGCACTGGGCGGCAAGGTTGGCGGTGTAGTCACTGGCCTCGCCGTTGGCTTGGGCCCATTGCAGTAGCGCGCCGCGTAGGCTGTCGCGCACTTTCTGCTGTTGGACGTCGAGCATTTGTTGGGGCATTTCCTCCCAGGCGAAGCGCAGGTCGCGCA
>JBAXOP010000443.1:0-3926 GCA_037133195.1 Verrucomicrobiota bacterium | reverse complement strand
CGCTCACAGAGCGCCGCTACAATGCATCTCAGATGCCTTGCGACAGCAAAGCACTGACTTGTGCCCTCTATTGCATCTCTCTTGTCTTGCGTCTTGCGTCTCCAAGTCTTGTGTCTCTTCCACTGACAACTGACAACAGACAACTCTTCATCTTCTCTTACGCCCCCCCATGCTCCCTATCACACTCGCAGCACTTTGGTTGCACTTTTTCTGGTGCCTGGTTCCGTCATGGCGATTTGGCCAATACTATGAATACGGGTTTCTGGTGCCGCTATTAGCCATGGGCTTTGCGTGGCGGCGGGCCGGCATGATTGGTGCGATGGCATCGGCAGCGCCGTGGCAACCAGGCAAACTGGTCGACGGCTTGCTACTGGTGCTGGCTGGGATCGGATTGCTGGCACTCATTCCGCTGCGGGTCATTGAAACGGGCGATCCAGGGTGGCGTCCGCCGGTGGTGCTGCACGGCATGCTGGTCACAACCGCGACGCACATGGTGCTGGGGCGTTGGCGCGGTTGGAAGGTATCGGCATTTTTCCTGCCGGTGAGTGTTTTCGCATGGTCGGCGGTGCCCTATCTCTATCAAATTGAGCAAGGCTTGGTGCGTCACCTAACTGACATGGTGGTCGGCCTCGCCCACGAGGTATTTCTGATGAGCGGCCAACCGGTGGAACAAATCGGCGCTCGGTTGGCGATGGGAGCCAGAGCAGTGGATGTGACCGACGGCTGCAGCGGAATCCGCTCGATCCAAAGCCTGGTGATGGCGGCGTTGTTTTTTGGTGAATTGCTGTGGTTGCGCTGGCCGGCAAGGGTGGCGCTGGTCGGTAGCGCCTTGGTCGCGGCAGTGGGCTGCAATACCGGTCGCGCCTGGTATTTGGCCAGCGTCCAATTCAGCCGCGGCGAGGAAGCGGCCCACGCTGCGCACGATCCGGCCGGGCACCTGGCGTTTGCCGTTGCTGCAGTATTGCTCTATCTGGCGGCCCGGCTGCTGATGCCCCGCGCGAGCGGGGTCGTGGTGGTGAGGCGGAGTTGAAGAGTTGTCGGTTGTCCGTTGTCCGTTGTCCGTTGTCAGTTGTCAGTTGTCTGTTGTCTGTTGTCTGTTGTCTGTGGAGCTCGCGCACCGTGCTTTAGCTCTCTTGCACCGACAACCGACAACGGACAACCGACAACTGACAACTCTTCCCTCCTCTTCCACCGACAACCGACAACGGACAACAGACAACTCTTTCTCCTCCTCCGACACTGTCATGATCGTAAAGCGATTCGAAGATCTCGAGGTGTATCAACTCGCGCTTTCGTTGCAGGGTGAGATTTATAGAATCACTAAGGAATTTCCCCAGGACGAGCGGTATTCCCTAACTGACCAAATCCGGCGATCTTCGCGCTCCGTGGGTGCCAATATCGCAGAAGCATGGCACAAGCGGCGCTATCCGGCACACTTTGCATCGAAACTGACGGACGCCGACGCAGAATGCGGGGAAACCCGGCATTGGCTTCAAACCAGCTTGGACTGTGAGTACGTAACTGGCGAGTTGTTTGAGAACCTGACGGAGCGCTGCCTGGAAATTGGTGCCAAACTTGGCCATATGATCCAAAACGCCGAGGCATGGCAACCGCGGTAGCAGTGGAGTTGTCGGTTGTCGGTTGTGCTCGCGCGCCGTGCTTTAGCTCTCTTCAACTGACAACCGACAACTGACAACTCTTCCTCTCTTAGAGACAGCCGACAACGGACAACTCTTCCTCTTTTACCGACAACCGACAACTCTTCCACTCCCATGGCCAACTGGAATTCACAAACCACGCATACCGACATCAGTCCATTCAGCGACAACCCGCAGTTGCGCCGAGAAATCAAGGTCCGGCGGATAAAAACCGCGGCCTGGGTCATCGTGGTGCTCACGCTGTTGAGCTTTACCGTCAGGCCAGCCTACCGGACATTTCGCGAGTACCGGATCAATAAAAACCTCGAAGCCGCCAAGGCAGCGGCGCGACTGGAGGATTGGGGCAGCGCCCGCGATAAGGCCCGCAGCGTGTTGCTGGCCCGCCGCGATGATTTTGAGGCCTATCGGATCTGGACACGAGCGCTGGGCAAAATGGGCGAACCGCGCACGTATATGGCGGCCGCCGGTCTGTTCACCGACCCCCGCTCCAACCGCGAGGACCGCCTCGAAGCACTCCAAGTCATGGCACTGCAAGCGCCGCAAGCCGTCGCTCTAAGTGCCTATGCGAGTTTATCGGAAGAATTGCGCAAACAAGCGGTGTTTCGTGCCGCCATCACGCCCTTGCTTGTGCGCCGTGGCGATGTGGCCATCGCCGAAAAAGGCCTGCGCGAGGTGGCCCAACCGGATGACGACCCCAAGGTGCGCCTCGAACTTCTGCGCATCCTCTGCGCCCGCCCGGCAGCCGATCGAGTGACCGAGGCCCGCAAGATATTCGCCGGCCTGATAGCCGCCCGGGCCGACACCGCAGCCTTGGAGGCGCTGTTGATTCTAGGCGAAACACCCGGCGGCCTGGCACCGGGCGAACCGTTGCCGGACCTGCCGCAGTGGCTCAAACAGCAACCACAAGCCACGGCCTTGCATCATTTGTTAGGGATGCATCCAACCATCGAGGCCGCACCGGAAACTGCGGAGCGTTGGTATCAATCGGCCATCGAGCGGTTTCTGAGCACCGAACCTGGCGTGCTGGGCACATGGCTGGTGCGCCGCGGCAAGGCCGAATTGGCCGCAAAAATCCTCGAAGGACCCGCGAAAACCCGCTCCGATGCCTACCTCGCCCGGCTCCATGCCTTGTTGCGTCTCAAGCAACAGAACACCCTAACAACCGCGCTCGCCGCGCCGCCGCCATCCGCCGATTTGGTCGAACTCGAGATCGTGCATGCCGCCCTCGCTGCAAGCCGCGGCGACACCATCGCCTCCCAGGCAGCCTGGGTGCGGGCACTGAATCGTGCGGCGTTTGACGCCAGCCGCAACCGCTTCATCGAGATCGCCCGCGCGGCAGAAAGCTTTGGCGCCAAGGCTGCCGCAGACGACGCATGGGTCGCCTCGGTGCGTTCGGGCTGGGGCCAGATCCCGCTCTACCGCGACCTGATGGCAACATTCGCGTCGTTGGTCGGCCAAGGCCGGTCTGAGGATTTGCTGGCAATGTACCGCACAATGTTGCGCTTTGAGCCGCTAAATGCGGAATTGATGAATAATTTCAACTACCTGTCGTTGCTTCATGGGCTGCTACAACCCGGCGACGCGGCCAAGCGGCAGGCGAAACTCGTCGAGGAGCAACCGGAGCGTCCGGAATTCATTTCCTCATTGATGTTGGCCGAACTACTCGATGACAGGCCAGCCGATGCACTCGCCCACTTGCCGAAATTGCGAGTGAGCCGGGTCCTGTCACCGACGACAAAAACGGCGCTGGAAGGCACGGCGCGGGTGCTCAGCGGTGATACAGCGGCGGGGACCGCGTTGCTGCTGAATGTGGACTGGAAACTATTCATGCGTCAGGAGCGGGTGGTTTTCCGCGACCTTCTCGTCAAACTGAAAATCTCAGAAATTCCGCTACCGGAAATGGAGCAAGCGCCGCCAGCACCTCAGGAGGAGCAATTCCCCGCTTGGCGCAAAATGATTGAACGCGTCGAAAAAGAACGCGCCACCGATGTCCTCCCAGCCCTGCCCGCTCTGCGCGCCCCCGATGCCTTGCCGCCACTGCCCGCCCTGCGCACCCCAGGTGCCGACACCCCTAACAAGGCACCCAAGGCGCCCAAGCCCACCGCCGCTCCCTGACGCCTGTGCGCAGCGAGGCAGCGGGCTGGCTGCCCAATACTGTCAGGTTAGCGCATGCTTTCGTTACAGAAGGCTCCGGGCAGGATGCCCGGGCCACAAGTGGCGCGGGCATCCTGCCCGCCGCCTCTTCTTCATTCCTGCCACTGCATTAAC
>JBAXOP010000442.1:0-3932 GCA_037133195.1 Verrucomicrobiota bacterium | reverse complement strand
GAGGGCGGGGGGGCGGTACCCGTTTGGGCGGTACCTGGTATTTCGGGTCGAAGACGATTACCTGCAAGTCTGAGGCGGGTACCAGATGCCGCCACAAGAATGCCTGCATGCGGTCTTCGGCGGGCACCGCTGTGCGCTCAGTCTCTTGTGTACCTAACATGGCGTTGCCGACCACGCTGAGTTGGGCGGGAGTGCTCGTCGGCATCGGGCCACCCTTGACGGTGAACTTGGCTAACACTTGGCTTCCTGCCATGACCACCGGTGCCGCCGTAAATCCCGGCGGCGGGTTCTTCAGAGACAATTTGATCGGGCCGGTGAAGCCGTCCTTGCGCACCGCATAAACGCTAAGCGTGGCGCTGGAGTTGATAGAGATACTCGCGCTCGAGGGCACGACTCGCAACTCAAAATCGGGTTGCGCGGCACTGATGCGCAGGCGGTAGGCGTATTCCTCGCCCGCATTGCGTGCGGTGTCGCCGATGTGGACAAAATATGTGCCATCGGCGGGCAGTTGGGTCATCAGATAGGAGTCTGCGTGGTGAGGGTTGGTGCCGGATGTTAGATCCTCACAATCGTCATTGAAGGCCAGCACTTTGCCCGTGGCGTCGGTGAGTTTGATCACCGAGTCGAGCGGGGAATCGAGGCGGCGGGCTTGCACTTCGATGACGAGCGGGTCATTCTCCTTGCCGGCGAATTGGAAAATATCCCAGTCATCCCGCTTGTCTATGCGACCATTGATAATGACGGGAAGTGTGACCTTCTGCGCGGTGGCGATAGTGTCGTTAGGTTCTGACTCGGACTTTTCGGGGAGTGTTCCTAACGAAAATGGCACGCGATTTGAGTGATACGTCCCGTTGCTTGCGGCGAGCGAAGTAAGGCCGCAACCGGCGGTGGCGGGCGGTATCTCGAGTTTCGCACCGGTGAGCCCACAACCGGCCATGCTCGGCACCCGCGACGCGCCTGCGGGACCGCCCAGCGGGAAGATACTGGTGACGAACGGCAACTCGCCGACGGTGATGCGATAGACAAAATCCTCGCGACCCCGATAGATGGCGTCGTAGATGCCAAACACATATTCGCCGTCTTCGGGAATTTCATAGAGAAGCACCGGATCGGGCTTGAAGCGGTAGTCGTCGCTATAGGCCAGTTCCCGCCCCTTGGCGTCGCGCAACACCAGCACGGGTTGAAACCAACCGGGCACGGCGTCGGCGATATATGGGATCAACTGTCGGGCTTGGGTGGAGATGACCAACCGCTGGCCCTTGCTCGCTTGAAAGCGGTATCGGTTCACTTCGCCGGAAGCAATCTGGCCGTTGACTGTGCGGGGCAGCGTGATGCGCTCCTCGGCCTCCTCGGCCGGACGCTTGCGCAGGGCGGCGGCTTCCTTGCCGAGTACTTGCAGGCTGGCGGAAACCATGGGTTTGCGGACGCTCTCCGGCAGTTGGCCGATATGAAACTGCAGGGGATTCGACACGCCTCGCAGCGTCGTCAGGCGCATTTCCCGCGGGCCCGCCGGGGCATCGGGCGCGATGGTCACTTCTATAAATACGAGACTCGTGATTGATAGACAGGCAGCCGTTTGCACCGCTTCACGCACCCGTCGCTCGATTTTTTCTATCAGGGATTGTGCGGGCTCAGGCCCGCCAGCGGCCTCTGCCGGGTCCTTTTCCGCCACCATCGTTGACATCATCGCCGGATTTTCGGCGGCCATCGCCGGTGCCATCGCCGGTGCCATGGTTGGAGCCATGGTTGGAGCCATGGTTGGAGCCATGGTTGGAGCCAAGGTGGGCGTGCCTAGAGAGGTGTTTTTCAACTCCTTAAGTTGCTCGTTGAGTAATTGCACCTCTTGATTGCCCAAGCGCCGAAAGTACTCGACGACCCGCGCGGAGACCCCCGTGCCGGTGACCAGCACGCTGTTGACGTCATCAAGATCCTGTCCGCCCAGCCTGACTTGGAATGTCGTGGCTTGCTGGCCGCCGGCGGGATATGCAAAGCCGATGTACGGTCGCTTCTGCGCGTGGAGTACCGGGGCCAGGGCCAACGAAACAATGATTGCGAGCAGCAGGGGAACTTTGGGCAGGATGACCGGTCCGCACCAGAGATGGAGCCTATCATGTTCTCGGTTCATTACATAATTTCGGTTAGGAGACTTACATGATTTCGGTTAGGAGACCGCCCGACTTTGCGCCTTCCGCAGGTGCGGGCAAGACATGGGCTTCGATGCCCATCGGGTGCGGCAGCTTGGCCTGGGCGTCGATGCCGCTCAGGGCATAGATACTCCCTAACAGGTCAACCGGATACACGGGCCGCTCCTTCACTTCCTCGGCTCGTGCGTCGGACGAGCCGACGATATGCCCGCCTTTGAAACCGCCGCCGGCCACCAGCGCGGTAAAAACGTTGCCATAGTGGTTGCGGCCGCCATTCCACGGTGGTTGCCAATCGACCTTGGGACCGCGTCCGAACTCGCCGCAACACCACACGATGGTGGAGTCTAGCAAGCCGTGGTCCTGCAAGTCCTGCAGCAGCATTGCGAGTCCTTGGTCCAATTGCGGGCACTGCCGCCGCATGGTGGAAAAATGGTTGCTATGGGTATCCCAACCGCCGGGGTAGTTGATAACAATGTAGGGAACACCGGCCTCGACCATGCGACGGGCGGCTAGGCAATCTTGCCCAAAGGGGTGGCGGCCATAGAGATCGCGCATTGCCGGTTTTTCCTTTGTTAGGTCAAACACATCGCGGCCTTCGCCAAGAATCAGTTCATACGCATGGTTCTTGGCTTCCTCTGAGGCGGCCACCTGTGGACTGGCGGCCATGGTCTGGCCCATGGTATCGAGGTTTTTGAGCAAGGTGCGGCGGGCGACTTGGCGGGCATCGGGGATACCGCGGGAGACGATGCCCTCGACTTCGAAGCGGTAGGCGTTGGGGTCGCCGCCGGTGGCGAAGGGTTTGCGCATGGGCCCGAGAAAACCCTCTTCGGAAAACCGCCCCTGCGGTTGGGTCAGCACCACATAGGGAGGAATCAGGCCCTTGTAGCTCGGGCTCTTGAACAGTGAGAAGACAGCACCAACACTCGGATAAGCCAGGCGCTCGCCGGGGGTATGCGCGGTTTGCATGAGATAGGCCGCCGTTTCATGACCGTTATTGCGGTGGGTCATGCTGCGGATCAGCGCATACTTGTCCGCCTGTTTTGCCAGATTCGGGAAAAGCTCGCCGAGTTGGATGCCATCCACATTGGTGGCAATTGCCTTGCGGAAATCCCCCATGTATTCGTAGCCGGCGTCCGGCTTCGGATCCCATGTGTCGATGTGCGACATTCCGCCCCACAGGAATATCTGGATGACCGACTTGGCCTTGGCTTGGATCTGCGGGGTGGCTATGACTTGCTCCTGTGGCGCGCTGCCTTGCGTCGCGGCACGCAAGGTGTCAGAAAATAATAATCCCGCCGTGCTGAACAGGCCGGCGCGCAAGGTGTCGCGTCGCGTCATGGAATGGCCTAGGCTCAGGCTTAGGCCGAGCTGGTTTGCAGATGGGGTGAAGAGTTGGAGTGGAGTTCTCATGGGCATGGCTGATAGAACGTGGCGATCATGTAAGACTGATGCTTACTCATCAGGTATCATTCATTGAAGATTTCAGAAATTAATCTGCAGATGGACGCGGATAAAGAAGGGATGGAGAGGATTCTGCGGTCATTTGCGGTTAATGAAGATATAGGAATTCGGTGCTGTTGATGAGCGACCACGCGATGTCCAGCCAGTCTTCGCGGCGTTTCACCACGATGGGTGGCACGGGCACTGTGGCGGACTTGTCAGCGTTGGACGGCGCGGGTTTGCCAGGTTTCCTCAGCCCATACGCTTCAATGGTCGTGATTTCCCCGGGTGTCGGAAAGCGCGATAGAATTGTTAGATAAAGATCTTCGATGATGGCAGACTGAGGGC
>JBAXOP010000441.1:0-3940 GCA_037133195.1 Verrucomicrobiota bacterium | reverse complement strand
GAAGACGCAAGTCTGCAAATCCAAAATCCAAAATCCAAAATCCAAAATCCAAAATTCAAAATCTCTCTCTCTCCTGTCCTCTGTCTGGAAGTCTTTTGATGGACCTAAATGGCTGCGGCGGCAAGGACGATCTGACCGGTTCCTCGCAATTTTGACCATGACGGGTGAAAAATCGGCGCTAGCGGCGGCGTACTTGAGCCCTCATGTCAATCCTTATGTCCCATCCAGCCATGCCCTCTGCGCCGGTCGCAGACGGGTGGGATGGGTGTTTTTCTCCTGCGCTGTGTTGCTTCCGCAGTTGACAAGCCATGCCTCCACGCATAGCCACCACTTCCGCCGCCGCCATGTCCGCCATTTCTCGCCGCCATTTCCTCCAATCCGCCACTGCGCTGGCCGGTGGCGTATGGGGACCGAATATTTTGTTAGGGCAGGGACAGGCGCTCAAGCAGCTCAATGTGGCCGCGGTGGGGTGTGGAGGCAGGGGGATGGGTGACATCATGGAGATTGCCGGCGGCAACCGCATTGCCGCGCTCTGCGACATCGATCAAGACAGCGCCAAGGGTGCCTTCGAAAAATTTCCGGATGCCAAACGTTTTTCCGACTACCGAGAAATGTTCGCGGCCATGGGGGATCAGATCGATGTGGTGACGGTTTCCACGCCCGATCACATGCACTTTCCCATTGCCTTGGAGGCGTTGCGCCGCGGCAAGCATGTGATGGTGCAAAAGCCGCTGGCCAACACGATTTGGGAAGCGCGCACGCTAGCCACCCTCGCCAAGGCCAAGGGAGTGTTCACCGTGATGGGCAACCAGGGTGCGACTTTGGAAGGCACCCGCGTGCTGCGCGAATGGCTCGATGCGGGCATCATCGGCGACGTCAAGGAAGTCCACTACTGGACCAACCGGCCAATTTGGCCGCAAGGTAAAGGCTTGCTTTTCCCCGCTGAACCCGTGCCCACCTCGATCAATTGGGACCTCTGGCAGGGTTCGGTGGCCACCTCACGACCCTATAGCTCTAAAATCCATCCCTTCGCATGGCGCGGCTTCTGGGATTACGGCTGCGGTGCCCTGGGCGACATCGGCTGCCATAGCTTTAATTCCGCTTTCTGGGCGCTTGATCTGCGCGGCGACTTCAGCGTGGAAGCCAGCAAGGTATCTGAGTTTGACGAGGCCACC
This sequence comes from Verrucomicrobiota bacterium, assembly GCA_037133195.1. Lineage (GTDB taxonomy): Bacteria > Verrucomicrobiota > Verrucomicrobiia > Verrucomicrobiales > Akkermansiaceae > Luteolibacter. Next base: position 2,765 of record JBAXOP010000441.1, on the reverse strand, counting down.
TGCCCGAAGCGGGCGACCATTACCTATCAATTTCCCGGCAAGGGCAAACGCGGTCCGGTGAAGGTGGTGTGGCAAGATGGAGTGAACAATCCCAACACCGACAAGGAGTTTGTGCGGCCGCCGGGCATCCCTGCAGATCTCCAACTCAACGGCGAATTCGGCCAGGTGTTCGTCGGCTCCGCTGGCACTATCTTCGTCAACGACGCCGTCTGCGGCACCGCTCCGGTCGTCTTTCCGGAAAACTTGCGCGAACAGGCCCGCTCCATCAAAAAAGTCTATCCACGCGTGGCCGGCGGCCCCACCCAGGAACTCTGCCGCGCTATCCGCGGCGAGGGCGATAAACCTGTCTCTAATTTCACCGATCACGCCGCTCCCCTCACCGAAATGGTCCTCGCCGGCAACCTCGCCGTGCGCCTCGCCAAACCGATCCATTGGAATGCCGCCGCCATGGAGGCCCGTGGCCTGCCAGAGGTGACGGCCATGCTCAAACGCGCCTACCGCGCCGGCTGGGAACCCCAAGCCGGCTGAGTACCCAATTTTTTTTCTAACCAACCAAACTGATAAACCCGACAATCCGCACGCGTATCAATCCAACAAACTAAGCACAACCATGACCACCGAATCCACTGACTGCTGTAAATCCACTGACACCACTGACTGCTGTAAATCCACCGAATCCACAGGCTGCTGCAAGTCCTGCCCTGGAACTCATCTGGGGTTATTTTACGGCGCATTTTTGCTACGCATTTGGCTCGCCGTGCGCGCTATCCAAACCGGACTGGAAAAATATGTCGGCACCGTCGGGTCTGACCAACCCATCGCGATTGACGGCAAGCCCAATGGCTACGGGCTCACCGCCGCCACCAACATCAAGGAATATGCGCTCAGCCATTATCATGGCGTGCCAGAGGGACTCTTCAAGAAATTTGCCACCGAGCCGCTGATGCGCTTGCCCGGACCGATCGAAACCGGGATCAAGGAATGCTACAAATCACTGGGCGGTAAATTTGGCGGGGAAAAACTCGCCGACGCCCCCGCCGCGTGGGCTAAATTCTTGGAGGAGCCGGTGATGCTCAATATCTATAACTTGGTGCTCGGCCCGGCGTTGCTGGTGCTCGGCTTCACGATTTTGTTTGGCATTGCCAGCCGCACTTCCCTGTTCTTGCTCGGCCTGCTATATATCAGCCTCACCTGGGGCCTCATCCTTATCAAGGAAGACTCCGGCATCGCTTGGCTCGGCATCCACATGATCATGATCATCATGGCGCTCATGCTCGCTAAGTATAACCGCCTCTGCTTGCTGAAAAAATGGTAATCCCATAGCCCTGAACTTTATATGGAAACTCCTCCTTCATCTATCAACCGTCGCGACTTCCTTGCGAAAACTGCCGCCGGCGCCGGCGCGGGCTTGGTGCTCGGCACCCCGGGCCTCCTGCGTGCCGCCAGTGCCGGTAGTCCTTCTAACAAACTCAATGTGGCTCTCATCGGCCAAGGCAAGCAGGGCCAAGTCCTGTTTGAGTCGATGCGCAACATTCCCGGCCTGCATTTCCAGGCGGTGTGTGATATCTGGGAATATAACCGCAAAGGGGCGGTGGGCCGCGTTAATGGCTTGCAGGGACACAAGCCCACGGCCTATGCCGATATCGACGATTTGTTGGCCACCGAAAAGGGCTTGGATGCCGCAGTGATCGCCACCCCGGATTTCTGGCACTCGCCGCACACGGTGAAATGCCTTGACGCCGGCCTCAATGTCTATTGTGAAAAAATGATGTCTAACACCATCGACGGCGCCCGCGCCATGGTCAAAGCCATGGAAAAAAGCGGCAAGCTGTGCCAGATCGGCCACCAGCGCCGCAGCAACCCGCGCTACCGCTTCACCCTCGACCAGTTGATCAATGGCAACAAAATTTGCGGCCAAATCGTCAGTGTCAACGGCCAGTGGAATCGCGCGGTGAAGTCATCGCAGAATATCGCATACAATCCCAAGCTGACGATTCCGTCGGATATTCTTACCAAGTATGGTTTCAAGGATATGCATCAGTTCATGAATTGGCGTTTTTACCGCGACCTGTCCGGCGGCGCTATCTCAGACCTCGGTGCCCACCAAATTGATATCTTCAATTGGTTCCTCGGTGCCGTCCCCAAATCAGTGTTCGCCACTGGCGGCAACAGCTACTTCAAGGAACGCGAGCATTTCGATAATGTGATGGCTCTCTTCGACTACGACACACCGCAGGGCCAGGTGCGCGCTTTCTATCAGGTGCTAACCACCACCAGCTCCGGCGGCGGCTACTGGGAGTCATTCATGGGCACCGAAGGTACCGTCAAAATTTCAGAAAATTCGTCCTCGACGGAAATTTTCAAGGAAGCCAGCCCGGCTCCCAAGGATCCGAGTGCGCCGCCGCCCGACAAGCCAATCCCCCTCTCCTGGGATCACCTCGTGCAACGCGGGTTCCTCGGTCGCAAGGCCGCGGCGGTGGTGGCACCGGTCGCCGGCGGAGTGACCGATTCGCGCGTGTCGGCACCTCCGGAGGGCTTCTCGCTTCCCGGTGAACTCAACAAGCCGCCTCACCAACCGCATTTGGAAAACTTCTTCGCCGCCGTGCGCGGCGAGGCTAAACTCACTTGCGATGCCCGCCACGCCTTCCTCAGCGAAGCTCCCATCTACTTTGTCAATCCCTCCGCCCTCAGCCAGCAACCTATCGTCTTCACTCCCGAACAACTAAGCGTATGAAACACAAACTAATCGTATCCATCCTCGCCGC
>JBAXOP010000440.1:0-3953 GCA_037133195.1 Verrucomicrobiota bacterium | reverse complement strand
GCTGAAATGCTGAAATTTAGAGGGATGAAGGTGGAAAAAGCTGAAATTTAGAGGGAAAAAGCTGAAATGCTGAAAAAGCTGAAATGAAGAGAAGAGTTATGGCAGGAAGATTGAGGGCAGGAAAATTGAGCGATGAAAAGGTGGCCTTTCTGATTTCAGCTTTTCAGCGTTTCAGCTTTTCTATTAGCGGGGATAACTTGGACGGTGGTTTTCTTGGGCAGGCAAAGGATGGCCTCGGTGAGGAAGAAACACAGGACGGCGATGAGGAAAGCACGCCAAACATCGCGGGAGAGCGAGGGGTCGGAGGCTTGTCCGGCTTGCTCTAGCAATGTGTAGCCGGTGCCGGTGAGGGCGGTGTCGAGGGCTTCGCGGGTGAGGATTTCCGGGGCATCCTCGGTGACCGGGCGGTTGACGGCCAGAAGCCGGTCATTGAGTTTGAAGATACCGGCGAGGTAGGCGTCGTTCGCGGGATCGGGGCTGCCGAAGTCGTCGAGGCGGGAGCGGGTTTCGCCGGGGAGGGATTTGGTGGCTTCGGAACCGACGGTGGTGAGGTATGAGGCATCGAAGCGCTCGGCACCGAGGGCGAGGATGCGCTGGACCAGCGGCAGCAAGACATCGGCATCACCGAGGTTGGACCACGTGTAATCGGGAGTAGAGGCGAGGAACCAGAGAGTGCCGCGATCGATGATGCGGCGGGTAAGCAACGCCTCGCCATCCTCCCAGCGGGCGAGTTGGCTGGCGTCACCAAGCGGGATTTGGCGACGGATGGCTTTGAGGCGCTCGGCGGGCAGCGGGGTGCCGTCAATACCATCGCGCAGTGGGCCGTCGTTGTGATCCCAGTCCTTAAGGATAAAGTACTTATCTTTTTCGGCCGGGGTGGATGGCCCCCAATTTATTTCGAGAAATGCCTTGGCCGGAGGGGTGCCTGGCGGGAAGCAAATCACCTGACCGCCGGCTGCGAGGAAGCGGCTGAGGTGATCAGCGGCGGCACCGGTGGGCAGCGGCGCGGCCCACAGCACGGTGGACACCTCCGCGGTGCTAAGACTGGCTGCTTGAGACGGATCTATCCGCTCGACATGTTGTTTGCCAAATCCGGGCGGAGCGGCGGCCAGCGCGAGGTAGTCGGCGGTTTCACCTGGAGGGGCGACGATGAGGGACTTGATGGGGCGAGCGGGGCCGTAGGCGAAAAAGGCGGCGTTGTCGCGCGGGTTGCCATCGGCAGGGATCGTGAACCAACCGGAGCCGGAATCATTGCCAGGGGGGAGGGCCAGACGTTTTTGGAAACGCAGCGATTGGCCGGGCAATATGAGCGTCTCAGTGGTGCGCGTGCCGTTGATGGTGGTGGTCAGAGGCAGATTCGCTGCCACCTGAGAGTCGGCCGAGCGGCTTACCTCCAGATCCACCAGCAATTCGTCGGCCGCGCGGCGCGACCCGAGCAAGCGGATAGAAGCATTGGGAGCGGTGGCACCGGTGAGCGAGAGGACGCGCACGGCGGGTTTCTGTGGGAGGTTGGCGAGGCTGGCGCGGGCGGCAGCCCAGCGTTCATTTTCGGGTTGCCAGTTGGACGTTTGGAGATCGGAGGCGAGCCAGACTTCGGCGCGACCGGGCGTTTCCGCTAGATACTCAGCGGCGCGGGTGAGCAAGGTTGCGAAATCCGCGCTGCTGTCGGTCGCGGCAGTGCTGGACAACTCGGCGAGAACCTCCGGCGAGGGCACGTCCTGGGGTTGGCCACTGGCGCTATCAATGAGCACCAAACGGGCGCTTCCGAGGTTTTTCATCGCATCGCGCACTTTTTCCAAAACGATTTGGCGGCGCGGGTTCAGACCATCCCCGGGCTTGATCTCCATCGATGCCGAACGGTCAAGCACCAACACCACCACATCGATCGCTCCGCCGCCCCAGCCAAGCAAGCCCGAAACGATCGGTCGAGCGGCGGCAAATATGAGCGCGACCAGGCCGAGGGTGCGACAGGCGAGGATGAGGAAATGACGCAGTTTTTTCTTACCACGGCTCTCGCGGGTCGCCTTAAGCAAAAACTGCATCGCCGCCCAATGAATCGTCTTGTGGCGACGACGATTGAGCAAGTGGATCACCACTGGGATACTGGCGGCCAGCAGGCCCCAAAGCATGATGGAGTTAAGGAAAAGCATTATTTAAGCACTAAATCTTAAGTATGAAATTCTAAATGAAGAAGGAGGAAGCACTAAATCTCAAATCATAAATTCTAAACGAAGAGAAGAAGGGGAAGCACTAAATCTTAAGTATGAAATTCTAAACGAAGAAGGAGGAAGCACTAAATCTTAAGTATGAAATTCTAAACGAAGAGAAAAAGTCCTTTCCTAGTTGTGTCATGGCGTCTTACGTTTGGAATTTATGATTTAAGATTTAGTGCTTTGAGTCGAAGCTGGATGCTCATGGGGAGATTGTTTGAGCGAGTTGCGGAGGATGGTTGCGAGGATTCGGGCGAGTTCGTCGGACTCCTTGTGGAGGTTGCGGAGGTTTAGTTTTAGGGTTTCGCAGGTCGAGGTCTCTGCGAGCAGACGGAGCCAGAGACGGCATTCGCTCGCCTCTTTTTTTGAGACTCGGAGGCGGAAAATAAAGTCGGGTTTGGAGACGGCGTTGTTGGCCTCGATATAATTTGCCGCGACGGAGCCGGACGAACGCAGGATTTGATCGACGTCGGTCCACTGCTCACGAGTCCACTTGCTGCCAGAAATACAGACACGAACCTGCAGAGCGAACTGGTACGTCCTCTCCTCCAAGTCATATGTCTGTATCTTATCTTCCATCTAGTTGTTTGAAATTAGTAATTCGGGGTACTTCTCCTTCTGCTCTTTTCTTCGTTTAGAATTTATGATTTGAGATTTAATGCTTCCCCTTCTTCTCTTCGTTTAGAATTTATGATTTAAGATTTAGTGCTTCCCCTTCTTCTCTTCGTTTAGAATTTATGATTTGAGATTTAGTGCTTTAAGACCTAGTGCTTTGACTTCGGCAGCCTCGCGGTTAGAAATTCACGCAGCAGCGGCTCGAGCGGGGTGTCGGTGAGGACCATTTGGTAATCGGCGGCGGCATCGTGACACTTGGCACGCACGGCGGTGAGGAAATCGCGCAGGGCGGCCTTGTATTCCTCGGCGATGAGGTTTGGCTCAACAACTAGCGCGGTGTTGTCCTCCAAATCGACAAAGCGGTGAGGGCGGTCGAACTCGAAGCCTATCTCCAACGGGTCTAGCAAATGAAACACGGAGATATCATGTTTGCGGTAGCGCAGGTGTTGCAGGGCGTCGCCGAGTGCATCGGGGTCGGTGAACAAATCAGAAAGAATGACCACAAACGCCCGCTGGCTGACTTTTTCGGCGATCGTATGGAGCGCGTCGATCAGGCCGGTGGGGCCGCTGGGTGCGAGCGCCCCCAGGGTGCTGAAGAGCCGGTCGAGGTGGGCAGCGCGGCGACTTGGCGGCACTTCCAGATGCAACTTGTCGGTGCAAATGGACAAGCCTGCAGCGTCTCCCTGGTTGACAAGCAAATAGGACAGCGACGCGGCGATGCGACGGGCAAACTGGATTTTCGCCTCACCACGTCCGGCGAATTTCATTGAGCCGGAGGCATCGACGACGAAGTAGGCACGCAAGTTTGTGTCGGCCTCGAATTCCTTGATATAAAACCTGTCTGAGCGGGCGAATGCCTTCCAATCGAGGCGGCGGGTGTCATCGCCGGGGACATACTTGCGGTATTCGGCAAATTCGACCGACGACCCGCGGTGAGGCGAGCGGTGTTTGCCGGCGACGTTGCCCAACATTGGCACGCGTGCCTCGATGGGTAAGGCACCGAGGCGGGAGAGCAATGGGTTATCGAGGAAATCGTATTTCATGCTTCCCGCATTTCCTTGATCAGGCGCTCAACGATTTTCTTGGAGGTCATGCCTTGGCTTTCGGCGGAGAAGTTGGTGATGACCC
>JBAXOP010000439.1:0-3995 GCA_037133195.1 Verrucomicrobiota bacterium | reverse complement strand
GAGATGGAAATCGAGTTGAACTTGGGCATTTTCTGCGAGGTGAACTCGAAGATGTCGGCGATGATCTTCATCGACGGACCCGGCGGATAGATATAGGTGTTGCGCACCATATATTCCTTCAAAATATCATTCTGGATAGTGCCGGCGAGTTGTTCGTAGGTGGCTCCTTGTTCCAGAGCCGTGACGATGTAGAATGCGAGAATGGGCAACACCGCGCCATTCATGGTCATTGACACAGACACCTTGTCGAGCGGTATGCTGTCAAAAAGCACTTTCATGTCGAGGATCGAGTCGATGGCTACGCCGGCTTTGCCGACGTCGCCAACGACGCGCGGATGATCGGAATCATAGCCGCGATGGGTGGCGAGGTCGAAGGCGACGGAGAGGCCTTTTTGGCCAGCGGCCAGATTGCGCCGATAGAACGCGTTGCTCTCCTCGGCGGTCGAAAAACCGGCGTACTGGCGGATCGTCCATGGCTGGAAGCAATACATGGTGGCGTACGGACCACGCAGGAACGGGGCGATACCGGCCTGATATTTAAGGTGTTCCATGCCCGCGGTATCGGCCTCGGTGTATAGCGGCTTGACCGGGATTTGTTCCATGGTGTCCCACACGATATCGGCGATAGGCTTACCAATTTCGGATTCGAGGGATTGGCACCACTCGGCGTAGCTAAGGTCGGCCGGTGGGGCGGAATAGGGGATGGTGGCAAAATTCGGGCGGCTCATAGGAAGAAAAAGCTGAAATTGGAAAAGACGCAAGACTTCAAGACGCAAGACGCAAGAGAAGAGCAAGCATCGGGGTGAGTGGTTAGTGGCTAGTGAAAAGTGAAAGGAACGGTGAAGACATGAAATGAGACGTTTAAGGCATCTGAAGAGTGAGCATTCTTGTCTTGTGTCTTGCTGTCTTGTGTCTTGCTGTCTTGTGTCTTGCTGTCTTAGAGAACTCCGGCTTTTGCGAGGAGCTGGTGATTGAGTTCGTAATTGTTGGAGCGGACGTTGACGAAATTATCTACTCCTGCGGCGCGCCATGCGGCCTCGTTGTCGCCGGGAGCGCCTGCAACCAGTAATGTGAGATCCGGCCGGGCAGCTTTGACGGCGGTGGCGAGGGGCGCAACCGACTCCAGATAGGTGGCATCGTCTGAAGTGATCACGGCGATGCTCGACGTGCTGGCTGCAGCGGCTTGCGCGGCGTCGGCAACGGCGGCAAAGTCGCGACTGCCATCCACTGCAAAGCCGGCGGCCTCAAAGAACGAGGCAGTCCAGTCGGCGCGCAGGCGGTAGCGGCCGGACGGGCCGATATTGAGTTGGAGGATTGCGGGAGGGGCACCGGATGATCGGGCGAAGGCGGCTGCGGCATCGCGCAACGCTTCATATTCCTCGGCGGCGCGGCGCTGGGGGATCGGTGCGATGGTTAGAGCGGGGGCCGATGGCTGTTGGATGGCACAACCGGCGGCGATGTCGGCGGTTGTGGAGCCGTTGAGAGCGGCGGCGATGGCTTCGGCGACCAGTGCGGCGCTGGTAGAGGACGCCTGCGGCTGGAAGCTGGGTCCCGTTGCGGGACCGGCAGGCGCGTGGGGAGCGGTGATCGTTGGGGGGGTGAGTTTCTTGCCCTTGAGATCGGGATACATGTTGCAACCGACGAGCTTATCCTTGCGGCGGCGTATGTTTTGTAGCTTGGCATTGCACACCGCCGCCACGGCAGCCTGGATCCGGCCGCTTTCAAGACCGGCGAGCATGCCTCCCTCGGCATCTACCTCCTGGAAAATCGTCCAACTCTTGGCCGCCACTTGGTCGGTTAGCCATTCAATGTAGTTAGATCCGCCGGCCGGATCAATCACCCGGTCCAACCCGCATTCCTCGCGCAAGATGATATGAATGTTGCGGGCAATGCGCCGGGAAAATGCGTCGCCACCGCCGACAAGTTCGTCGTAGGGACCAATGTGCAGGCTGTCCACGCCGGCGACCACCGCAGCGAATGCCTCGGCTGTGACGCGCAACATGTTGGTGTTGGCATCATAGGTGGTTTTATTCCAGCGCGACGTGCTGGCATGAATATGGATAGCCGGTTGGCAGACACCATAAGCGGCGGCGACCTTGCTAACGAGCCAGCGTGCGGCACGCAGCTTGGCGATTTCCATAAAATAGTCAGAGCCGACGGCGAGGCACAGGCGGACGTGTTGGAAGGCAGTGGCCGGGGCGATGCCACGGGTTTGCAACTCATCGATATAACTGACGAGCGTGGCGATGGCATAGCCGAGTTCCTGGGTGGCGGAGGCACCACCGTTGTGATAAACATCACCCTGGACCGAAATTGTCTGAATGTGCGGTGCCTTGGCGCTGGCAAAACCCGTGAGCGCGGCTAGGTGGTCGAGGCGCAGGCCTAGGCCAGCCTCAAGATTGCCGTGGCGGGCCAGGTCCCCGAGGGGATCGTTTTCGAAGCAGCCGCGCATGGTTGCTAGATCGAGGCCGCGTTGCTGTGCTGAGGCGAATACCAAGGCAGCGACGGGGAGTGAGCCAGAAGCGGCGCGCCAGAATGTGGAGATGGCGCCGAGATCTATATCGGTGAGAGCGGTTTGGAGGGATGAGAGATTTTTTAGGACTAGGCCGGGAGATGAGGGACACGCCGGCTCAAGCTGGCGCTCCGTTACGGGGATATTGAGTTCGGACTGGCCGCCGCGGAGGCCCTCGAGTGCGAGTTGATTGAACTTGGCGGGGCAGCGGGTGATGAGTTCTTGGGAAACCTCCCAACCGGTCTTGAGAAAGCCGCCGCGCTGGCTGGCTCGCACCTGCGAACCGGAGCCCGGGAGGTGCTTGCGGTGTTCGAGGTTGGCGATATCCTCGCTGCGATAGATCGGCTGGATAGTTATATCTTCGTAAGTCTTGCTGACGAGAAGTTTTTCAAATGAGGCACCTTTGAGCAACGCTTCGGCGGCTTGATGCCATTGTTCGTAGGTGTGCTCGGGAAATTCCGCGAGCAGGAGTTCGGCGTGGGCGGGCGTTGGCATGAGTGAATTATGTGCTTTAAAATTGAGTGTCGTGCATGTTGCCACTCTGCAGAAATGCCTCATGGAAGGCAAAGGCGGAGCGGAACGATTGCGGGGTGTGACCGTTCTCGGTGAGTTTGAAGTATGTCCAAATCAAGTCCCGGTATGATGGATCCACGCAGTTGCTGATGATAGCGGTGGCGCGTTCGCGGGGGTCCTTGCCGCGCAGGTCGGCCACGCCGTGCTCGGTGACGAGCACCTGTACCGAGTGCTCGCTGTGGTCCATGTGGGAGCACATCGGCACGATGGCCGAGATGTTGCCACCCTTGGCGGTGGAGGGGCAGGTGAAAATCGAGATATAGGCGTTGCGGGTGAAGTCGCCGGAGCCACCGATGCCGTTCATCATTTTCTGGCCTAACACATGGGTGCTATTGATATTGCCGAAGATATCGGCTTCCAGCGCGGTGTTGATCGAGATGATGCCGATGCGGCGGACGATTTCCGGGTTATTAGTGATTTCCTGGGGCCGCAGCAGCATGCGGCCGCGGTAGCTTTCGAGGTTATCATAAACGCCTTGTAGGACCGGATTGCTGAGGGTGAGGGAAGACCCGCTAACAAAGCTGCAACGGTCCTGTTGGATCAGATCGATGACCGAATCCTGGATCACCTCGGTGTACATCTGGAAGCGCGGGATTTCCGGATGGGCGCCCATGGCGCTGAGCACCGCATTGGCGACGTTGCCGACACCGGATTGAATAGGCAGAAAGCCTTTTGGGATACGGCCATTGCGCAATTCAGCGGCAAGAAACTCCGCCACATGCTGGCCGATGCGGGTGGTGATTTCGGTGACCGGAGTGAATTCCTTCACTTCATCTTCACGATTGGACTCAACGATGCCCACAATTTTTTTAGGATCGACCCAGACGCGCTGGGTGCCGATGCGGTCCTCGGCATTGCAGATGGAGATGGGGCGGCGGTGGGGCGGGGATTGTGGTTCGTAAATGTCGTG
>JBAXOP010000438.1:0-4014 GCA_037133195.1 Verrucomicrobiota bacterium | reverse complement strand
GAAAGAGGGGGTATTTACGGTTACCCCTGAAATAAGTAAGAAATGAGCCTAACAAATCGCCGTAGCCGACCGGGATGAGCCCCATAATTTCACTCCAACCACTACGTTTTTGCCCGGCGGCAGGGCTCGACGTTCTGAGAATACAATGAATTCAAGAGCCTTTACCTACAACCTAGCAAGTACCGGGAACATATCCGCAGGACAAGAGTTCTCAAAGGCGATCTGCCGTTTTAATCCCAGAAATGGGCAGTGATTCTGGATTGCCTAGATTGGGTCGATACTTGGGTATCGGCATTCTCCAACCAAGAATTTCCGTTATTTTACATCGGAATATCGTATATCTACTGGTATGTATCTAACTGAAGAATCAAATTTACTGGATCTGTGATGAAGCTTGACTGGGCAGAGAACCAACGAATTCCGTGGATGAGGCTTTGGTGATTTGACCGTCAAAGAAATGAAGACTCAGACGCTGATGGCAAGCCGTCAACAGCCTTTCAACAGCCCCGCCAACTCACCCCAACCACGCGGCTGCCATAGCTCAGCGTTGGACGAAGAGAATTAAATGACCGATTCTATCCCTTGACTCGATTGGGCCGTCTCAATGAGGAGAATCTCCACCAATGGCCTCCTCACTTACCCGCCTTCCACCCCAATTCAGATCTGCGAGCGCTCCGAAAATGAGGCTCGACAATTTGGGGAAGCAGGCGTAGCTTACCGCCGATGAAACTCACCGAGATTGTTCCCAAAAACGGCTACAGGCTATTCCTCCGATACGACGACGGAGCGTGTGGCGAGGTGGATTTGTCTTCATATGCGGGGCGTGGAGTGTTTTCCGCGTGGTTGAAGTCCGGAGTATTTGAGCAGGTGATTCTAGCAGACGCGGGACATCCCCAATGGCCTGGAGGTCTCGACCTGTGTCCTGACGCGCTGTACATGAAGCTGACTGGGAAGAGCCCCGAGGAAGTTTTTCCAACCCTACACAAACTGCCAGCCCATGCCTGAGCTTTCGAGATTTTACGGTATCGTAATCCAGATGTATTTCGGTGATCACCAGCCGCCGCATTTCCATGCGCTTTACGCTGGGCGAAAAGCGGTCATCGATATCGACACCTTGGCGTTCATCGAAGGGCAACTTCCTCCGAGAGCCCGTGGGCTTGTCATTGAGTGGGCAGCGATTCACCAAGACGAATTAAGAGAAGCTTTCCGCACCGCTCAAGCGATGGAGGCACCTTCGAAGATTGCGCCCCTGGACTAGCAGAAAGAATCGTCCAACAATTCGCCGCTGCTGACCGGCTTCAGCCTCGGAATTTCACCTCAACCACTACGTTTTCGCCCGGCGGCAGGGCTCGACGTTCGCAAAAGAAAGTCAGAATTCGGGACTTGACCGGGTGTGTACCGTGTGTATCTTCCCGGCGTGACCAGTCGCGACATCATCTCCAAACTCAAGGCGGATGGCTGGGAGTTGGCGAATGTCCGCGGGGCACATCATCAATACAAACATCACCAGCGAGGTGGGCGTGTCACAGTGCCGCATCCGAAGAAGGACTTCCCGCGCGGTACGTTGAGGAGCATCTTCCACCAAGCTGGATGGCCCTGGCCACCATAAAACCATGAGATTTCCAATTGTCATTCACAAGGACAGCGACTCCGACTACGGTGTCACAGTTCCAGATATGCCCGGTTGCTTTTCAGCCGGAGCTACCACTGATGAAGCGCTCTCGAACGCCATTGAGGCGATTGAATGCCACATAGAAGGCTTGATGATCGACGGTATGCCGGTTCCATCAGCACGGAGCGTCGAATTCTATCGTTCGAGCAAGACCTTCCGTGGTGGAGTCTGGGCCCTAGTTGATGTGGACGTGTCGAAGCTGTCTGGCAAGGCGAAGAGGGTCAATATCACACTGCCTGAGCGGCTTCTGGTGCAGATTGATTCGTTTGCAGCCCGCCAAGGGGGATCACGCTCGGGCTTTCTGGCACACGCAGCGATGGAGTACGTGGCTGCACACGAAGAAAGATAAAGCGGTAGAAGCGCCGCTGCCAGCCGGAGACAAGGTATGGTGGTACAAAGAGCAACTCGGCATCCGTATTCCCTTTGCGATCACCGCCGACACCGTCGCCTATTACTCGGAATTGGCTGGAAAATACGGCAAGCAGGCTCTCAATCGCTATATGCAGCCTTCTAGCCGCCTTGACTACCACGCCGGCGTCAAGTTCCACAAAGAGTACAAGCTCGATGACAAAACCTTCAACGACGTCCACGTGGTCACCCTCAAACTCATCCTTTCGCAGAACTTCGTCGCTACCCAGATCGCGGGCATGCAGTTCGAGAAGGAACGGGTCGTGATACTCGACGCCAAAGGCAAGGTGCTGCACATCAGCGGTGACGGCCCGACCGAGGTGCCGGTCTTGGAAATCTAGCGATCCCGCGACAACCTCTCTACACTCAAGCCCGTCCGGTCTTATTGATCCGACGGGCTTTTTTTGTGTTAAAATCTATTAATCCCGAAATCCGAAGTTAGAATCACAGGGATGCCGATGGAAGGGCCGGAATTACGCGGATTACGGGGATTTTTTGGGGGCAGGCCCATGCACCAAATCCAACTTCGGCGAAGTTGGATTTCGTCCGTGCATGCAAATGATTATCAATGAGTTGTGAATCACGACCGGGGGGTCAAAATCGGAGTTCGGGTTAATTACACATGTTAAAATTCCGCCTTGTAGCTCCCGCCGCAATGGGGTAGTTTGATTCATGCACCTCCTCACGTCATGCTTCACCTTGACTCTGTTGCTGTCATTTGCCTTGTTCGCCCGCGAGTGGAGCAATCAAGGCGGCCAGAAGATCGAGGCGGATTACGTTTCATGCGATGGTGCCACAGTGGTCCTGAAACGGGATGGCAAGGAAATCAGTTACGCAATTGCCAAGTTTTCCGCTGCGGATCAGGTGTTCATCAAGGAGCAAAGGGTCGCTACTCCAGCCTCGGAAAAATCGCACACGGGCTGGATTCAGGATTTTGCCATTGCCAAGCCGGCGTTTTCGGAGACCAAGCTCTACTTGGGCCACCGCAACGCCAAAGCCGTCTATCAGGCTTTTGCCAAAGGCGAGTTCCCTGCGGATTGGAGCACTAATAAAAAAGATGCCAAAGCTGAGTTTGCCTATGATGCCGCCACCGCCAAAGCCATCGTCTATGTCCCGACCGGCTACGATGGCACCAAACCCTTCGGCATCTATCTGCACGTCAGTCCTGGTGACGACGGCGAGAACGTCGAGGGCTATGCGGCCGTGATGGACCGGCTCAACCTCATCTACATCAGCCCCAAGGGCACCTCCAACGACCAGCCCATGCTCCGCCGGATCAAGCTAGCTGTCGACGCTCTCAGTGCTGTGCGTGCCCAATACAAGACCGATGCCAAGCGCATCGGTGTGGGTGGCTTTTCCGGAGGCGGCCACATCGGCATGCTTCTTCATGCGATGTTTCCCGACACATTCATGGGGTCGGTGAGCCATGCCGCGCAAAGTTATCTGCCGCAACCTGGAAGCTGCGGGCACTTTCCAGGCTTGGAAGCGCGCGATTTCAAGTCCGGCGTCCTCAAGCAGCACAAGTGGTGTGTGATATCCGGCGACAAGGATCAGAATTACGCTGAAATCCAGAAATCCTCCAAGCTATGGGAAGCCTACCGAATGAATTACAAATTCTTCGACGTGCCCGATATGTCCCATTCCGATGCCGCCCCCGAACGGCTTGAAGCCGCCCTCAAATGGATCGGTCTGTGATAGGTGCCGTGGGCCGGGCAGTGCCGCACGCCATTTTCCTCGACCTATAAACGGCGAAAAGTACTGCGGCGCGCCACCTGATAACGGCTAGTGTGGGCAGTCTGTGGCAATGCCTTGCCGTCCTCGAAGGGCATTCCCATCCGGTCTGTGGCGCCCTGGCGCTGACCGACGGCCGCGAGCTGCACATGAAGCGCTACACCAAGCCCGAAAAGGTTCACCAGCTACTGCTCGACCCACTC
>JBAXOP010000437.1:0-4028 GCA_037133195.1 Verrucomicrobiota bacterium | reverse complement strand
TTTCGGCATCCAGGATTGCGCGTTTGTATGGGAATAATGCCTTGCAGAAGCATGGTGGTTGACGAGAACGGAGCGCCGAAGTGGTGTGACGCTGGCGGGTAACCCGACTTTCGCTGTTAGTTGCTAGAATCGGCTAATTTTGCTCCCCTGAGACGCTGGAACCCTTGATTTTACTAGGGCCGCCTTGCAAAAGCGCCTGTGGTGGAGACCCACCCCATGGACAGCCCGCCCGGTAGCGTGCAATATTCGCCGCATCGGAAGATGTTTTTGCGAGCGAACAAACGATTCAAGGACGGCAAGGAACACCGCTACTGGAGTGTCGGGAAAACCGCCGCGTCACCGGGGGCGGCTCCGTTCAGAAATCCAATGCCTGTGGTGGAGACCTTTTGAGAAAATGAACGCAATCCCAACGATTTGGATCAGAAAAACGCACTAACAGCGAAAGTCGGGCTAACGCCTTAAGAAGAACCTTCGGAATCTTCGCGCTGGTCTTGGGGTTTGAGATAGGTTACCTGAGTTGTCGCCATGCATTCAACCCTCACCAAACCTGTGCTCTTCTCTTACGCGTTTTTTGCCGCAGTGCTGGTGCTGGCAGGCTGGCTTCATATGGCGACGCTGTTGATCACGGTGTTGTTTAGCTACTTCGCCCTGAACAAGCTGACGTATCGCGGCAAGAAACGCCTGGCGGTGTCGTTGTTCCTGATCGCGGTGTGCGTATTTTTCAGCAGTTTCGCCTATTTTCTGCGGGAGACCTTTGAGGCGCTGCCCAAGATCGCCTCGAAGTCCATCCCAGAGGTGGTGCAATACGCCAACAGCCACGGGATTGTGCTGCCATTTGATGACAAGGACAGCCTCAAGGACGTGGTCCTCAATGCCTTGCGAGAGGCCAAAGGGGTGGTGGGCAACTTTGCCAAAATAGCCACCAAGGAGTTTGTGATCTTGGTCGTGGGGGGGGTCATCGCCATCGGAATTTTTTTACAACGCGCGCCCGAGGATGTCATGCCAGGTGCCGCCACGCTTTATTCCCAGTATTATTCCTTGATACTGAGCCGATTCCAGTCGTTATACCGGTGCTTTGAGACTGTGATGGGAGCGCAAATGATCATTTCAGCTATCAACACCGCCGCCACTTCTGCGTTTGTGTTAGCCTTGCAACTCCCCTACGTCGGTGTGGTGATTCCGCTCACATTCCTATGCGGCTTGCTGCCCATTATCGGCAATCTCTTGAGCAACACCCTGATTGTGGGAATCGCCCTCTCCATCTCACCCCAAATGGCGGGTGGGGCTCTGGCCTTTTTGCTTGTCATTCACAAGCTCGAGTATTTCCTCAACAGCAATATCATCGGTTCGCGCATCCGCCATCCCATGTGGCTGACGTTGATCGCGCTCATTCTGGGTGAAAGCGTGATGGGCATCCCCGGAATCATCCTCGCGCCGGTATTTCTGGACTTTCTCAAGGTGGAAGGCTCGCGGTACCCAGTCAATGACTGGACACAGAGTGACAGATAAATCGTATGGTGACTCGATCACGGGCACACATGGATATTAGCGCAAAATTCCTCGAGCCCGACGGCAGCATCAGCAAGGAGGTCATGAAGGACTTCCTTCATCTTGGACCTGAGGGCTTTGATATCTGGGCGGAAGCCATCGGCGGCAAGGTCAAGGAACTCGTGGGCGGGGCTCCGTTCAGCCGGAAGTACGCGGCGCGGCCATGATGGGCGAGCCGGGTATGGCCGGCCATTTATTTCAACGGAATGGCGGTGGCCCCGCTAGATCCGGATCGCCCGCTGCGTATTCCTCTTGCAAACGAAACATCATGAAAGCCATCACCGCCATTCTAACATCCGTGCTTCTCGCCACCATCGGCGCAGAATCGAAACCAATGAAAGTCTTCATCCTCGCCGGCCAGTCGAACATGGAGGGCCACGCACGCATCGAGACTTTCGACTACATCGGTGACGACCCCGCCACCGCGCCCCTGCTCAAGAAGATGCGCGGCCCGGACGGCAAGCCCGCCGTCGCCGACCACACGTGGATCTCCTACCTGACCGGCCATTACGAAGGCAACGCCAACGGCGAAGGCACCGGCAAGCTCACCGCGGGGTTCGGCGCGAGAGGCTCCAATCCCACGCAGGCCAGCGGCGAGATCGGCCCCGAGTTCACCTTCGGCCTGGCCATGGACGCCGCGCTCAAGGAACCGGTCCTCCTCATCAAGACCGCATGGGGCGGCCGGAGCCTCAACACCGAGTTTCGCCCGCCCAGCGCCGGGCCATACGTGTTCAGCGAGATGCAACTCGAACAGATGAAAAAACAGGGCAAGGACATCGAGGCGGAGAAAGCCAAGAAGGCGAAGGAATGTGGCCGCTTCTATCACTTCATGATCGACCACGTGAAAAGCGTGATGGCCGATCCCAAGCGCGTCTGCCCGGCCTACAATCCCGCCGACGGTTATGAAATCTCCGGTTTCATCTGGCTCCAAGGCTTCAATGACCTCGTGGATGGCGGCACCTATCCCAAAGGCCCGGATGGCAAAACCAACGATTACTCGAAATACAGCGAGTGGCTGGCCGATTTCATCCGCGACGTGCGCAAGGACCTCAAGGCACCCAGGATGCCCTTCGTCATCGGCGTGCTCGGCGTGGACGGCCTGAATGCGAAGGGCAACATCATCTCCTTCCGCGAAGCCATGGCTGCTCCCGCATCGATGCCCGAATTCAAGGGCAACGTCGCCGCGGTGCAAACCGCACCCTTCTGGGCGGAGGAACTCGCGGTGATCGACGCGAAACACGCCAAGGTGAAACAGATGGGCTACCTGCTCAGGGTCAAGGACAAGAACGGCCCGAATAAGGACGGCTCGATGGACGAGGCCCAACAGAAGCAATACCTCAAGAAATACGAGGCTGAACTCATCAGTCCCGAAGAAGCCGCCAAGTGGAAGCGCGGCGCGTCCAACGCCGGCTACCACTACCTCGGGTGCGCCAAAACCTTCGCCCTCATGGGCAAGACCTTCGCCGAGGCCAACCTTGCGATGTTGAAGGGGCGGTGAGGCCCGTGATCTATGCTGCCCCGATTGACGGTTGATGAACTCCGATTGTTGATTTTTGAACTGACGAAACGGCGATTTCTTCCTCTTCCAAATTTAAATTCTGAAATCAACAATCATCAATCGTCATTCACTCCCTCTTCCACCGCTCACTCAGTACTTCTTATCCCCCACTTCCGCATTGCCTCCCCAAAAGAATCCTGAAAAGCTCCACATGAACCGATGATCAGCCTC
Organism: Verrucomicrobiota bacterium; assembly: GCA_037133195.1. Taxonomy (GTDB): domain Bacteria; phylum Verrucomicrobiota; class Verrucomicrobiia; order Verrucomicrobiales; family Akkermansiaceae; genus Luteolibacter. Next base: position 751 of record JBAXOP010000437.1, on the reverse strand, counting down.
ATTCCTTCTCCCGCGCTTCACAGCCACCTCGCCAAAGGCTACCCCGGTGCCCAATACAGCGACAATTTCAAGGGGCCCGAATCTTGTATCCCAGCAACCCGATCCCACATGAAACCATACCATACACGTCTAACGATACTTGCGCTGTCAGCCCTTGCCGGATTTGCCGCGCATGCCGCCGGCTTGGAGACCACCCAACCCGTGGCCGCGAAAACCAACGGCGAGAAATGGTGGAACGGCAATTGTGAGAGGATCCTGACCGATATCAAGAAGATGGAGGGCCGGATCGATGTGGGCTTTGTTGGTGACTCGATCACGGCGCGCTGGCGGGGAGAACCGTCCTGGGCGAAGTACTGGGGTTTCTACCGGGCCGTCAATATGGGCATCGGCGGCGACCGGACACAGAACGTCCTCTGGCGGCTCCAGAACGGCGAGCTGGACGGCTACAAGGCGAAGCTGTTCGTCGTCATGATCGGCACTAACAACCTGTTTGACAAGAAGGCCGAGCCGGCTGACGCGGCGGCCGGAGTCAAGGCGATCATCGATTTGATCCAGACCAAACAGCCACAGGCCAAGATCCTGCTGCTTGGCATCTTCCCGCGTGGAGAGAAGCCGAATCCCGGCCGCGATAAAATTGCAGCCACCAACGCGCTGATCGCGAAATACCAAGGTGGGGCGGTGCATTACATGGATATCAGCGCAAAATTCCTCGAGCCCGACGGCAGCATCAGCAAGGAGGTCATGAAGGACT
>JBAXOP010000436.1:0-4070 GCA_037133195.1 Verrucomicrobiota bacterium | reverse complement strand
GCACCTCTTTCACCGTCACTTTCGCGCCCGCCGCATTGGGCACCCGCAGCGCCGCCATTCACATTGCCAGCAACGACGCCAACGAAAATCCCTTCGACATCAGCCTGACCGGCAACGGCTTGGATCCAAACCTAAATGTCGCGGTTGGTATCGACCTCCCGGGCACGCCCATCACCCCTGGCGGCCAAGCCCCCTGGGTGTGGCAGTCCACCACCACACATGACGGCATCTCCGCAGGCCAAAGCGGGGTAATATCTGACAACCAAAGTTCCGCCTTTACCCTCACCGCTGCCGGTCCGGGCACGGTGAGTTTCTGGTGGAAGGTTTCCTCCGTATATGGCTATGACTTTCTGAGTTTTTCGATCGACGGGGTGGAACAAAGCGGCAAGATCAGCGGCGAGGTGGATTGGCGGCAGAAATCCTACTCGCTAACCGCCGGCAGCCACACCCTCCAGTGGTCCTACACGAAGGATAACGTGGGCAGTTTCGGTGCCGATTGTGGCTGGGTGGATCAGGTGAGTTTTGTAGCGACCGGCATCAGTCCGGTGGTCACCAGTCCCACATCCGCCAGCATCACCGGCACCACCGCCACCCTCGGCGGCAATGTGACCAGCGATGGCGGCCCCACCGTCACCGCACGCGGCGTGGTCTATGCCCCAACCGCCACCACCAGCAACCCGCGGCTCGGCGGCACGGGCGTGACCAATGTGCCAGGCACAGGCACCACCGGCGTCATTACTGTGCCTGTCAGCGGTCTCACGCCTGGCACGGCCTATACGTTCGCCGCGTATGCCACCAACAGCATCGGCACAAGTTACAGCGTGACCGGCAGCTTCACCACGTTGAGCAACAACGACAATCTGTCCAACCTCGCGTTGAGCAGCGGCACGCTCAGCCCCGCGTTCGCCTCCGGCACGCTTGCTTATTCCACCGGCGTGAGCAACGCGAGCGCCAGCCTCACCGTCACGCCGACCGCCGCGCAGGCCAATGCCATTATCATGGTCAACGGTACGTCCGTTGCCTCGGGCTCGGCCAGCAGCCCGGTTTCCCTCTCGGTGGGGACCAACACGATCACCGTGCTGGTGACGGCACAGGACGGGACAACCAGCCAGTTCTACACCATCACCGTGACGCGGGCCGCCGGTGCCAGCACTGGATATGCCGCGTGGATCGGCAACTACCCTGGCTTGGCGGATGCCACGGCGTCCGGCGACCCCGATCACGACGGCATCCCCAACCTGCTGGAATATGTGCTCAATGGCAACCCTGGCGCAGCATCCACGGCGATCCTACCGGTCGTGAGCAAGGTTGCTGGCAACTTCGTCTTTACGTTCAGCCGCCGGGTGGCATCGGCGCAAGACACCACCCAAATCTTCCAATACAGCTCCGACCTGAGCCATTGGACGGATGTCTTGATCACCTCTCCAACCGACACCAGGGTCGCTCTGGGTACCGCTGACGCCAATGGCATTCAGTCAGTGACCGTGACCATCCTTGCGGGGACGAATGCGTCCATGTTCGGCAGACTGCAAGTGACCAGCATTGACCAAGTTGTTAGCGGGTACGCCGCATGGATCGCCACCTACCCCGGTCTGGTGGATGCCACGGCCTCCGGCGACCCGGATCACGACGGCATCCCCAACTTGCTGGAGTATGTGCTCAACGGAAATCCGGGCATAGCGTCATCCGCGATCCTGCCGTCCGTGACCAAAGTCGCCAACAACTTCGTCTTTACCTTCAGCCGCCGGGTGGTGTCGGAGCAGGATACCACCCAGATTTTCCAATACAGCTCTGACCTGAGCCATTGGACAGATGTGAGCATCACAGGAACCAAGGGGACCGAGGTGGCTTTAGGCAGTGCCGACGGCGCTGGCGTGCAACCCGTGACGGTGACCATTCCGCAAGGTGCCAGCCCCACGATGTTCGGCCGACTCAAAGTGATGCAGCCGTGATCTTCCATCCAAAATTCAAAATCTCTTCCTCCCGCCTCAGCACCGCGCCAAGCTCTCTGTCATCCAAAATCCAATATCCCGGATAATTTTACTGTCCCTTTATCCGATCACAACAGGCGAGACGCCTGTTGTCCGTAACAGCCGGGACGGCTGTTTTACGCTGTGGCAATCCTTTGCTTGACGCGCATGCCCGCCCGGACTCCCCCGAGGCCTAGTCAACAACGTTTTCGATTATTGGAGACTCCTGTAGTTTTGCGCATGAAGAAGATCGAGTCGCTGTAGGATGGATAAAACGTTGCGTTTAATCATCATTTATGCCAATTTGTCGCGATGAAATTTGACAATTTACAGGCTTTGGTTGCCGATGAGCCGGTTTTTTCGTCCGGGCTTCTACTGTCCGGGAGTGCGAATGATCTGTCTTTGCGGCTACAGTTGGCACGCTGGGTGAAGGCGGGCCGGCTGCTTCAGTTCCGCCGGGGGCTGTATGCCTTGGCACCGCCGTGGCGCAAGGTCGAGCCGCACCCGTTTCTGGTGGCCAACCGACTGCGACGCGGCACCTACGTGAGCCTTCAGTCCGCGCTGGAATGGCATGGGGTCATTCCCGAACATGTGCCGGTGGTCACCAGCGTGGGCGCGGGGCGGCCCGGCATGGCGGAGACACCGCTCGGCGGGTTCCGGTTCTTTCATCTGGCGGAAGCGTTGCGTTTCGGCTATTCGAACATCGAGGTGGCGGCCCGCCAGTTCGCCTTTGTGGCCTCGCCGGAAAAGGCGCTGCTCGATCTGGTCCATCTGACTCCCGGTGCGGATGATGAGGATTTCCTTCGCGAACTCCGATTGCAAAACCCGGCGGCGTTCCAGCTCGCGGCGCTCGATGAACTGGCCGGGCGCAGCGGCAAGCCCAAACTGCGGCGGGCAGCCAAACTCATCCGGGCGCTATTCGCTGAAGAAGAGGGCCATCCGCTATGAAGGACTACTTGCGCCAACTCGTCGAAAGCGGACCTACCCTGCTGGCCCGCAACTGCCTGGCCCGCGAGTACCTGCAGGCCCGTGCCCTGGAAGCGCTTCAGGATGCAGGCGCGTTCATGCGCTGGGCCTTTGTCGGCGGTACGGCCCTGCGTTTTCTCTTTTCCATTCCGCGCTTTTCCGAAGACCTTGACTTCTCGCTGATCCAAGAAGGAGACGACCCGTCATTCACGCGCTCCTTGGAAGCGGTAAAGCGGACGCTGACGAGTGAGAACTATCGGACTGAGGTGACCGTGAACGAGCGCAAGACTGTACTGTCGGCCTGGCGGCGTTTCCCGGGACTTCCGCACGACATCGGCCTCTCACCACATCCGGCCCAGGTGCTATCCATCAAACTGGAACTCGATACTCGCCCGCCGTCCGGCGCGGTCGTGACGACGTCCATCATCCGTCGTCATGTCACGCTCAACCTCCGCCATTACGTCAAGGGGTCGCTTCTCGCCGGCAAGCTGCATGCCGTTATGAGCCGGAGATGGACCAAGGGGCGCGATCTCTACGATCTGGCATGGTACCTAGCCGACCGCCGCTGGCCCGCCCCGAATCTGGGTTTGCTCAATGCCGCGTTGTCGCAAACCGGCTGGGCCGGACCGGTTCTGGATACGGAAAACTGGCGCAACGAACTGCTGCAACGGCTTGCCACCGTGGACTGGGAGCGTGCCCGGACGGACGTCCGCCCTTTCCTCGAACGGGAACGCGACCTAGATCTCGTTTCGCTTGCCACCTTGAAGAATCTCCTGGAAAGAGACGAGGGTTAGCTTGACGCGCATGCCCGCCCGGGCTCCCCCGAGGCCTAGTCAACAACGTTTTCGATTATTGGAGACTCCTGTAGTTTGCGTGAGAAATGAATGCGGGTCATCACGTGCTCCGCGTATCCTTGCAATATCCGCGCATATCCTGCTTCTGCTCGCACGGAAGGCTCCGCTTCATCCATCAATCGCTGGTATTCTGATCGTTCCTTCCAGCCCTGCGGACAATTTTGAATTTTGAATTAGAGACAGCACCGCGCCAAGCTCTCTGTCATCCAAAATCCAAAATCTCTTCCTCCGACCTCCGACCTCCGACCCAAATGTCAACGATCCCCAATAGAATTGCCTC
>JBAXOP010000435.1:0-4093 GCA_037133195.1 Verrucomicrobiota bacterium | reverse complement strand
GCCCAAATCAAGGGCTTCAAAGGTCAGGCGTCAGCGACCGATTGGGTGCGCGGCGTGCTTGATCTTGGTGGATGGGATGCTCTCGATGTGGTAGCCTACCATGATGCTCCCATGGTTGAAAGCGGCACTATCGAAGCTGCCGTTCAAGCCGATAGCAATAACATCCTACGGCCAATACAACAGAAATTCCCCAATTCGACCAAACCGATCTGGATCACCGATGCGGCACCAACCCGCATCAATTCCAGTTTGGGTTTCTACAATGTGACAGTTCCTTTCCAGAATCAGGAGGAGTCGCTGAAAATTGCGGATGAAACATGCCGCTACATGATAGCGGCTCTGGAAACAGGCGCTCAAAAGATATTCATCAACGAATCCAAACCCAGCGCCGCTCCATTCCTGCCAGGACACAAACCCACACTGAGGACTTTGACCACGGACGACGGATATCTAAACCCCAGTGCGGCCGCGTTTTCCAATCTGGCATGGCAACTCGATTCACTTCATTTCGAGAAGAAGATCAATCCAACACAAGGTATAAATGCTTCCATCTTCAATAACCAGATAAAAGCGACCGCCGTTCTCCTAACGCAAACAGGATCCGAAGCCCGCTACCGCCTGCCTGTCCGGTGGGGGGTGACATGCGTGGACATGCTTGGCAACCCGGTTGCTCGCGACGCGGAGCTACGGAATCAACTGGTTTACGTCACTGTCCCGGCATGGCTGATCAACATTGACGCGGTCCTGCAAGGCCGTGGTTGGATTATTAACAACTGGCTGGCGGTTGCGCTGGCTGGCGTGGTCGGCATTATCGCAGCCGCAGTGTTCCTAACCAAGCGGAAGACCGCCACGCCGAATGGAGGCCGAAAATGAGGCGTTCAGTTTTATCCGGTTTGCTATTTTTCACGGGCCTCCTTGGCGCGAACGCACAACTTGTATTCGATCAAGAAATTCTTCCTCTAACAGTAATAACGGGGGCAAATCCGATCAAGACTGAGTTTGCCTTTCGCAATACCGGCCACTACCCGGTAACGATTCTGCGGGTGCGCAGTTCGTGCGATTGCGTCACGGCGAGCATCGAAAAAAAGACTATAGCGCCAGGTGACACAGGAAAGATAAATGTGAGCATCCGTGTCGGCAACCGCCCAAGCACTTCCCTGACAACCCTCAATTTCTCGACGGACGATCCGCATTCCAATACAATTCTCAGGGTTTCCTTGGAGGTCGAAGGTAAGGACTCTAGATCAGACACACTCATGACGCCCGCAGCCAACCATGAAGGTAATCAACCGCGATGATGATGTATGACACGTAAGCGGGCAATCGTAAGCCTAGATTCCTCCCCCTGCCGCAGGGCCGGCCTGACCGCGTGTTTCAAACTCGGCAATGAGCTGGGCCTCTCAAAGTCTGATGTGGACTCCACCTTGGACGAATGAGGATCGGGTCGCCCTTGCCACGGGCGCGGGAACCTGTTGGAATCTATCCACGATCAAGGCGGGCGCATGACGTTCCGCCGTAAGCGGTCAACGGATGGGCGTCTGAGGTCTCTGGCCGCCGGAACATAAGTAGCATACACAGGTGTGTATGTTCTCTATGACGTCAGGAGCTTCAAGCCGCAGGCGCGGGTTCGACCGGTGCCGTGGCGGCGACGTTGATGGTGGCGCCGGCGGCGGTGGCCGGCTTCCAGCGGGACGGGAGCAAGGCTCCGAGGTCGTCCTGATTGGTCATGGCCGGCAGCCGCTCGAGGATGTCGGTGAGGTAAAGCTCGGGGTCGTGGCCGTGGCGGCGGGCGCATTCCACCAGGGTGAAGATGATGGCGGCACGCTGGCCGGTGGTCTCGCCGCCCACGAAGAGCCAGTTCTTTTTTCCAACGGCGACTGGCCTAACACCATTCTCGATCCAGTTGTTATCGATTTCAAGTTGGCCGTGGCTGAGGTAGAGCGTGAGCCGGTCCCACAGTTTCAGGGTGTAATCGATGGCTTTGCCCAGCTGACTTTGGGGCAGCACCTCGGGGCGCTGGCGCAGGGCGACGAGGTCGGCCTTGAGGATTCGGAGCAGCGGGGCGGCCCGGTGGTGACGGAGGCTTGCCCGTTCTGCCGCTTGCGGGGCGGGGTGGGTTTGCCGGAGGGTGGCTTCGACCTGGTAGATCTGTTGAATGGCGGCCAGCGGACCGGCCGCCAGGGTTTGGCCGGTTTTGAAGGCATCGTGGAACTTGCGCCGGGCGTGCGCCCAGCAGGAAAAGAGGACGACGCCTTCCTTGTTGGAAGTCCAGGAGTCGTAGCCGGCATAGGCGTCGGTTTGCAGGAAGCCCTGGTAATCACCCAGCAGGTCGTCAAGGCAGGCGGCCTTGCGACTGGGATGCCACTGATAGAGGATGTCCCCCTTGATCCCATTGCGCGGAGCATGGATGATCCACAGGTAACCGGTGGAGGTCTTGCCCTTGCCTGGATTGAGATAGCGGATGGGAGTCTCGTCCCCCTGAAGGTAGTCACTTTGCAGCAGGCCGCGGTGGAGGAGTTTGTAAACGGGTTCGACCGTGTCGGCCACCACCTTGTCCCAGTTGCACAGGGTGTTGCGGGGAATGTCCACGTCGTGGCGCACGCGCAGGATGCCTTGGGTGCGGTAGTGGGGCCGGTGATGGCAGTATTTGGAGGCCATGACGTAGGCTACAAAGCGGGGCGTGGCACTGAGACCCAACGAGGGCGGCGCTGCCACCTTGACGGGCGCCGCGTCGGGCTGGCCGATGGCGACATGCACGACGCGCACGATACGCTGGATGAAGATCCGGGGTGGCTGATAGTCGAGCCGGTCGGTGACGATCCTTTCCAACTCGCGGTAGGCTGCCGGATTGGCCTGGACCTCGTCCTTGAGCAGAACCGTCTCGTGGACTTCGAGGTGCGAGATGTCGCGCGGTTTGCGGGGAGCGCGCTTCGGGGCGGGAGGTGCTTCCGCCGCCGGTCCTGGGTCTGCGGGAACGGCGGCGGGCGCTTTTTTTGCCGCATCGGGGTCCAGCAGGAGTTCGAGCTGGGAGGGATCGAGCGACTCGCTCTTTTTATCGAAGAGCTGCCTGAGGATCTTGTTGATGCGCTCGTGAAGCAACTGGTTTTCGAGGCGCAGGCGCGCGATCTCGTCAAGCAGTTGTTGTTCGCGCTCCGTTGTCATTACGATGCGCATAGTAGTAACAGAAGGCGGGAGCTCAAGAAAAAAGTACAGTTAGGCAAAAGTTTTTTCAATCCCGCTCGAACCATGCCCTTCTCATGCCGTCGCGCAGGTCGATGCCGTCGGTTAACATGGCGAGCGCGGCCGGCTCCAGGCTGATCTTTCCGTTTGTGGCAGCAGCGGGCGCGGGCCAGCGGTACGTGCCTCGTTCTAATCTTTTCGCATGAACCCAGAGTCCCGTTCCATCCCAGTGGAGCAGCTTGATGAGGTTGCGAGAGCGGTTGATGAAGACGAATACCGCGCCGCACCGGGGATCGTCGCCGAAGCGCGTGACGACCTGGGCATGGAGACCGTCGAAGGATTTGCGCATGTCGCAGGGCTCGAGCGCGAGGAAGACGCGCAAGCTGCCGGAGAGTGTCAGCATGGGCGGCGCAGGTTTGATAGAAGTTCGAGGGCCAGCGGCAGGGCGGCGCGTGAGGTGAGCTCAATGGCCGCGCCACAGGGCAGCACGATCCGCAGCGCGGCGGAGGCCGGTTGATCCAGCATGACCTCGGCAAATGCCGGCCCCGCAGTATCAGTCACACCTGGGTTCTGACGCCGCTTGCGCAGCCATGCAATGAAAGTCTGGTAGTAGACGCCATGCTGGCGGCTGAAGCTCATGGCGCTCATGCCACCGCGGTCGAAAGCGTCCAGCAGGTCCTGACGCTGGGCGGGAGAATAACGCAACCGGCCGTCGCTGCCGGTGCGGATGATCGTGGAGTCGGACGGGGCGTGTTCAGATGGTGTAGATTGCATACACGGGTATGTATGCTTCTTATGCTGGCGCTTGCCTAGAGCCTGCCGGTTGACCGCTTACTTCCGCCGGGAGCGCCACCACTTTTCCCGCCCATGTCCGACGCCACCCCCGAGCAAATCACCGCCTTCATCGAACGCT
>JBAXOP010000434.1:0-4102 GCA_037133195.1 Verrucomicrobiota bacterium | reverse complement strand
GCATCCTGCCCGGAGCCTTCTGTAACGAAAGCATGCGCTAACCCGACAGTATTGGGCAGGATGCCTATCCTCCCGCTGAATTGATAGGCCCGGGCGGCCCGGGCCCCGGTTGCCGACTAACTGATCTCGGCGGTGTAGGCAGCGGCGTCTAGCAGACCGAGGGCTTCGGCAGGTGCCTTGACGCGCAGTTTGAACAACCATCCGTTGCCGTAGGGTTCGGTGTTGACCAAGGACGGATCGGCTTCGACGTCCGGGTTGATTTCGATGACTTCGCCGGCCACCGGAGCGTAGATATCGCTGGCGGCTTTGACGGATTCAACCACGGCGGCCGGATCGCCGGCATCGACTAGGCGGCCCACGGCGGGGAGTTCGACGAAGACGACGTCAGTGAGTTCTTCTTGGGCGTGATCGGTGATACCCACTGTGGCGATATCGCCATCGAGGCGCAGCCATTCGTGGGAGGAACTGTAGCGGAGATCAGCGGGTACGTTCATGGTGGGAGGGAGTTAAGAGGCGCGAGACACAAGATGCAAGACTGCAAGACGCAAGATCAGAAGGAAATGCAATAGGCCATGTCTAACGCAGGTGGCACATCTCTCGTATTTTCCCTCTTGCCGTCTTGTCGTCTTATTTCACTTTATAGAACGGTTTTTTAACAACACAGGCTGGGTACAAACGGCCGCGGACGTCAATTTGTAGGGGTGTGCCGAGTTTGGAAAATGCGCTTGGCAGGTAGGCCATGCCGATGCCGGTCATGAGTGAAGGAGAAAGGACGCCGCTGGCCAGTTCGCCAAGGGCAGTGCCATCGGCGGCGAGTACTGGGTAGTGGGCACGCGGCGGGGCTCCCTTGTCGGTGTATTCGATGGCGCAAAGCTTGACGGCTGGGCCGTCGGATTTTTGGCGCAGCAGGATATCGCGGCCGATGAAGTCAGGCTTTGTCAGATCCACGAAAAACCCGAGGCCAGCTTCGATGGGCGATCGTTCGGGCGAGAGGTCGTTGCCATTGAGTGGGTAGCCCATTTCGAGGCGGAGGGTATCGCGGGCACCCAGGCCGCAGGGGCTGGCACCGGCGGCGACGAATGCATCCCAAGCGGCAATGCCTGCGTCGGCAGGGCAGAAGAATTCAAAGCCATCTTCGCCGGTGTATCCGGTGCGGCAGACGATGGCATTGGCGGCGGTGGTGGCGTATCCATTGCGCGGTGGCAGATTTTCGCCGGGACATGCGGCGGCGAAAATCGCGCTGGAGCGGGGGCCTTGGACGGCCATGCCGGCCCACAACTCACTTTCGTTGCGCAAAATGACATCGGGGTCTTGGTGGGCGGCCAGCCAGAAAAAGTCCTCCTCAATCATTGAGGCGTTGACCACTAAGAAAAACTCAGCTTCGCCGCTGCGGTAGGCGATGAGGTCGTCGATAACCCCGCCCCGCTCGTTGAGCATGAGCGTGTACTGGCCCTGGCCGGGGGCTAAATTGTCGATGTTATTAGTAAGCAGGCGGTTGAGCCACGCGGCACAGCCCGGACCGCTGACCAGAAATTGGCCCATGTGGGAAATATCGAAAATACCGGCCTGGGAGCGCACGGCGTGGTGTTCGGCGAGAATGCCTGTGTATTGCACCGGCATGTTCCAGCCGGCAAAGGGCACAAGACGGGCACCAAGTGCTAGGTGGGCGGCTTCCAGCGGGGAATGTTGCAGTTGAGGGGTCACGCGCAAAGGGTGGCCGGAATGCCCGGGCTTGTCAATCGACCGTGATATTTCTTCAGGTATGTTGAAACCATGAATGCGTCACTCACTTGACGCGCAGGGCACGAGTGCCTAGTGTCCGGCGCACGTGACACGCCTGAAGTATGGATTTCCTGCGTCGGCCCATCTGCAACAGCTAATTTCAACAAAAAATTCACGAACCACATGTCTAACCGACCCTGGTCGTCCAATCCGCAGGATACAAGATCCGGCAATTTGGCTACGCTCACGCATCATTTGCCCGTCACCCTGTTTTTGATTGTCATATCGGTGGTAGTGGCGGTGCTGACTCAGTTAGGCAGCCACCCAGAGAAGGCGGACTCGTTGTTCATGGGATCGCAGCAAGGCCGGGAGAATTTCATGAAGCTGCGAGAAAATTACCAAGAGTTACTGGCAAAGCTTGGGTATGACACGGCCACCGGGGAGTTTGAGTCGAGCGATGGCAAGGAGTCGATTTCGCCGGTGCAGGTAAGGGAACTCGAAACGATGGCCAGCGAATTGCGATTGGCCGCAGTGAGTCTGCGCAATCCAGACCCCCTGGCCGACATCAAGCGGTGGCAGGTGTGGCGATTGGTGACACCCATGTTTCTGCATTTTGGCATCATGCACGTTGTTTTCAACATGATGTGGCTATGGCAATTTGGCGTGGTGTTGGAAATGCGCTTCGGCTCGCGGCGGTTTCTGGGGCTGGTATTGGCGGTCGCCGCGTTGTCGAATTTGGGGCAATGCCTGTGGGCTGGCACCAACTTTGGGGGCATGTCGGGGGTGAACTACGGCCTATTCGGGTTTTTGTTGCTGCGTTCAAAGCTCCATCCCAATCCCGAATTCGTGATGAATCAAAACACCGTGGCGTTTATGCTCATTTGGTTAGTCGTGTGCTTTACCGGGGTGGTCGGCCCCGTCGCCAACGCCACCCATTTGGTCGGATTTCTCGTCGGTGGGGTCTGCGGTGCGACTAACGCCTTGCGGGCCGGCGGTTGGCAAATCGTCAAACGCCGCCAGCATTTCCGTGCGGCAATGGCCATGAGCGCCGATAGCCTACATCATTGCGCCACTTGCGGCAAAACCGAACGCAGCTCTCCAGACCTGGATTTTTTTGTTAGCCTGCGTGACCAACAGGAGTATTGCAGTGAGCATCTGCCGGAAAATAGAGGCTCTGATTCCCTAAGCTAAGCAGCGGGCCGCGCCTGAGGACGCGACCCGCTGCCGGGTGTTGGATATTTAAACCAGCAAGGGAAGTATTATCCCATGCGGGCGGCGAGCAACTCGCGCTGGTGGGCGAGTTCGGCGGGGAGGTGATCGCCGAGGGAGGTGAAGAACTCCTGTTGGCCGGCGATTTCCGCCTGCCACTCGGAACGATCCAAGGCCATGAGTTCAGCAAATTTTTCCGCAGTGAAGCCGTCCAAGCCGGCGGTGTTGAAGTCATCGAAGGACGGACTGGCACCGACCTGGGTGTCGCAGGCACCGACTTGGCCGCTGGAGCGTTTGACGATCCATTCGAGGACGCGCATGTTTTCGCCGTATCCGGGCCACAAGAATTTGCCATCGGCTCCCTTGCGGAACCAGTTGACGTGGAAAATTTGCGGCAGCTTGGTCACATATTGGCTCATTTCCAGCCAGTGGCCGAAATAATCCCCCATGTTGTAGCCACAGAATGGCAGCATGGCCATCGGATCGCGGCGAACCTTGCCGAGGGTGCCGGCGGCGGCGGCGGTCATTTCCGAGCCCATGGTGGCACCGACATAGACGCCGTGGTTCCAATCCAGTGCCTGGAAAATGAGCGGCATGGTCGTGGCGCGGCGGCCACCGAAGACGATCGCGTCGATAGGCACACCGTCCGGGTTTTGCCAGTTCGGATCGATGGTCGGGCACTGCACGGCGGGGGCGGTGAAGCGGGCGTTGGCATGGGCGGCGGTGCGGCCACAGTCCGGCGTCCATTCCTGGCCGGTCCAATCGATGAGGTGGGCCGGCGGGGTTTTGGTCATGCCTTCCCACCACACGTCGCCGTCGTCGGTGAGGCCGACGTTGGTGAAGATGGCGTTGGCCTTGATAGATTCCATGGCCAGCGGGTTCGTTTCGTAAGCGGTGCCTGGGGCGACGCCGAAGTATCCGGTTTCCGGGTTGATGGCGTGGAGTTTGCCATCCTCGTGGGGCCACAACCAAGCGATGTCGTCACCGATGATAGACGTTTTCCAGCCAGCATCCAGATAGGCTTGCGGCGGAATGAGCATGGCGAGGTTGGTTTTGCCGCAAGCTGAGGGGAAAGCGACGGATAGATAGGTGGTGGTGCCGTCCGGGGCGTGCACGCCGACGATGAGCATGTGCTCGGCCATCCACTGGTTGTCGCGGGCAATGTTGGAGG
>JBAXOP010000433.1:0-4151 GCA_037133195.1 Verrucomicrobiota bacterium | reverse complement strand
GGAGAATCTGGCGGCCTATCCGTATTGCCAGATCGGGCGGACCGAAAACGAAGCTAGCATGGACGTTGACGTTGCCGAGATCCTCGGTTACAGCAATGCGCTTTCGCCAAGTGAAAGCGCCTTGGTCGGCGGTTACCTGGCGGCCAAATACGGGATCGCCACGACCTATCCAGCCACCGGCAGCCTTGCCAACCAGGCCGCCACCGCCATCACCACCACCTCGGCGACGATCAACGCCACGCTGAAGTGCAACAGCAATTCTTATGACGTGGTCGCCTATTGGGGACCGAACAACGGCGGCATCAACCCAGCCAACTGGGCCAACTCGGTCTCCCTCGGCTCGGGGCTCAACGCGGCTTCGATCAATCTGAGTCAAACGCTCACCAATCTGGTCCCCGGCACGACCTATTACTTCAACTGCTGCGCCACCAACGGAACGCAAACGATCTGGGCCGCCGCGTCACAGAGTTTCGCCACGACTTCCACGTCCAAGGATTTCCTGACCTTCGGTGCCAACGTCTCCGGCAGCAACGCCACCATTGATACCGTGGCCCGCACCGTGCTCTGGACCGTGCCGTTTGGCACTTCCCTGACCAGCCTGGCACCGGCCTACACGGTATCGGCGCAGGCAACAGGCTCTCCGGCATCCGGCGCCACGCTGAACTTCTCCGCCCCGCAAACCTACACCCTCACCGGCCAAGACGGATCCACCAAAGTCTATACCGTGACGGTCGCCGCCGACCATACCTATCCGGCCTCAAGCGGCGCCACGCTGGCGGCGGCGCAGGACGTGACAACGGCGCTGACGGCGGCCAATTTCGGTTACGCGGATCCGAATTCCTTGGCGCTCGCCGCCGTGCAGATCACCGCGCTGCCGCTGCAGGGCACCTTGAAGTTGAGCGGCGCTGCCGTTGCGAGTGGCGATATTGTGACCGCAGCCAACATCCCCAATCTGACGTACCAACCGGTGTTGTATGCCTACGGGACGCCTTACACGACCATTGGCATCAAGGTGATGAATTCGAACAACGTCTGGAGCATCGCTGACTCCGTGATGACGGTGAATGTCGCTTTCGCCAACCATCCGCCGACCTCCACCGCTGCTGCGTTCACCACGAAAGGTGGCAGCTACTACACGTTTTGGAAAACCGACTTCCCGTTCACCGATGTGGATGCCGGCGATTGGTTGATATCGGTCAAGATGACTTCGCTGCCGGCCCATGGCACATTGACGCTGGGCGGCACGCCCATCACCACCGTTCCGAGCGCGGCCATTCCAGCGACCAGTACCAACACTCTCATCTACACGCCGAACTCGAGTTACCTCGGAGCTGACTCGTTCAATTACCAAGTGAGCGATGGCAAGGCCTTCAGCGCGAATGCCGCCATGGCAATCACGGTGGTGGATCCAAACCTCATTTTTGTGGCGAACGGGAGTTTCGAGACACCGGGGGGGCCAAACGGTCCGGATTGGGCATTTGTAGGTGCCCCGTGGACTCACACAGGCGGCCCTTGGGGTCAAGTTCACAGAACTGGCACGAGCATGCCCGCCCTCACCGGCGGTGGCGCTTGGATCGCCAACCTCAATGATTCTGGAGTCGGTGTGCTCACGCAGGACCTGCTGACCAGCGTCGGCGCGGGAGACACCCTAACGGTGACCTTTTTCGTTGGCAGAGATAGCGGTGGCTCAGGGGTGTTGCAGGCCTCATTCATGATCGACGGCACCGCCTACAGCCAAAACTTTGATACGAGCACCCAGACTGCGAACACCTGGAAGTCCTATACGCTAACAAAAACGATCATCGGACCGGGCAATCTCAGCCTTCGCTTCAGCAACGTGAGCGGCCATGTGTCGTGGCTTGACCTCGTCAGCAATGTCACCATCACGCCGGCGGCGGTGGTGGCCGCCAACGCACCGACCTCAACCAATGCCACGCTCACGGCGGTGGAGGACACGCCAACGACGTTGGCCGCAGGCAATTTCGGCTACTCCGATCCCAATTCAGCCCCACTCGCCGCCGTGCGGATCATCTCGCTTCCGACGTCTGGCACCCTGAAGTTGAGCGGGACCGCCGTGGCGTATGGTGAACTGCCGCTGACGGTTGCGGCGGCCAACATCGGCAACCTGACCTACCAGTCGGAGTTGAACGGGAACGGTGCTCCTTACACGACGTTTTGGATTTCGGTCCAGAATACGACCGGCCTTTGGAGCAACGCCGCCATGATGACGTTGAATGTAACGGGAGTCAACGATGCGCCGGTGGCCAACGCCCAAAGCGTGACCACCGCGCATGACACCGCCAAGGCGATCACCCTGGTTGGCACCGATGCGGAAGGCAGTGCTCTCACCTACACCGTTGTCGCCCAACCTGCCCACGGCACGCTCAGCGGCACGGAGCCGAATGTGACTTACACACCAACAGCCAGCTACAACGGAGCTGATAGTTTCACCTTCAAGGTCAACGACGGCAGCCTCGACTCGACGGTTGCGACGGTCACCATCACCGTGACGGCCGGCAATAGTGCGCCGGTGGCCACCGCCCAAAGCGTGACCACGGCGGAAGATACCGCCAAGGCGATCACCCTGGCGGGCACCGATGTGGATCTGGATGCGCTGACCTATGCGATCGTGAGCACACCCGCCCACGGCACGCTCAGCGGCACCGCGCCGAATGTGACCTACACGCCAACAGCCAACTACAACGGACCTGATAGTTTCACCTTCAAGGTCAACGACGGCAGCCTCGACTCGGCGGTTGCGACGGTCACCATCACCGTGACGGCGGTCAACGATGCGCCGGTGGCCATCGCCCAGAGCGTGACCACGGCACAGGACACCGCCAAGGCGATCACCCTGGCAGGCACCGATGTGGACTTGAATGCGCTCACCTACGCGATTGTGAGCTCACCCGCGCACGGCACGCTCAGCGGCACCGCGCCCAACGTGACCTACACGCCAACCACCAGCTACAACGGGGCTGATAGTTTCACCTTCAAGGTCAACGACGGCACGGTCGACTCGGCGGTTGCGACGGTCACCCTCACCGTGACTGCGGTCAACCATGCGCCCACCTCCACCGGCGGTTCCGTGAGCGTGGCGAAAAATACCGTCAAGACGTTCGCGGCCTCCGACTTCCCGTTTGCGGATGTCGATGCCGGTGACACGCTGGGCGCGATCAAGGTGACCTCACTCCCGGCCAATGGCACACTGAGCTTGGGCGGCACGCCCATCACCTCGGTGCCGAGTGCGGCCATAGCGGTGGCCAATATCGGGACTCTAACCTACACGCCAACCGCGGACTACATCGGTGCCGTCTCGTTCAATTTCCAGGTGCGTGATGCGTCGCTCTTCAGCGCGGATGCCACCATGGCGATCTCCGTCACTAATACGACATTCATCCCCGTGCTGAACCCAAGTTTCGAGACGACGGGTGCCGCACTGGGTGGGTCTTGGTTTAAGTTCGGCAGCCCTTGGAGCATCACAAGCTCTCCATCGAATTACCAAGTGCTTCAGGCTGTCGCTGGAGGTGCCTTCTCCAGCACCGTCGCTGGCGGCGGCACTTACATCGGGCTCATCAACAATGATGACTGTCCGATTACGGCTCCCCTGGTTCAGAACTTGGGCACCAGTGTAACAGCCGGAGACACACTATCGGTCACATTCTATATCGGAAGGGCATTGGGCGCGACGGCCGGTGGAGCTGGGGTGGCCTATTTCGACGTCGCCGGCACGAAGTACCCCATGGCGTTCGACACCTCCACGATGACCGCTGGTACTTGGCAACTCCAAACGATGACCAAGACGATCACCAATTCAGGCAACCTGACACTCGGGTTCTATGGCACGAGTGCCCATACCATCAATGCCTGGCTCGACAACATCAGCAATGTCAGCCGCACGCCCTACATCGCAAACCCCGTCATCACTGCAACGGGATCGCCGCTCTCCGCCTTGAGCACCACCTACGGCACGGCCTCAGCCACGACCAGTTTCACGGTATCGGGTGCCAACATGACGGCAGGCATCGCCGTCACGCCACCGGCGGGCTTTGAGGTTTCTCAAACGGCGGGTGGTGGCAGCGGCTATGCCGGCAGCGGCACCGCCATCACCGTGGGTGCCGCCGGCACGATTGCCTCCACCACGGTCTATG
>JBAXOP010000432.1:0-4153 GCA_037133195.1 Verrucomicrobiota bacterium | reverse complement strand
TCGGGAGCTTTACCAGAGCGATACGCAGGCAGGCTGCTCCACGGGTAGGAGACGAAGCAGAACCCGGCGGGCTGAGTGTGGAATGTTCAGTCACTTGGGCTGCACGATGAAGCACCTGCTTCAACCAGCCATACGCGCCGGCTGAAGCCAGCGCTCCGTAACGATCTAAGTGACTCGGGAAGTTCAAGTTTTATGCCTTTCGGCGAGGAGGTGTTGGAGATAGGTGAGGGCGGTGTCGCGGTCGCTGAGGCGGCCTTCGAGTTGCTCGGTCTGGATAGCTTCCAGCAAGTCTTTGAAGGCAGGACCGGGAGCCAGGCCGGAATTGATGAGGTCGCGCCCGCTGACCAGAGGCGGCGGAATCAATGGCTCGGCAGCGAATTCAGTGGCCTTGGCTTGGAGGAATTCGTAGTTGTCGGTAAAGCCGTTGGATGAGGCGCAATCCACCCGGTGCAACTCCATTTCCAGCGGAAAGGTAGGCGCGGCCATGAAGCGCTTGACCTTGGCAGTGCGCATTTGCCGCACCGCCATGAATTGCATGTGGCGGGCAACCATCGGCACCACGGCCGCGATGATTTCGTTAGAGTAACGCAAGCGGCGGAGGATGGTATCGGCCATGGTGGCACCTTGGGCGTCGTGGCCGCTGAAGCGGATGCGTCCGGCGGCCGCATCGAATGATTGGGTGGGTGGCTTGGCGATATCGTGCAACAATACGGCGAGGCACAATTCCAGCGGGGCCTCGGGCGCGAGCATCCCGAGCATGATGCGGGTGTGGGTGAACACGTCGCCTTCGGGATGCCATTGCGGCGGTTGCTCACATCCGATCATCGCCAGCACCTCCGGCACGATCTGGTGCATCAACCCGCAATCCACCAGTAATTGCACACCGTCGGCCCGCCGCGGGGATGTGAGGATTTTTGAAAATTCATCGCGGACACGTTCGGGTGAGATGCGGGATAATAGGTAAGCGCAATCGGCCAGCGCGGTGCGGGTGTGCGCCTCGATCGCAAAGCCCAGGCAGGTGCTGAAGCGTACCGCGCGGAGCAAACGCAGGGCGTCCTCGCGGAAGCGAGCGGTGGGTTCACCGATGGCACGCAAGATGCCGGCACGCAGATCGGCGAGGCCGCCGACGTAATCGATCAGCTCGCCGGTTTGTGGATGTTCGAAGAGCCCGTTGATGGTGAAATCGCGGCGTTGGGCGTCCTCTTGTGCGGTGGCAAAGGTGACGGAGTCGGGGCGGCGGTGGTCCTTGTAGCTGCCATCGGTGCGAAAGGTGGCGATTTCAACGGGGTGGCCGCAGTATTTGACGATGACCACGCCGAAATGAGCGCCGACCTCGTTGGAGCCGGGAAAAAGCCGGATGACCTCGGCCGGACGGGCGGAGGTGGCGATATCGTAGTCGTTCGGCGGTTTTCCTAACAGCTTATCGCGCACACAGCCGCCGGCAAACAACGCCTCGTAGCCGCCGGCAAGCAAGCGGCGGGCGAGGAAAAGGGCAGCGGCACGGGCGGTCATGGCCGGAGCTTCAGCGGTGCGTGCTAGCATTTCAACCTAGAAAGAACCATGAACCGCATCAGCGAAATCCCCCTCCCGAAAAAACCGGAAAATAATCCTTGCTAAGCCAGGCTGGCTTGCGTATAAATACTCATCCGCATGAAAAATGTACCTAATAGTTTCTTAACCAGCGTCCCACAACCCATGCACGGCCGGGAAATTTGGGGTGTGCTGGGTGTTCTGAAGCTTACTTTCATCAGCGGTCCCAAAGTATTGCTCACATCGCAAATCAGCGTGCAATGCGCCGCCGCCATGGCGCTTATGTGCATGCCGGCGCTGCTGTTCTGCGCGCTTCTCACACTACCGGCGATGCTCTTTGAATCGCCGCAGCAGAACGCCTACTTTTACTTTGCCAAGGTGCTGGAGCAAGATCCGGCCCGCTGGATCGTGCTATTGCTCACAGCCGTCTGCGTGCTGTTGTCGCTGGCGTTGCCGGCCACCATGAAAATTCCCCGGCAATTGCCCGGTTACTGAGGCCTGTGGCGGCGGAATGTCCATTCACAACCCGGCCAGCCACAGCGCGGCGAAGATTTTGAAGTCGATCACCATCCCCTCGCCCTCGCGGCTCGCCAGCCATTCGCGCAGCCCCGCCAACGGCACCTGATGCACGACAATGTCCTCACCCGCCGTGCCGCCGCCGCCATGCTCCCGGCTTAAACCGGTAGCTTGAAATAAATGCAAAAACTCCGATGTCATCCCTGCCGAGGTCGGCGTGCGCAACAATTCCGTCACCACCTCCGCTCGAAAACCGGTTTCCTCCAGTAACTCGCGCCGCGCTGTGTCGGCCAGCGATTCACCCTGAAATGCGTCCTCATCGCCAACCAGGCCCGCCGGAATTTCGATAACGCGCCGCTGGACCGGGATGCGGAATTGCTCGACGAGCACGATTTCGCGCTCCGGAGTGATGGCGAGGATGCCCACCGCCGCCTCTGCCTGGGGGCGGCGCACATAATCCCAGCGGCCACTCCGGTAGAGGGCGAGCCAGCGGGTTTCGAAAAGTTTCTCGGGTTCTGACATGATTTTGATAAAATGGCTTAAAGAAACAATGGCGCAATGCCGCAAACATCGCTACCTCTGTCCCGCGCTGATGTCCCGCCATAATTTCGAAATCCCCGTTGTTTTCACCCATCGCATCGTTTTCACGCGAAATGCCTTCGCACCCGAAAACCCGCACCTCGCCGATATCCTCCTCGAGGGCGGCGGCCGTCGCGCTTGTGCCTTCATCGAACATGCCGTCGCCGCCGCTTGGCCCGGCCTGGCCGCCGCCGTGCCGGCGTACTTTGCGCCCCTCGCAGTGGATTTCTGCGGCAGTACGGTGCTGCCGGGGGGCGAGGCATCCAAGGCCGATGAGGCGCTCGTGCGCCAAGTCTGGGAAACACTGGACCAGGCCCGCATCGACCGCCATTCCTACGTGCTGGCCATTGGCGGCGGCGCATTTCTCGACGCCGTGGGCTTTGCTACGGCTACCGCCCACCGCGGCGTGCGCCTGCTGCGTTTTCCCACCACCACCTTGTCCCAAGACGATGGCGGGGTTGGCGTGAAGTGCGCTATCAATGGTTACGGCAAGAAAAACTGGATTGGCACCTTCGCCGTGCCGTTTGCGGTCATCAATGATTTTGAATTCCTCAGCAGCCAGGATCCGGATAATTGCCGCGCTGGCCTCATCGAGGCGGTCAAGGTCGCCTTGGTCAAGGATCCGGCGTTTTTCTCTTGGATCGAGGACCATCTGCCCGCACTGGCCGCGCTCGACCCAGAGTGCCTGGAAACCTGCGTTGAACGCTCAGCCTTGTTGCATGCAGGCCATATCGCCAGCGGTGGCGATGCCTTCGAATCCGGCTCCAGCCGACCGCTGGATTTTGGCCACTGGGCGGCCCACAAACTCGAAAGCCTCACCGCCTACCAACTGCCGCACGCCCCAGCGGTGTCGGTCGGACTGGCGCTCGACACCCTTTATTCCGCACACTCAGGCCAGCTCGCCGCTGCGGCTGCCGAGCGCATCTTGCGGGTGCTCGATGCGCTCCAGCTCGCCACGTACCATCCGGCCCTTGAATGGCGCGACGAGTCCGGCCGCCGCCAGGTTTTCGCCGGCTTGGATGAGTTCCGCGAACACTTGGGCGGCCAACTCACCGTGCTCCTCCTGCAGGACCTCGGCGTCGGCCTCAACGTCCACCACATGAATGAGCCCCTTCTCGACCAATGCATCGATGAATTGCGCCAGCGCGCCGCCCAATACTGACAGTCGGGTTACGGTGTGAGGTGTTGGGGCACATGGGAATCAATTACCATGGGTTGCGGCCATCGCCACGCAACACTTCCGCTGCGTAGCTATAGTCACGACTGTAGTCAAATGGGGAATTTGCCGTCCCCCCCTCGCAACCGGTCAACCCATACGGCGGTGCTTCAACGTGGATGGACGGCGGCGACGCCGAGGTCCTGGGCACGGTCGATGGTGGAGCCGGGCACCGGTCCCAGGCCTAGCAAAGAAAGTGCGAGGTTGGCGGCGTCGCCATTGCGGACGGGTTGGGGGCCGGAGTAGGGAGGATTCGCGGCGGCGGCGGGGGCGCTGCGGGTGGTGGGGTTGATGGCATACAAATCACTGCCG
>JBAXOP010000431.1:0-4155 GCA_037133195.1 Verrucomicrobiota bacterium | reverse complement strand
CCTGGGTCGGGAACGCCGATAGGTTGGCGGCCTGTAGGGCCGCGATCCGGGGCGGCGTGGTTTCGCGTGCAACCGTATCGCGCCCCGTTGGGGCGCGCGGATCTGTCGGACGCATACCCAGGGCAACGCCCTGGGTGGGCGACGCCAATAGGTAGGCGGCCTGTAGGGCCGCGATCCGGGGCGGCGTGGTGCGGCGCGCCACGGTATCGCACACCGTTGGTGCGCGGGGATTTTTTGGGGGACGCATACCCAGGGCGTTGCCCTGGGCTGAGGAATTGGGCACCGTTGGCGCGGAAGAAAATCACGATGATGAAAGATCCAATCGCCAAGGGCAGAAAAGAACGGGAGGGGTTGCTGAAATGAAGGGCAGTTTCCGTAGTTTGAATGAAATCCTCAGCTTTCGCGGTGGCGGCACACCTCGCAAAGATGTGCCCGAATATTGGTCCGATGAAATTCCTTGGGCGTCAGTGAAAGATTTCAAAAGCCTTGATCTGGCTAAAACTCAGGATTCTATCAGCCGCAAAGGTTTGGAAGCAAGCGCCTCAAATTTGATACCCGCAGGGCATGTAATTATTCCGACACGCATGGCGCTGGGCAAAGCCGCCATCAACTCGATTGACATGGCGATCAATCAAGATCTTCGCGCGTTGATCCCAAAGGTTCCCCTCGATTCTCGCTATCTTCTTCATGCGATGATCGGCCTTGCAGACGAGATTGTGCGATATGGTAGTGGTGCTACGGTGAAAGGCATCACTCAAGAGAATCTCGGCAAGCTCCAAATCCCCCTCCCGCCGCTCGCCGAGCAGAAGCGCATCGCGGCGATTCTGGATGCGGCGGACGCCTTGCGCGCCAAGCGCCGCGAGGCCCTCGCCCAACTCGACGCCCTCCTCCAATCCACCTTCCTCTCCCTCTTCGGCGATCCGGTCGAGAATCCGATGGGGTGGGAGAGAAAGAAGTTCAGCCAGATCGGTAATCTTGATCGTGGAGTATCCAAACACAGGCCCCGAAATGCGCCGGAACTCTTAGGCGGCCCTTATCCGCTAGTCCAAACCGGTGAAGTGGCGAACTGCGACACATTCATTCGAGACTACAAAAACACCTACTCCGAAATAGGTCTTAAACAAAGCAAGCTCTGGCCTGTAGGGACTCTGTGCATCACGATTGCAGCCAACATCGCTAAGACCGGCATTTTGGCATTTGAAGCCTGCTTCCCCGATAGTGTTGTGGGATTTCGAGCGGAAGATCCGGCAACAATCCATTTTGCAAAAACGTGGCTTTCGTTTCTTCAGAAAATGCTCGAAGAGACAGCACCTGAGTCAGCTCAAAAAAACATTAACTTAGAGATACTCAGAAATCTGGAAGTCCCAGTCCCCCCGCTTCCCCTCCAACGGAAATTCGCCGCCATCGTGGAATCCATCGAGCACCAGAAGACCGCGCAGCGCGCGCACCTCACCGCACTGGATGCCCTCTTCGCCGCCCTCCAGCACCGCGCCTTCCGCGGGGAACTCTGATCCATCGAGCCATGACCGATGCCGTATTCAACGCCGAGAACCGCCGGAGCCGCTGCGATTTTGATTTTGGCAAAGCCTACGGCCCCATCGGCAAGGATTTCATCCACGTCCACCACCTCAAGGAGATCGCTCGCGGAGGAATACCAAGTCGATCCCATCACGACCTCCGCCCCGTTTGCCCGAACTGCCGCGCCATACTGCACCAGCGGAAGCTGGCCTATTCCATCGATGCTCTCAAGGAATTGATCCATGCGCAGGCCCAGCCAGGAAATTCCAACGCCACGCCTGACCTCACATGACCCTCGCCAAGGATCACGATCCCCGATCTTTGTCCGCTCTCTGCTGAAATCTCCAAGAATCGAAATAAAAGCTTGCAAAAACATCCAATCCGGACATTATGGCGCTCTTCTTTATGGAATTGAGTCAACAAAATCTGGAGGAAGCTCTGCGGCTCCTTGGAAATCTGCTTGCCACCCGGAAGGGGGCGGGGTTCTGGCTGGTGGTATGTGGTGGCTCCGCCCTCCTGGCTCAGGAGATCATCACACGCTCGACCGAGGATGTCGATATTCTGGCCATGCGGGACTGGGACGGCGGGGTGGACCGTGCGTTCCCGATGCCGGAAGCGCTCAGGGTGGCTGCGGCTGAGGTGGCGGACGAACTTCATCTCGGCGGAAACTGGCTCAATAGCGCTGCCTCATTGCATTTCCCAGACCTTCGCCTGCTGCCTGCCTCATTCTGGCAGGAGCTGGAAACCCGGGAGTATGGCCAATATTTGAAAATCAGTTTCGTAACCCGGTCCGGCCAGATCCAACTCAAGACTTACGCCGCACTAAACCGCGCCAAGCCCCGTGACCTCGACGACCTCCGGACCCTGACTCCCACCAGCGTCGAAACTGAAGCGGCCGTCCTCTGGGTCCTCAACCACATCCCAGTCCTCTCGCACCGCGACAAACTTCCCGACCTCCTCACCCATCTCGGACATGCACACCTCATTCCAACATTCCAAGGATAGGCTCCTCAAGCACTTCCTCGATTTCCTGTGGCACCAGTGGTCCGCACTTGGAGTCGCTGGGCAGCGTGGCGGCGATGACGACCGCATCATTGATCCCGAGTCCCTCTTACTTGCCACCACGCGATTCGGCCGCTACGACCCGCGCCTGCTCGACGAGGTGATCGACTGGCTGAGCTCGAACGGCAAGCGCATCAACCTCCAGAGGCTCCGTCGCATCCACGACGAGTGGCCTGTGGCAGACCTGCGCGTACTCGCCGCGATCAGCGGCGGACTTGCCACCCAATCGATGATGAGAAAATGGATCACGCTCTCCGCTCCGTTGCCTGCCGAGGCAGAACCGGAGCCGCTCTTCATTCGCTTCGACGGCAGCGCCTTGCCCATCTTCCACAAGCCTGATCCGGACTTCCTCCGCCATGGCTTGCTGCGCGATCCCATGGAACGCCGCCGCATGAGCCAGTCACCGGACCCAAGCCGGGCCGCCAACCTGCTCTGCTGCCTGCGTGCGCTCTTCGGGGTCAGTGCCCGTGCGGAGATCATAGCCTGGCTGCTCACTCACGAGTCCGGTCATCCCGCTGCCATCGCCCGGGACACCGGCTACTTTTCCAAATCCGTTCAGCACACTCTCAATGAAATGGAGGACTCCGGTCACATCCGCTCCCGCAGGGATGGCCGCGAGAAAATCTTCTGGATCAAACCGGGCGCATGGGACGTCCTCATCACCTGGTCCCAGCCCTTAGGCTTCCCACGCTGGGTCGATTGGATGTCCGTCTTCTCCGCCATCACCACCTTCATCGACGCCTTCGACCAACCCGGTCTCGACGACGCTCCGGAGCAAGTCCAGTCCATCCAGCTCCGCCAGGCCCTCGACGCCGCCATGCCCGCCCTGTCCCGCGCAGGTCTCGCCGAAAGTCTAACCGCATCCCGGAAACTGACGGGCACCCAGCTCATCAACGCCATCCACGAGGATTTGAACAAACTGGAGAACACCCTCGAAACCGCCTCGGCGCCCCGCAGCAATGCGAAACCGGGGAATCGGACCAATTCTCCCATCTCCGCCCACGCGCCGGTTGTGAATCCGAGAGAACTGGGCCATTCAAGTGCTTGAGCAGAAGCGGGAAATCCGCTGAACTTCACTAACATGAGTGCTAGCCAATTGAACCCGAGGCGCTTGCGTTAGATCTTCTTCGAAAGCTTCTAGCAGAACTCTTCTTCCTGTGTCTTCTTCCCGGCCTTCTTCTTGGGGGGGGCGGGCAGGATTTTCTTCCGAAACGGTGGCTGGAAGCGGGCGGTTGGCGGTGCATTTTGCGTCCGCCGATGAGTTTCTGCGCCTCCCGTAAGTGGCTTCTATGACGTGGGCCACCAGCCGGTGCGTGGCACCAAGTCCCAGGGACGGCGGTGCGGGCGGCTTGACGAGCACCGTCTCGCGCACTTCGAGATGGGAAAGATCGCGGGACTTGCGCGGGGAGCGCTTTTTGGCAGGAACCGCTTCAGCCGCCGGTCCGGGGTCTGCGGGCGTGATATATTGTTGGTTTGCCGGGCGGATGCTGTCCCATGAGATTATGTTTTGGCAGGTGTAACAGGGGCCGTTCACTTTTCCGTTAATCTGATAGAAGCCCGAAGGGCTGGCTAACG
>JBAXOP010000430.1:0-4250 GCA_037133195.1 Verrucomicrobiota bacterium | reverse complement strand
ATCGCGTTCTTTTCCCAACGACTATTGGACACCGCGAGGTACAAGTCTCGGATGTCGTCGCGTACGGCACGGAGCCGGGTGCCAACATCACCACCGCGGGCACGCTCTCCGCCGTGGCCACCACATACGGCACGGCTTCAGTCCCGGCCACCTTTACGGTTTCCGGCGCCTATATGACCGCCGGGATTTTGGTAACCGCGCCCACGGGGTTCGAAGTTTCACAAACCAGTGGCAGCGGTTATGGGGCCACCACCACCGTCGCGGGCTCCGGCACCATTGCCTCCACCACGGTCTATGTCCGCCTGAGCGCCACGGCCACGGTTTCCGGTTCCTACAATGCTCAAAACATCGTGTTGACCAGCACCGGTGCCACCCTGGTCAACGTCACCACGGCTGCCAGCGGCAACTCGGTGAGCAAGGCCGATTCCAGCCTGACCCCGCCGACGGTGGGAACCTACACCTACACCGGCTCGCCGCAGGGTCCGTATGCGGGTGCCTCCGCGACGGGTTCAACGGGCAGCGTGACATACAGCTACGCAGGCACCGGCAGCACGAGCTACGGCCCCAGCGCCACCCAGCCGACCAACGCCGGCAGCTACACCGCCACCGCGACGGTGGCGGCGGACAGCAACCATAACAGCGCCTCGTCCAGTGCAGCTGGCTTCAGCATCGGCAAGGCGAGTCAGACGATTTCCTTCACCCTGACCGCTTCGGCGGCGAAAGCGGATGGATCGGTGTCCCTGACGGGCTCGGCCAGCTCGGGTCTAAGCGTGAGTTATGCCAGCTCGGCCCCGGCCATCGCCAGTGCCTCTGGCTCCACGCTCACGCTGAACCAAGGCGGCTCGGTCACCGTCACCGCCAGCCAGGCCGGCGATACCAATTATACTGCCGCCACGGCGGTGCCCCAGACCTTGCTGGTCACCGGGTTTGCCGCAGTGGATGACGCGGTGAGCCGTCCGGCTGGTAGCTCCGGCATCAAGATTCCGGTGGCGACCCTGCTGGCCAATGACGGCCAGATGGGCAGCAACAGCACGGTGACTCCGGGCACAGGCCTAACCATCACCGGGGTGAGCGCCGGTGCCGGCAATAGTGTGAGACTTTCCGGCGCGTTCGTGCTCTTCGCGCCGAACGACCCTGCGGCCAGCGGCGCAACGACGTTCACCTACACCGTGAGCGACGGCCCTAGCACGGCCACCGCGACGGTCACGGTTTCCACCGTCGATGCCACGCCATTCTCCCTTGCTCTGCTGCGGGTGGTCACTGCGCCGGTCTTCGCCAACAACCAAACCAGCGTCACGATCGAATTCGCCGGGGTTCCGGGCCAGACCTATCAAATCGAGTATTCCACCAACCTAGGCGGCTGGAGTGCTCCACAAGCGATGGACACCGGCAGCACCGGCACGTTTGAAGCCACCTTCACCGCTGCAGGCAACCAACTCCCAGCTTGGAACAGCCTGTTCTTCCGCGCCTCCCGCTAACAACCCAATCCAACCCATCTACCCATTATGAAACTCCATCAAATCCACCCTGCGGGCACCCTGGCCATTTGGTTTGGTTTGGCCGCCACATCGCAGGCGCAGCTGACCCTCAACTACGACTTCACGCCCAACCTCACCGTCACCGACAATGGTCAGGTGTCCTCCGTGCAGACCTTGGGCGGGCTCTCGGGCTTGACGTCCATCACCGACGTGAACGTCAGGCTCAATCTAACGAGCGCGAACGCGAGTGACCCGATGTATCTGGGCGACCTGTACGCCAGCCTTACGTTAGGCACATCCAGCGAGGCGCAGCGCATCGCCGTGTTGCTCAACCGCGCTGGCCGGAGCAACACCGATGCGTTCGGCAGCGGCCTGAGTTCGCTCAACGTGACGCTCGATGATTCGGCAAGCCACCCGAATGTTTTTAATGCGACCAGCGCAGGCACCTATCAGGCTGATGGACGCTTGACGGTCAATCCCAACGGCGCGGGCGTGGCTTTCGCGGCTGGCTCCAACGTCTTATCCACACTCAACGGCAGTGTTCCGGCAAGTGA
Source organism: Verrucomicrobiota bacterium (assembly GCA_037133195.1). Classification (GTDB taxonomy): domain Bacteria; phylum Verrucomicrobiota; class Verrucomicrobiia; order Verrucomicrobiales; family Akkermansiaceae; genus Luteolibacter. The sequence goes on along the minus strand of JBAXOP010000430.1, from coordinate 2,218 downwards.
CCGGGTAGCCCTGCTGGTGGCGGACTATTCGCAGGGCGGCACCGCCACCCTGGCCACCTGGGGCCTGAGCGTCACCGGCACCATCGACTCCGCCAGCGTCTTCACCCCGGGTGCCAACGTATCCATCAACGACGCCGGCACCGGCTCTATCAACACCATCTCCTCCGTGCTCAGCACCACCGGCGCGGCTAGCGGCGGACTGGTACTCAATCTGGCAGGGACCACCACGTTTTCCAGCAACGTGACGGGCAGCGGCGGACTCAACCTGACGGGCACCGGCATCGCCAAATTGGAAGGGACGAACAGCTACAGCGGCGCCACTCACGTCACCAGCGGCACTTTGTTAGTCGATGGCCTCAACACCGGCACCGGCGCGGTCAACGTGGGCGCTTCCGCCAAGTTGGGCGGCCACGGGGTCATCACCGGCGCGGTGACGGTGGCAAGTGGCGGCACGCTCTCGCCGGGCGCCTCCATCGCCACGCTCACCAGCGGCGCGCTGACCCTCAGCTCGGGCTCGACCTTCGCCTACGAAATGAATTCGGAAGCCCGCACCGCCGACTTGCAAGTGGTGAACGGCGCCCTGACCTTGGACAGCAGCACTGGCAGCAAGGTCTATCTAACCGTGACCGATCTGGCGGGCGCCCCGGTGGCGTTTTCCACCACCTTGTCGTTGATCAATTACTCCGGAGCGTTTTCCGGCGGCTTCTTCACTTATGTCGATGCGACCACCCATGCCGAAAAGGCCCTGACCGATGGCGCCCAATTCACGTTGGGTGCCAACACCTGGAAAATCACCTACACCGCCACCGCCGGCGGCTTGAATGCGCTGGACGTCACTGGCGGCCACTTCATCAATCTGACCAATCTAACCGCCATTCCCGAGCCCGGCAGCTTGCTCGCGCTCGGCGGCTTGGTCGGTCTTGGCCTGTGCCTGCGGTGGAGAGGGTGAGTATGTGTCGCTTGCCGGCCTCACCTACTGGGTTAGGAACTCATTCCGCTCCAACCTCTCAAAATCAGCGTCCATCTGCGGTTCATTATTCTTTCTAGGTTTATCTATCATCATCCATCATTCATCATTCATCATTCATTCAAAATTCAAGATTCAAAATCGGCTCGCATGCGATCCGATCCCTTTCCGGAGTTAATGGTTTTTCTCCGGATCCCAGCGGAGTCGCCGGTGCGCACTGGCGGCTCCGCACTTTATCACCATGCGGCGACCTATGTCGGTTGCCGCTGCGCTGGCGGGTGTTTCGGTTGCCGCTGCGCGGCACCGTGTTTCGGTGAATCAGTAAGAGAAAAGCGAAAGACTCAGTGCGCAGCGACTGATCCTTTCGCTACTAGCGAACCAACGAAGCACCGCCCCATGATGTCACCCCAACATCTGAAAGAAACGACGCCTCCAGACACGTTGAAGGCGACCACGGACTTCACCTAGTCATCATTTTCCATGCTCTTCGATTTCAGCTCGAAAATTTCAATTTGCCCCCCCCTCCATGAACCATAAAATAGTTAGATCGTGCGGCGTCGCCGCGATATTGTTAGCGCCGTCGGCATTTGCCCAAACCAAGATTGTGCTGGACGACGCCGATAGCGGGCGTGTCTTCGAGGGCATCGGTGCCATCAGCCAGGGCGGCACCTCACGCAACATGGTGGATTACCCGGCCATGCAAAAGGCTGAGATTCTCGACTACATGTTCAAGCCGAAATTCGGCGCGAACTTGCAGCACTTCAAGGTCGAGATCGGCGGCGGTGAGAACGGCACATGCGGCAGCGAGCCGACCCACGCGCTGACCCGCGAGGAACTGGCCAAGCCGGTGCCGCGCGGCTTTGAATTCTGGTTGATGGCCGAGGCACGCAAGCGCAATCCGCAGATATTGTTAGATTGCCTGCCGTGGAGTTATCCGTGCTGGGTATCGAGCCCGTTCTCGCAGGATTCGGCCGATTGGTATGTCGCATTCCTCGATGTGGCCAAGAATAACTACGGTCTGAAAATGGACTGGGTGGCGGCCGCTTGGAACGAGCACGGCACCGACCTGAATTGGATTGCCAAGAACCTGCGCCCGACGCTCGACGCCCATGGCTACGCCGACGTCAAACTGCAGGCACCCGACGAGGATAACAAATCCTGGATGATCTTCGATGAGATGGAAAAAAATCCCGTGGCCAACAAGGTGCTCCGGGCCGTTGGTTACCACTATCCGAGCGGCTGGGGCCCCCA
>JBAXOP010000429.1:0-4361 GCA_037133195.1 Verrucomicrobiota bacterium | reverse complement strand
CACGTTGGCGCTGATCTGGGAGCCACCCCCAATCACCGAGAACGTGCCGTTGCTGTTATAGATGAGGCCAAAGCCGCCAATCGCCAAATCATTCGCCTGGATCGTGGCCGGGGTGGTACCGGTGCTCGCCGGATTGGTGCTGCTGGAACCGCTGTTGCCGGCTATCTGGTCCACCGAGCTAGTCGTCAAGACACCGCGATATTCCGCCACCACCGCTGCCGCAGCATATCCGGTACCAGCCAGGTTAATCGTTACGGTCGATCCCGCTCCGGCGAGAACCGGTGCATACCAGACTTCCGTGGTCGTCCCGTTAGGAACCACGGTGCTTTGTGCCGCACGCTGCCAATTGAGCGCGGTTCCGGAGGAGGCGCCGATGCTAACAACCGAGTTCTGGCTGGTATTGCCCGTCGCAATCACCGCGATGAGCGTGTTACCGACCGTCGGAGCGGTGGCCAAGGCGGTGACATTGAATGAGGTCGCCGACGCGCCGCCGGTGAGCGAACCGCTCTTATTTTGCACGATGGCCGGTGCCACGATTGATGCAAGCGCCAACCCTTGCGACCCAACATTTTTGGCGGTCAGCGTGGCACTTCCGGTCAGGCCGAGATCGTCACCACTTACTTTATTGGATATAGCCAGAACTCCTGCCGCCGCCGCAGTGGTCCCGTCGTAAATCCGCGTTCCGGTCAATTGGAGTGGCCGCGCGGTGATAGTGGCGTTAGGCAGTGGTGGCTGGCCGGATAACACATAGTTTCCCGCGTTGGCACCGCCAAGCGCATAACCACTGGCAGTCACCGGCCATGTGCCCGCGTTGGCGCTTGCAAAATTCCCGCTGCCCACAGTCACGGTGACGGTTTCTCCATTAACCACACCGGCGGAAAGCGCGCCGGATGTTAGAACGGCGGCGGTCGTACCGTCATAATCTTTGTTACTAGCCACTACGCCGGTGAGGGTCAGCGGCATGGCGGTGAGCGTGTAGCTAAGCACAGTGGTGGCGCTGGCACCAAACGATGTGTTGCCCGGGTAACTGGCGCTGATTGAATGGGCACCTACCGCGAGCGTGCTGGACGTGAAGGTCGCTTGGCCCGAAGCATTCAGCGTTCCAGATCCTAACTGTGTAGCTCCATCAAGAAATGTCACCGTCCCGGTTGCCGGTCCTCCGGTCACTGCTACCGTCGCGGTAAAGGTGACCGCAGTGCCATAAGTGCCAGTCGCCCCCAGCGACGACGTGAGGGTCGTGGTGGTGGCCGGAAAGCTGGGCATAGCACTAACCACGCTGGAGTATGGCCCGTCGCCGACACTGTTGGTTCCCAACACCTTGAATTGATAGGATGTACCATTGGTCAGACCGGTGACGGTGTAGGGCGATGCCGTGACGGTGACGAGTTGTTCCGCACTGGTGGCTGTGTTCGTGATAGATATCTTGTAACCCGTCGCTCCTGCCGCCGTATTCCATGTCAACATCACCGCACCGGAGGCCCCGGGTGTCGCGGTGAGTCCGCTCGTCGTATCCGGTGGGTTTGAGATGACCGTTTGGGACAATGGACTCGACGTACTGCCGGTATAGGTGCTGTTGCCGCCATAGACGGCCACAATGTTAGAATGAGTACCCAGCGCCAGCGTGAAGGTGGTAATGGTGCAGGCACCGTTGGTCAGGGAGGCGCTGCCGAGGGTTGTTCCGCTAGAACCGCCATCTTTCAGGGTGACGGTGCCGGTCGGCGTGCCGGAGCTTCCGGCCACGATCACATCGAAGCTCAAAGCGCTGCCGTAAGGCGAAGACGTGCCCGTGCCCAGGTGGCGGGTCAGCGTGGCCGTTGAAGGAGTTGAGCCACCGATAACTGCGGCGGTGACACTGACATTGTCCAGCAAAACGCCGTCATTGTCGCCGCCGGTGCCATCGTAATGGTTTCCGAAGCTTATGGTCGCCGTCGTCGTGCTGTTCGGGGTGAACTTGAAGGAGTGGTGCGTCCATGCGGGATTTACAGCGCTCGTCTGAACGATGCTGGCGGCCGGGCCGACGGAAACCGCTACCGGCGAACCAACTGCACCGGAAACCGTCCCGGCGGCGACACTGAGAGTGCAATCCATATAACCATTGCCCCGTATCCTCTCGTAATAGCTCACGGTGTACACGGTCCCTGCGGTTACCGCGAATGCCTGGGAGATGACGTTCGCTCCCGTTCCATAGCACAAATTCACATAGCGCGTTCCGTCCGGGGCTGTGACTCCATTCCAACGATTAAAATACCAAGAGGTGAAGTTGCCGGACCACCCCGGAAGGTCGGTTCCGGGAAGGCTAACGGCCGTGGCACCACCGTCGGCTATGTACTTGCCGGTCTCAAAGCTGCCGTTGGAAATCCGGTCCGGGTTCAAGGGGAGGACCGTGAGCGTCACATAGTAGGTCTTGGTGGTGGTGCCGTTCTGGCCGGTGATGGTGTACGTGGCCGGGTTTGCGTTGGCGAAGTTCGGCGCCACCCCGCTGGCTGGTATTCCCGAGGCACCGGTGGAAACCGTGTAGGCCGGGGCGAAGGTCGTCAAATCCGTCTCATACGGCACGGTCAGGGAAATGGAGTTTCCGACAATGGTAGCTCCGGGGCCAAACGTGAGTATGTCACAGGCCGAACTCGCCGCGCCCACGCTCGCCGTAACAGTATAGGTTTTGGTGGAGCCGTCCTGGGCGGTAATGATATAAGTTTGTGGTGTGGTGAAGTTCAAACGGGTTCCAGAAACCGGACTGACCGACGCCAAGAGCGAATCCGTACAGGTCGGCGCCAGGCTTGTTAGGCCGGTGCCGTATGGCAGGGACCAAGCCACGGTAGCGGCTGCGGTATCGATCACGGCGCTGCTGCCGGTGACGTTGTCGCCGAAGGTCAGCAGGTCCTTGGCCGTGGAGAGCGTCGCGAAACTCTGCGCGGGGCTCGCCCAAATCGTGTTCGTCCCGTTGGTCGCTCGGAAAGTGAAGTAATAGGTCGTGGCGGATGCCAGGTTGGTGAGCGTGCGGTTGATATCCATCGAGGCCACATGGGTCCACGAACCGATCGTTGCCGAGTTGGCCCAGTTGGCCGGGTTGATACCGCCGTCTTCGGGACCCCAGAAGGCGGTCACGTCATAGTTGCTGCCGTTGCACATCAAGGTGGCGTTGATCGCCGCCGTGCTGTTGGTGATGCCGGTGGCAGCCCGGTTGGCTAGACTGCCGGTGGCGGGGTAGGCCGTGGCAAGCCCGTACTTTGCCGTCAGATAGCCGCCGACCTGTGCCTCCTCCTGGGATGTTAGAGTTCTGGCATAACCCAGAATCTCGGCCACATCGAATTTGCACTTCCACCCCGCGTCCTGGTCGATTCCCCCGATCATGTAATTGGTCGCCCTCGTGTCGTTGTCATTTACGGTGATCTTGAGAAGCATGTAGTCGGTGATAGTCCCAAGATTGAACCCAACATTGCCCTGTTGGTTCAACGCAATGGGCGCTCCATTCTTCGAAACCGCCGCCGGTAATTGATCGGCATAAAACCCGGTAGTTAGGGAGCCATCGAGCATGTAGCTTGACGCCCGCCCCAACCTGCGCCCGAGGAATGCACCCGTGCCGCTCCAGGTCGAGGACGGAGAACGCACGACGACGTATTGCTCTTTGACAAAAAACGAGCCGCCAACGTCGAACCGGCAGTCGCCGATGAACCGGACTGCGGGTCGCGAGAATAGCTGATTCGTCACTAGAGACGGGTTGTAGTGCTCCCGATAGGCTCCGTGATGGCCATTGCCGGAGCGGTCATGCCAGACCCGAACCTGCGAGCTGGCATCAGTGGTGACGCCGTAGGACGCATCAAACCAGCAGGCCAGACCGGATGTCACGGGAACCGTGTTACCACCCACCGTGACCACCACCGCGGTGGACGTGCTCACCGCGGCCGTGCTGGTTGTCGCCTTGGCTGTTAGGGCATACTCACCCGTCGCCATATTCGTCCAATTCACTGAATACGGGGCAGTGGTGGCCGATCCGATCAATGAGGCCCCGTTATAGAACGACACGCTGGTCACCGTGCCAGCCACGTCCGTCACATCGGCCGTCAGCGTGACGCTCGCCCCCGGCGCGAAGCTAGTGATGTTGGATGGCAAGGTTAGCACCACGCCCGTCACGGGGAAAAACAACTCCTGCGGGATGATCGCAGCAGCCTCGCGAGACGGCATATACCAATACAGCCGTGCTGTGGCCGGATCGCTATTATCATAATACTCCATCTTCAGGCAATATTTCTGCCCGGCGATCAGGGTGATGGGAGCACTGTCATTCCACACGCTCGTCGTCTGGTCATTCCAGTCGTTGATCACCTGCACGCCGTTGATCCACAAGCGGACCCCGTCGCTGG
>JBAXOP010000428.1:0-4413 GCA_037133195.1 Verrucomicrobiota bacterium | reverse complement strand
AGGAACTGTGTTTAAAGGCGGATAAAACAAAAATTCATTTTCTTGTGAAATATCTTCACGTTCCGCTCTTTGCGCTCGACTGATCCCACGTACGTTCGGTGCAGCCCGCAGCGAGCCGCAAACTCCTCTTGGGAAAGCCCCTCCTCCTTCCGAAAGGTACGAATGTTTGCGGAGATGATCTCCCTCAGGTTAAGCTTGTGCACTGGCGCAGCATAAACGACTAGATGTCACTAAGACGACAGACTATGAGTAGCATTTTCTGCGCTGGCAGGGTATGCTGACCGTTAGTGTGATGGATTTGACGGATGGTAGGCGGTTTTTGTTACTCGCCGGCTGAAGCGGCATGTGGCACGCCGACACTCGCCAGCAAGATGCCTTGGCCTGGCGGCAGCAAGTTGTCGGCCCGTGCCCCGGCTGCGCGGATTTTGCCATTTGCCGGGCGTATTCGCGTTTTCGCATCAGCGGAGTTGACGGCTGGCCATTTTTGACTAGCATCCCGCGGCGCGGGCGGATATGCTGCCTGGCGCTTCCCCCTAACGCATCCCCCCAATACACCATGACTACAATTGCCATCAATGGATTCGGTCGCATCGGACGCCTTGTCTTCCGTGCCCTCGTCGAACAAGGCCACCTCGGCACCACCTTCAACGTCGTCGCCGTGGGCGATATCGTGCCCGCCGACAACCTCGCCTACCTTCTTAAATACGACTCCACGCAAGGCCGCTTCAACGGCACGGTGTCGTCCAAGAAATCCTCTCCGGAACTCGAAGAAGATGACGTACTCGTCGTCAACGGTATGGAAATCAAGGTGGTCAGCGCCAGAACCCCAGCCGATCTGCCCTGGAAAGCCCTCGGCGTGGAAGTGGTCATCGAGTCCACCGGACTGTTCACCGACGCGGAAAAAGCCAAAGGCCATCTCGCCGCCGGTGCCAAGAAGGTCATCATTTCCGCCCCGGCCAAGGGTGAGGACGTCACCATCGTGCAAGGCGTCAATGACGAAACGTATGATCCGGCCAAGCACCACATTATTTCCAACGCGAGCTGCACCACCAACTGCCTGGCACCGGTGGTTCACGTATTGCTCAAGGAAGGATTCGGGATTGCCGAGGGTCTGATGACCACCGTGCATTCCTACACCGCTACCCAAAAAACCGTGGATGGTCCGTCCAAGAAAGATTGGAAGGGTGGCCGTACCGCCGCTCTTAACATCATTCCTTCCACCACCGGTGCCGCCAAGGCAGTCGCTCTCGTTTGCCCGGAAGTCAAAGGCAAGCTCACCGGCATGGCCTTCCGCGTGCCCACCCCGACGGTTTCCGTGGTGGACCTCACCGTCAAGACCGTCAAGCCGACCACTCTGGCCGAGATCAAGGCGGCGATGAAAAACGCTTCCGAAACTTACCTCAAGGGCATCCTCGAGTACACCGAAGACGAAGTGGTCTCCAGCGACTTCATCCACGCCAAGGCGTCCTCGATCTTCGACGCTGGCTCGTCCATCGAACTGAACTCCACTTTCTTCAAGCTCATCAGCTGGTATGACAATGAGTGGGGCTATTCCAACCGCGTCATCGATTTGCTCTCCGACGTCGTCAAAAAGGGCATCTAACCTATTTGTTTCTAAGTTTGGTTTCAAGCTAACGGCGGTCCGCAAGGGCCGCCGTTTTTTTTGTGGACAAGGGGAGCGGTCTTCTGTCTGCATGGCCAGTCATTCTTCCGAGTCACTTGGACCGTTAGGGAGCGCTGGCTTCAGCCGGCGCGTATGGCCGGCTGAAACCAGCGCGCCATAGTGTAAGCCAATGATGCGGGACTGAAGACAAATGAAGGCTTGCAGATATTTTTGGTGGTTTTCGGAGCGGATCGCGGATTGAATGGGTGCCAGCCACTATGTCCGCCGAAAAGACCGCCATCACCCCGACCCGCGCCCAAGACTTTCCTGAATGGTATCAGCAAGTTATCAAAGCCGCGGACCTCGCCGAAAACTCTGAAACCCGCGGCTGCATGGTCATCAAACCGTGGGGCTACGGGATTTGGGAACTCATCCAACAACAACTCGACCGCCGATTTAAAGCCACCGGGCACCAGAATGCCTACTTTCCGCTGCTCATCCCGCTTGCCTATCTGGAAAAGGAAGCCGAGCACGCCGAGGGATTCGCCACCGAATGCGCGGTGGTCACCCACCACCGGTTAGAGTCGGTCAAGGACCCGCTTACCGGCAAGACCAAGCTTATTCCCAGCGGTGAACTCGCCGAGCCATATGTGATTCGGCCGACTTCGGAGACGATCATCGGGGCGGCCTTTTCGCGGTGGATTGAATCATATCGCGACCTGCCGTTATTGATCAACCAATGGGCGAACGTAATGCGTTGGGAGATGCGGCCGCGGCTATTTTTGCGTACAGCCGAGTTTCTCTGGCAGGAAGGCCACACGGCCCACGAAACCCGCGACGAGGCGATCATCGAAACCCGGTTGATTCACCGCCTCTACGAAGAATTTCTCCGCGATCACCTCGCTATCCCCGTCGTCGCCGGCGAAAAAACCGAGAACGAACGCTTCCCCGGCGCCGATATGACCCTCACCGTCGAGGCTATGGTCCAGGATAACAAGGCAATCCAAGCCGGTACCTCACACTACCTCGGCCAAAATTTTTCCAAGGCGCAAAATATCGCATTTGCCGGTCGCGATGGGCAGATCCAACATGTCCACACCACCTCGTGGGGCGTATCCACCCGCCTTATTGGCACGCTCATTATGGCCCATGCAGACGACGACGGGCTGATATTGCCGCCACGCGTTGCCACCCAACAAATCGTGATTCTCCCGATCACGCCCAAGGAAGACAGCAAGCAAGCAGTGCTCGATGCCTGCCATGCGCTGGCCGAAACCCTGCGCCACCAAATGTATTGCGGCGAACCGCTGCGCGTGCTCGTGGATACCCGCGACCTGAGCGGCGGTGTCAAAAAATGGGAGTGGATCAAAAAAGGCGTGCCGATCCGCATCGAAATCGGCCCGCGCGATATCGAAACCCGCAAAATCTGCGTGCAGCGCCGCGATCAAGCGGTGGCGACCAAGGAATTCGTCATCAAGGAGGATTTCATCCGCTGCGCCCACGAATTGCTCGACGAAGTCCATCAGGCGTTGCTCGCTCGGGCCACCAGCTACCGCGATTCTAACATCACTCCCTGCGCCGATCTCGCCACCTTTCACGCCCACTGGGCCCAGGATAACCCGGGCTGGCTCTACACCCCATGGGCCGGCAGCCGCTCCGAGGAAGAGGAACTTTCCAAACAACACAAAATCACGATCCGCTGCCTCCCGGTCCCCGGCGCATCCCTGCCCCAAAACCTCGCCCCAGCGGGCAGCAGCAAGTGTTTCCTCACCGGCCAGGAGACTGCCACGCACGCCATTTGGGGACGCAGTTACTGAGTGCCGGGCTCAGGCCCCGAGTCGCTTCCGTTCGGCTAATAACTCGCTGAGAAACGCGGCGGGTGTGCGCTCCGTGGTTGCAATGCGGTAATCCACCCGCAGTGCGCCGCAGCGGGCGCGGAAACCGGCTATGGCGGCGTCAATGGCGTCGCGGTAGGCGCGGCGGACCAAGGCGGCATCGGCCTCGAGGCGTTCGCCGGTTTCCATGTCGATGAAGTCAGACACCCCATTAAAAGGCAGCGTCAGCTCGGCGGGGTCGAGGACGTGGATGAGCACCACATCGTGGCCACGGCGGCGGAAATGGGCCAGCGCGCGGAACACCGCTTCGGGATCATCCAATAAATCTGACATCATCAATACCAGGCCACGCCGCGCCATGCCCTCAGCCAGGGCTTCGAGCGCCTTGCCGGTATCGGTGCGGCCAGAGGGTTGGTGGCTACCGAGGGCTTCAAGGAAATTTCTAACATGACGGCTGCCGCCCTTGGTTGGCAACCAGCGGCGGACTTGGTCGTCGTAGATGACGAGACCGAAGGAATCCTGCTGGTGGTGGGCGAGATAGGCGGCGGCGGCAGCCAGCTCGCGGGCGAATTCATACTTGCTGGCTAGACCGGAATGCCGGAACGCCATGGAGGCTGAGGCATCCAGCACGAGGTGGACGCGCAGGCTGGTTTCCTCTTGGTATTGCTTGATAAAATACCGCTCACTGCGCCCAAATAATTTCCAATCAAGGTGACGCAAATTATCGCCTTGGACGTAGTTTCGGTGGTCGCGAAATTCAACACTCGCCCCCTTGAGCACGCTGGTATGCCGTCCCGCCCGCCCGCCCTCCGCCGTCCACCGCGAGCCGAGCGCAAGGTGATCGAGCCGGCGCATCGTCTCGGTTGTTAGATAGTCGCTGAATGATGACATGGGGGGAGAAAATGCTGAAAAGCTGAAAAGCTGAAATGCTGAAATGCTGAAATGCTGAAATGCTGAAATGCTGAAATGCTGAAA
>JBAXOP010000427.1:0-4424 GCA_037133195.1 Verrucomicrobiota bacterium | reverse complement strand
GGCAAACGAGTGGGCCGGGCATGTTGCCCGGTTGCGATAGAATGCGCGGATTCTTGCGAGGCTGCGCCTCAGACCCAAGACGCAAGACTTGAAGACCCAAGACAAGAAAACTTGGCCTAACGAAAACATCTTTGGCTTTTCAAGGACTCTAGCGCTGATTCGCTGGCGGTCCCAAGAGTGTTCGGCAGGATGCCAAACACAGCCGGCAGGATGCCGGCGCTCCCCATCACGCAGACCGCCGAGTCCGGTTCAGGGAGCAAGCATCTATGAATCCACCAAGAACCCCATCTTCCTTTGCGCCTTTGCGAACTTTGCGCGAGGCAATCTTCACTCCCCGGCACCTTTGATAGCCCATGACCCTGCTTCCCATCTATTTGAACCTGCTTCCCATCCATTTGCCCCTGCTTCCAATCCATTCATTCTAACGATTAAGAGTTTCTCGCGCAAAGTACGCAAAGGAGCAAAGTTCTTAGGGAAGAGTAAGGCGTGATGTGGCTATTCAAAATCCGCAACTTCCACCCAAAATCTTCCTGCCAGATCCGCTGCCGCTCTTGGCCGAAAGATGGAACTGCGTTTTGTTCCGGCCTGAGCGGCCTGAGCTACCTGCAAACCCGGCCACCCCGGCGAAGCACGGAATGAGACTGGCCACAGTCTCATGCATTCTGGCTAAGCGAGGGTGATTCCTCTGTTTCCTAATTGGGCCCGCAGGAAAATTGAGGCTCGTTTGGCTGGAGAGATTGTCATCGGCTGCGGGCAGTGGTAGGGTCGCCGTGTGATCCCGTATGCTGAGCTGGAAAGATTCTTTGGTGACCTGATGGTGCGGGCGCAGGGAAGAGGTATCCCGTGTGCGATCACCAGCGGCATGGCTTGCGTGCATTTTGGAGTGGCGGCGACCACCAAGGACTGCGATGTGCTCTGCCAGGCGGAGAAGTCGGATGAATTCCGAGCCTTGATCGCGGAAACTGAGTTGCGCGGGTTTCTGCCAAATTATCGCGGCCATATTTCCCCCCCGCTGGATGCCCGGTGGATGCGCGGCGGCTGGACGTCCCACTTCACCTGGAAGACCCAGCCCGAGGAAACCTGTCTCGACATTTTCAGTGTGGCTCCGCGAGGCAGCTCTGATTGGGAGCAACAACTCCAGGGCATCTACGCCCGATTCAACGTGGTGGCGGAAATGAAACGCACCAATCGTGAAAAGGATTGGCCCTTTGCCACCAGTCTGGGCGGCCAGATGCTCCTGGAGGGGGATCTCCACGGCTGGCTGCATCTGTATGATCTTGAGGTCATGCGGCAGGCGTTGCGCAGCGCCGAGCTTCCAGCGCATTTGCATACCAAGCGCCCGTTGCTGAGCCTGGCTCCATTCACGGATACGCTCCGGGTAAAGCGTGCTTTGATGGCAGAGCGGATGTTTTGGAGCGAACTCGACGAACTCCGGGTGCGAATCTATCAGAATCATCTGCGCCCTTACGTTGCGGCGGTCCGTCGCGCGAGCGTCGGTCACCGTGACCTTGGGGTTTGCGCCTCACACGCAATCCGGGTCGAGTGCGCAACACGGCACCTTCCACCATCGCCGATGCGGGATTATGGGATCGACCGGATGATCGCAGAAGCCAGGGAAAACGTCGCCGTGACAATGGGCCGCGATGTGGTAGCCTTGCTCCCGGCCGCCGAAGAAAACTTTCACGGACTATGAACACGCCATCCAAGCCACCCACGCTGGTTCCACTGCCGCCCACAAAAAGGCGGCGGATGCGCAAGATCATGCGCGACTACCACGCCCGGGCGTTCGGCGAAGAACTGGCACGCATCAATTTCTTGCCGGAAAAACGCCGGAAGCAGGCGGTGGCGGAGGTGATTGACCACGCCCGCAGCAAGGGTGTGGACCTTTCGCGGCCAGCCCTCGGCGTAACGCCTTGACTGACCCGCGCACGACCGCCGGACTCGCGTAGGGGACTCTTTCTCCGTCCCCCAACCACGCGGTTCGATAGTCCTCGTCCGGTTGCTAGATCGCCTCCTTTACGCTTGCCTCCGCTGGGCACTTGCCACACTGCAAATCATGCCGCCAGATAAACCCAACCCCGAACCCTCTGTGCCCTGGCAATTCAAAATCCGCATCTTCCACCCAAAATCTTCCTGCCTTCCCCATCACACAGACCGCCGAGTCCAGTTCAGGGAGCAAGCATCTATGAATCCACCAAAAAAACCTCTTCCTTTGCGTCTTTGCGTACTTTGCGCGAGCCAATCTTCACTCCCCGGCTCCTTTGATAGCTCATGACCCTGCTTCCAATCCATTTGACCCTGCTTCCATTTGCGAACTCGCGCCTCATTCTCACTCTCTCACACGACACTTTGGCAAGTGTCATTCCGCAGGTCGCCGTGGCCAGGCATCCGGTCTTTATGCGTTCTTTCTTTTTTCGTTAAACCGCTAGATCGTGCTTGCCAAGGGCTACTGGGCTTGTTTGGCTTGCCAAGAGTCAGGGCAAAAGCGGCTTGAAATCCTATCGGACAGAGAGTGCGGCGGAACTTCAAACACAGCAAAATCATCCATCATGAGCAAACACACCATTCATCGGAACAGTTTTAGGAATGCGGCGCGGGCCTGCGGCATCGCGTTGCTCATATCGGGATCGCCGGTACTGGCGCAATCGGTCGCAGTGGCGAAGGACTCACTGGAATTCACCCCCGACACCGCCAAAAAAGAACTCGCGGTGGGATTGCGTCTGGTGGATGACGTGAAAGTCATCTCGGTGCAGGCGGCCAGCGAGGGCAAGGGCGAGAGCCTGCCTGCCACCTGGGAAGCCTGGGATGGCGACAAGGCCCCGGCCTGCGCGTGGATGATCGTGGTGGACAGCAGCAACACGAAACGGGCCAAGACAATCGCCAAGTGCGTGGAAGCGGTCGGCAAGTTCGTGGATGGCCTGCCGAAGCAGGACAAGGTGACGGTTTGCACGCTGGCGCTGAATTTATCGGAAGTGGTTCCTTTCGGCAGCACCCGGGAAGCCGTGACCAAGGGCTTGGCGGGCATCAAACCGGCGGGCGATGCCTCGCAGACGACCTTGATCTACCTGAACCTGCGCAACGGCCTCGGACGCCTGACGGAATGCAAAGAGCCACGCAAGGCGGTGCTGCTGCTGACCGACGGCAAGGACGAGTCGCCGGGCGGAGCGGCAGCGCAGGAGATCGAGAAAAGCAAACTCATCAAGGCGGCCAAGGATGCCGGGATTGTGGTGCACACGCTGGGCTACGCGGAATCCGCGCGTGCCCAGGTGGATTTTGCGCCGCTGAAGGATATTTCCGCGCAAACCGATGGCTTGTTCCGGGCGGCCGCGCTTGATGGCCAAAAGCTGCCTGAGGGCACCTTGTCCCTCTTCAGCGGGGTGATGCATGGCGCGGGGGTGGTCCACATCGTGGTCAAGGAGTTGAAGGAATTGGTCGGCCTCACTGTGACGGTCAAGACGGCGCTCGGCAACACGGCGGTGCTCCAAGTGCCGCGCGATAAAGTGGCGGCAGCAAAGGCAGAGTCGCCCGATGAGATCGCCGCCGCAAAAAAGATGGCCGACGAAGAAGCCGCAAAGGTCGCCAAGGCGAAAGCTGATGAGGAAAAAAAGACGGCAGATGAGGAGAATGCCAAAAAGACAGCGGATGACGCCAAGGCCGCCAAGGTCAAAGCGGACGCGGACCAGGCGGCAGCGGACCAGGCGGCAGCGGACCAGGCGGCAGCGGACAAGACGGCTAAGGAAAAGACCGACGCGAATAAAGCGGCGGCCAAACAGAAGCAAATCTGGATAGCGGCCGGTTCCGGAGTGGCCTTGCTGGTGGTGGTGGTTGTGCTGCTGATGGTCCGCAAGTCGCGCCAACGGGCGGCGGAAGAAGCCCGCTTGGCTGAGGAAGAACGCGCGGCCCAAGATGCGCGACGGGCAGCGGAGGCGCGGCGACAGGCCGAGGAGACGAAAAAGGTGGAGGCTCCACCTCTGGCGTGGCTTGAGATGTGCGACGCCCAACAGACACGGCACCCGGTGCGGATCACCAGCCTCAAGATCGGCCGCGGCCAGCACAATGATTTGGTGCTGCGCAACGACAGCGTCTCGGGCAATCACTGCGTCATCAATTGCAGCCGCGACAAAGAATGGAACGTCACCGACCTCAACTCCGGCAACGGCATCGTCCTCAACGGCAGTCCGGTGAAGCAGGCATCCCTGCGCCACGGCGATGTGATCGAACTGGGCGAACTGAAAATGCGCTTCCTGCTGCGGGCCTAGTCGACACACTCTCTTATGGACGACAATATCCGAACGTATCTGGTGGGCCGGCGCAACACTTCGGTGCGCTGCGACATCGCCCTGCCGGAAACCGAGACCTCGGTGAGCCGCAAGCACCTGGAACTAACCGTGACCGCCTCCGGTCGTTGCTACATCGTGCATGTC
>JBAXOP010000426.1:0-4437 GCA_037133195.1 Verrucomicrobiota bacterium | reverse complement strand
TGTTTGAAGTGCTCGCCACCGATGGCGACACCCAACTCGGCGGCGACGATTGGGACAACCTGCTCATCCAATGGATCGTGGCCGAGTTCAAAAAGGACCAGGGCATCGACCTGACCAGCCAGCCCGACGCGCTCCAACGCATCAAGGAAGAGGCGGAAAAGGCCAAAATCGCCCTGTCCTCGACCCAGTCCTACGACATCAGCCTGCCTTTCATCACTGCCGATGCCACCGGGCCCAAGCATATCCAACTCACCCTCACCCGCTCCAAGCTGGAACAACTCACTGACTCGCTTTTCGAGCGCACCAAGCAACCCGTGCGCAATTGCCTCACCGCATCCGGCCTCAAGCCGTCCCAGATCGACGAGTTGGTGCTCGTCGGCGGCATGACACGCATGCCCAAGGTGGTCGATGTCGCCCGTGAACTCGCCGGCCAGACGCCCCATCAAGGCGTCAACCCCGACGAGGTCGTCGCCATCGGCGCGGCTATCCAAGGCGGCGTGCTGCGCGGCGACGTCAAGGATGTGCTGCTCCTCGACGTAACCCCGCTGACACTCTCGATCGAAACCCTCGGCGGCATCGCCACCGCTATGATCGAGCGCAATACCACTATCCCCGCCAAGAAAAGCCAGATCTTCTCCACCGCCTCAGACAACCAACCCGGCGTGGATATCCAAGTCTGCCAGGGCGAACGCAAAATGTTCGCCGATAACAAGCGCCTCGGCAACTTCAAGCTCGATGGCATCGCCCAGGCCCGCCGCGGAGAACCGCAAATCGAGGTCACTTTCGATATCGACGCCAATGGCATCCTTCACGTTTCCGCCAAGGACAAACAATCCGGCAAGGAACAGAAAATCTCTATCCAAGGATCCTCCGGCCTGTCCAAAGACGAAATCGAAAAGGCCAAACTCGATGCCGAATCCCACGCCGACGAAGACAAAAAACGCGTCGAAAAAGTCGATGCTAAAAATAAGGCCGATAACCTCATCTTCAACGTCGAAAAACAACTCGCTGAACTCGGCGACCAGGCTCCGGCCGACCTTAAGTCAATGCTCGAAGGCAAAATCACCGCCGTCAAGGACGCCGTCACTAGCGACGACGTGACCCGCATCAACAGCGCCGTCACCGACCTCGAAAACTCCCTCCAAGCCCTCGCCGCCGCCGCCCAACAAGCCCAGGCCGCAGCTGGTGCCCAACAAAACCCCGACGTTGAAGCCGCCCCCGAATCCCACGAGCCCAAACAAGCCAAAGGCAAGGTCGTGGATGCCGAAGTGGTCGATTAATCAAGCGGTTCTCATTAGGTATGAAATACCACTCAATAGTTTGGAGCCGAAACATCGAAGAGTTACGAAATCTCGGTAACGACGAGTTGGTTTTAATCAAGAATGTAAAACATACTGTCGATCTTTATGCAACTCAAGGCAACCTAAAGATAGATGCTTCATTCAAATTTATTCGAATACGTGATGCGAAATCGTTCACGTTGGATCAATTCAAGAACTCTTCATACTCGCTGATATAGTTACTGGAATAAACGTGATTTCGGTTTTCGCTCGATAAGCTTTTAACACAAATGATATAATATGGAGATTAAGAACGACCGTCACAATACAGTCATCTCTCAAGTCCCACGCTGGTCATGAGTCTACTGACTTCAATTCTTGAATTCTTCGATGGAATTGGGGCTGCTCTCATTGTCAGTTGTCAAAACAGCGAGGTGAAGTGTACCAAGGGCAAGGTTTCCTCATTCGTTCTTGAGGATATAAGAATAGTCTTATCAGAGTTCGGGGTCACCCAAGCCCAAATTACGAAAAGCCTGGACGGAAAGTTCTCGTTCTCATCAAAAATTCCAGACGCAGCACACCAAAGGCTCAGAAACGTTCTCGCTTCTTCGAGGTAAGAGCGTTCAATCTAATCACTAATATGACCACCTTCCCCAAACACCAACGCCTCGCCGCGCTGCCCCCGCGCTCTCTGGAGTCGGTCGCCAGCTTGGCAGCGGCGTGGGATGTGCGGATAGTGACAAGCTCCGATCAATTTCCCGACCTCGGGAAATTGATCCAAAACTCCCAGCCATGAAGAAGTCCGTCATCTCTAAACTCCTTGCGGATCTCGAAAAACTTGTTCAAGTCGAACAAGAGTCCGGGGTGGAATTCTGGCTGGCGCGGGATCTTCAAACGGTGCTCGGATATACGAATTGGCAGAATTTCCGCAAGGTGGTAGGCGATGCTGTGACGGCCTGCGAATCCTCTCGGAATAAGGCTTCCGATCAATTTATTGAGGTCAGTAAATTGATCAGCCACGGCAAGGGCGGCCAGCGTGAGATCCAGGATTTCATGCTCACCCGCTACGCCTGCTACCTCATCGCTCAAAATGGCGATCCGGCAAAGGATGAGATCGCGTTCTGCCAAACCTACTTTGCCGTCCAGACGCGGAGGCAGGAAATCATTGAAAAGCGCATTTCGGAGGTGGAGCGCCTGCGTGCCCGCAAGAAGCTCACCGAATCCGAAAAACTGCTTTCCGCACTGATTTACGAGAAGGTGGGTGATGAACGCAGTTTCGGAATCATCCGCAGTAAGGGAGATCAGGCGCTTTTCGGCGGTCACTCCACCCAGGAAATGAAATCGCGCCTTGGAGTTCCGGACAACCGGCCATTGGCAGACTTCCTCCCGACCATCACCATCAAGGCAAAAGACTTTGCCAACGAAATCACCACTTTCAGCATCGGTCGTGACGGCTTGGCCTGCGAGCGGGCCATCACCAACGAACACGTCAAGAACAACGCCGATGTCCGCAATCTTTTGGGTCAGAGAAACATCCATCCCGAAAGTCTTCCTCCCTCAGAGGACGTGAAAAAGGTTGCACGCCGCCTGAAATTAGAAGAAAAGAAACTTCCCCTTCGCAATTCACCGGAATAACCACCCTCACTTCCCGCATGCTCATCTTCAATTCATTTTCGCTAGCATCTTGTGTCTTGAATTCTTGAGTTTTTCTCCCCCTTCCACGCTTCCGCGTGGCTTCTCACCGATACCAAACAACAAACAAACAACACCACAAACATATGGCTAACATCAAACCACTGGGACAACGCGTCCTGGTCAAACGTCTCGAAGCTGAAGCAATCAGCGCCGGTGGCATCGTCCTGCCGGATACCGCTAAGGAAAAACCCCAGGAAGCTGAAGTCCTCAGCCTCGGCACGGGCGGCAAGGACGACAATGGCAATGTCATTGAGTTCACCGTCAAGGTCGGCGACAAGGTCCTCATCTCCAAGTACGGCGGTACCGAAGTCAAACACGACGGCCAGGAAGTGCTCATCATTAACGAAAGCGACATCCTCGGCATCGTCGGCTGAAGCCGGTTGTCAGATCCGACTGAGCCGCCACCTAACCACAATACACAAACAACTCACAACTTCTAACTAACACACACAAATTATGGCCAAACAACTCCAATTCGACGAAGCCGCCCGCCAGGCCCTCCTGCGCGGTGTGGAAAAACTTGCCCGTGCCGTCAAAGCCACACTTGGGCCTGCCGGACGCAACGTCATCATTGACAAAAAATACGGTTCCCCGACCATCACCAAGGACGGTGTGACGGTGGCCAAGGAAATCGAGCTTGAGTGCCCCTATGAAAACATGGGTGCCCAACTCATTCGCGAAGTCTCCAGCAAAACTTCGGATATCGCCGGCGACGGCACCACCACCGCCACCGTTCTGGCCGAGGCTATCTACAAGGAAGGCCTGCGCAACGTCACCGCCGGTGCCAACCCGATTTCGCTGCAACGCGGTATCATGAAGGCCACCGAAGCGATCGTCGCCGAGCTTAAGAAAATCTCCAAGCCGGTGTCCGATGCCAAGGAAATCGCCCAGGTCGCTTCCATCTCCGCCAACTCCGACGAAACCATCGGCAGCATCATTGCCGAAGCCATGGACAAGGTCGGCAAGGACGGCACCATCACCGTGGAAGAAGCCAAGGGCATCGAAACGACCCTCGAAGTGGTCGAAGGCATGCAGTTCGACAAGGGCTATCTGTCGCCCTATTTTGTCACCAATCCCGAGAGCATGGAAGTGTATCTTGAGAATGCCTATATCCTCATCAACGAGAAGAAAATCTCCTCGCTCAAGGATATGCTGCCGCTGCTCGAGAAGGTCGCCAAAACCGGCCGTCCGATGCTCATCATCGCTGAAGACGTCGAAGGCGAAGCCCTCGCCACCTTGGTGGTCAACAAGCTCCGCGGCATCCTCAACATCGCTGCGGTCAAGGCCCCAGGCTTTGGCGACCGCCGCAAGGCAATGCTCGAAGACCTCGCCATCCTCACCGGTGGCCGCGTCATCACCGAAGACCTCGGCATCAAGCTCGAAGGCGTGGAACTCAGCGACCTCGGCTCCGCCAAGCGCATCACCATCACCAAGGAAAACACCACCATCGTTGAAGGTGGCG
>JBAXOP010000425.1:0-4485 GCA_037133195.1 Verrucomicrobiota bacterium | reverse complement strand
CTGCTCACCGGCGATGTTTCATCGTCCAAGCATTTGGTCGCCCACCTCACCGAAATTTCGCAGGCCTGTGGTTCTACTCCCTGCTTCTTCGTGGCGGGAAATCACGACTATTTTGAATCGTCATTCTCTGAGGTAGATCGGATGATCGCGGAACTCTGTATTAGCCATCGCAACCTCATCCCGCTGGGACACGGGGAAATTATAGAGTTGTCTCGAAACACCGCGCTGATCGGATGTCGTGGGTGGTATGACGGTCAAGCTGGCGCTGGATCGCGAACCAAGGTCGGAAGCACAGACCGCTATTTGATTAGCGACTTTCGGAATCTCGACAGGGCTCAGTATTTCGAGAAATTGCGTATGCTTGGGCGCGAATCAGCCGCCTATTTTCGCCGTGTATTACCCATGGCGCTTACACGTTACAGCACAGTGCTGGTGGGGACACACACACCTATATGTAGCCAGGCCCTTCGGTACGGCGGCACGCATTGCACCTGGGATCGACAGCCGTATTTTTGCAACCGCGCCGCTGGAAATGCAATCGTGGGGATTTCTCGACACTTTTCCGACAGGCAAATTGTAGTGTATGCCGGCCACTCCCATAGTACAGCGAAATTTAGCCTGGGCACCAATCTTGAAATCCGAGTTGCCGGGGCACGGAGAGGCTTTCCGTCCTTTCAGCCGATGATCACCATTAACTGATTTCGATTCAAACCGGCTTGGAAGATCCTGTCCCGAGGCGGCTTTCGCCGCCCTCGGGATAGAATGAAAGAACTTCGCTGGTGCAATGCACACCAATAACAAAAACAATAGTAATAAACCAAAGAAGTCAACCAAGGGGAAATTGAACCGTTTGGACGATTTGGATCAAATCGCTGCCGAATTGGACACGATTTGCCGCCGCCGTTTGCGTGACGGATCCATCCAAAAAGGTATTCTAGCGGGAATGGAACCTGCGATCCGCCAACAAACTCTGCTTAAAGCAATCGGAGGTTTCTTGCATCAGAATCGCGACTACATCGAAGCTCGGAAATCGGGTGACGAAGCCGCTATTCGTGCGGCGATGGAGAAATGTACCGCGATTGCTATGAAATACTGCAAGGCAGAAATCAAAGCAGAACTGACACACCATAAATCTCACCACACGGAGTTGACCGAGTCCAATGGCGGGTCCTGTATGCATCCATCGCTCCTAAAACCTACAGCATGGCCAACAGACGTGAAGGCACGCATAGTGATGATCAGCGTGAGCCGTGCTGTTAGTGAGGGCAGTCTGAGCGCGGCGAATGCTGGCATCGTCGACATGGTATGTGTCCAAGGTCTCCGGGCTAATGAGGTCGCTCGACTACTTGGGGTCGAACCGCCAGCCGTAAGCCAACAGCTTCGGCGGGTTAAAAAGGTGCTACCCGAGGTGATGGAGCGGGTGGAGGTGTCATGGGATTACTAGGGGTCTCATCAAAAGCGTTGAAATGCCATCTAAACCACCACCAAGAGATTTTGCACCGTACTTCCTTTCGTCGTCCGGACAGGCTTCCAAGAAAGTTCCTTCGTATTCGAACCTAACGGAATGTAAAGAATCCACAATGCGTCTGAGAATGATTTCCCTGGGGGGAATAATGGGTCGGCAATAGAGGCGCCACTTGCTCCAAAATGCCGACCGGGAGTCGGGTCAGCAATGGCCCGGCTCTCAACATTCCAGGTTGAAATATTTTAGATAGCATGGGGTGACTGCCCCCTTTCAAACCGCAGCCCTGATCATAATCCTTATCCACCACCTCAAATGACACCCGACCCCATCGCCGAGCTCAAAGCGGCGATCACGCTGCAACGGACACTCGGCGTCAAGGCACGCGGCGACCTCGAAGCGGCAGCACCATTCCTCATCGAAGCGATCCGCCACCAGTCCGGGCAGTCCGCAAAATTGGAAAACCTTCTCTGGTCCTTATGGAACGGGCAATTGTCGGATGCCCTCGCCGGCCTCGATACGAACCTCGCGGTGGCCGCCGTCGCCATGATCTCCGCCCGCGCGTTCCTCGCTGGCGATGCCGACTGCTTGTTAGGGCAGATCATCCGCGAATCCGGTGCCCAAACGGTCTCCGTAATGAGTAGTCGAGATCCCGACCACGCCGGCTAGAAGCCCCCAACGCCGCCCCGAATATCGGGGTTGCAGGAACCACTGGAGTTCGATAGGATCCGGCGTGGCCGTCTGTTCGCCTCAGGGGGTCAACCTGAATGCCGCCAATTCCCATTGCCTCTTTGCGCTCATTTCATTACATTTCCCAATTGTACGCCACCCCCTAGCGGAACACCCCCAACTGAAACCCCGAGGCGAGATAATGTAACTGCAATTATGAATCAATCAAATGAATGACCTACCAAAAGACTATGTGGAAGAGTATAAGCAAGCGCAGCTGGATAAATATCCCGGCATGGACGTTTCTAACATACATATCCCCCTGGTGATAGCGAAGAGAATTGTGGAGGAAGGGGAGGCCAATGCCATTGCCATGGCCGAGGGTGAAGCCACCGCTAAAACAGAGGCGGCAAATGACCCGAGCATAAAGCTGCCGAATTTTCGAAGTATGCGTTTCTTGCAAGGGAAAGCCTGGAAAGCATGGCTAGCCCGTGACGGTGATCTAATCATGTCGTTGGTTGGTCACGAAGAGCGGGGCCGGCTCCTGAAAGACAATATTCTCGCATTTCTATCCGTCGGGATTTACGAAGCGGCACTCCATAAGACCTTCATTCATGGACCGCATCTGAAAAACGCGGAGTGGAAGGATTTCTTCAGTGTGGCCGACCTGCAAAAACTTAGGGCATTGGGTGAGCCCCTTCCGGAAAGGCCGATTACCGTCTATCGTGGGGTTACTTGCAGCAAGTTCGGACCCAGGGGAATGTCATGGACGGCGAATCCAAACACAGCGGCATGGTTTGCCTCACGTTATCCTGTAGCTGGCAGAACGCCGGCGGTCTATTCGCTTCTCGTGAGGCCTGATCAAATTCTCTATATGACGAATGCCAGGAAAGAGGAAGAGGTTGTGATTGCAGTGTGGATGTGTGGCAAAGCAAAACGCTTGCGCCCGATGCCGCTGAGCATAAAGCCCGGTGGCGATGAGGAAGATAAGGGCGTCATCCATCGGGCGCCGGTGGATCCCGAGTACATCATGGCGTTGCTTCGTCAAGCCCAAGTGTTTTGATTTTCAATAATTGCCCCCCATTCATCTGCCTTTACCTAATCACGCCATCAACGGCTATCGAATGTGGAACGCGGCGCATTTGTTAGTCAGCAAACCAATGGCCGACCACTCTGGGGGGTAATGCGTCGGCATGATGAGAGATCGAGTTCCAGAGTGCCGGCAGGGAACCGGGCCGGCGATGGCCCGGTACTCAATATTCCGAAGTTGTGATCCTTACCAAGATTACAGCGTTTGTTTCCACCAGTTTCATCCGGGGCTGCCACCGAGCTGCCGTCAACTCGACCGCGTTGGTACTTCGCCCCTAAATCCGGGGACTTCACCCCCCGTCCCCCCTGGGAAGTGGGGGAATTGCTTTTCCGGCGTTTGCGGGTGCGTGATGGACGCCTATCCCATCCACAGACCTGCGTATCCGACGTAGTGAGGTTACTCGGCTGCTAGGGATCAAGCCGCCAGCCGTAAGCCAGCAGCTTCGGCGGGTTAAAAAGGTGCTTCCCGAGTTGATGGCGCGAGTGGAGGTGCTGTGGAATTACTAGCTTACGCATTCAAAGGCGCAATTTGACACGGCGGCCACGCCACCACCAAGAGACTTTGCACCGTACTGCCTTTCGTTGTCCGGACGGGCTACAAGACAGTTTCCTTCGTACTCGAACCTAACGAAATTCTATGAATCCAACAGATAGAGAATGATTTCCCTGGGGGGAATCGGTCGGAATTTGGGACCTTGCGCCCAGATTGCCGACAGAGTCGGGCCAGAAATGGCCCGACTCACAATTTTCAAAGTTGATCTCCCACTGTCGGCAATGGGAGATGCCAAATCCCAAATACTACATCCATGGCCTACCAAATGATGACGCCACGCTTCCCCCTGGGAAGAACCTACGCAACCTCCGGGGCGATTGCCCTGAACATTGACCTGTACGCCTACCTGCACCGCCACCACTGCGGCGATTGGGGTGAGGAACTCTGCGCCGATGATAAACAGGCGAACGAGGAAGCCCTGGCCCAGAGCGCCCGCCTGTTGAGTTGCTACCGGACCCCTGCCGGTGATCGTCTCTACATCATCACCGAGTGGGACCGCGAGACCACCACAATCCTGTTGTGCGAAGAATATTGAGCCCAAGAGGTGGCGACCCGGCGATGGCGCTACGATCCGCCGCTTTCCCCCTGCCGGACGGTATTGCGGGACACCCGCGCCAGCGGGCGCCCGCTCCCGCCTGCAGGGGGGCTTATCACTATGGGTGCATGACAAATTTATTCCGTTAAGCCGCGTAGGCGGCATGGCGTGCGAGCC
>JBAXOP010000424.1:0-4492 GCA_037133195.1 Verrucomicrobiota bacterium | reverse complement strand
CGGGTGGCGCGGTTGGTGGAAATCGCCCATCCGGACCACCGAGAGGCTCTGTTGGCCGGGGCTCTGGCCCGGGGGTGGCTGCCGCGCTTTTTCACGATGCCGACCAATCTGGCGGTGGTGTCGGATGGCGGGATTGAATCGGCGTGGGTGGAGTTTCAGCTAGGACGTTTCCTGTTTCGGCCGTTGCATCCGAGCGACATGCGCACGCTTCAAGAGTTTTTCTATTCGCACGATGAGGAAACTATCCGCCTGCGCTATGGTTATCAACGCGAGCGGATGAGCGGAGAATCCGCCTATAAACTCGCCGCGGTGGATCAAACACGCGACGTGGCGCTGGGTATCTTCACCGAACGCCACGGCCGCCAGCAATTGCGGGCTATCGGCCGCTACTATCTGGATGACGATGGCAAACGCGCCGAGGTGGCGTTTGTCGTCCACGAGGCGGCCCGCCAAGCCGGGATGGCGGGGTTTTTGTTAGGAGAACTGGCGGTGGTGGCCGCACGTCGCGGCATCGACGAGTTCTGGGCGAGTGTCCTACCTAACAATAGAGCCATGGGCCTGGTGTTCACCGCAGCCGGCGGCACAGAGGAGGCCGTCGCCATGGGTGAAGAGCGCAGCTTCCGCATGTCGGTTGGGCACATCGTAGAGGACCGCAAGCGGTTTCTGCAACGCAAGCATATCCGCAAGTTTGAATCATGAACGAGTTACGGCCGAGGGGGGTGCATTTCAGCGCCGATTATGAACGCCACGACACGGGGCCAGGTCATCCGGAATCGGCGCATCGCTACCAAGTGTTGAGAGCCGCGTTGGAGGCACTACCGCCAGCGATCGTGCGGTTGGCGGCTGGGCGGCGGGCCAGCGTGGGGGAGATTTTGTTGGCACATGATCACAGTTATCATGACCTGGTGTACCGCGACACCGAAACGCTGGCGGATTTCCTGCGCACCGGTGATACCGCGATTTGTGAACACAGCTATGATGTGGCGTTGGAGGCATGTGGGGCCATGCTAACGGCCATAGACGCGGTGATGGCAGGGGAGTTGGCGGCGGTATTTTGCGCGGTGCGCCCGCCGGGCCATCATGCCTCGGCGAACCGTGGTATGGGGTTTTGTGTATTCAATCACGTGGCCATCGGCGCTCGCTATTTGCAGGCTCGCTATGGCTTGCAGCGTATCGCCATCATCGATTGGGATGTTCATCATGGCAATGGCACCGAGGAAATTTTCATTGAAGACCCCGGCGTGTTTTATGTTTCATTGCACGAAGAACATATCTATCCATACACCGGGTCCGCCACCACTCGAGGCCGCGGTGTCGGCCTCGGCACAAACCTCAATATTCCCCTGCCGCGTCATTCCGATGGCAGTCTGGCGCTGGCTGCCTGGGAGGCGCAAGTAGCTCCAGCGATGGCGGCCTTCCAGCCGGAATTTGTGCTGATTTCAGCTGGGTTCGACGCGCGGATCGACGACCCGGTCGGCGGCTTGTGCTGGGACGACGAGACATTTGCCGAAATGACCCGCCGTTGTATCGTTTTCGCACGTCGCTGGGGTAACGGCCGGCTGGTGTCGGTATTGGAGGGCGGTTACAATCCACCGGGGCTTGCCGCCGCCGCGGTGGCGCATGTGCTGGCGCTGTGAGGAGCCACGACTCGAGAGGGTGAAAAATCCGACCACTTAGGTTCTTGCTTCTGGGAGGTGGGGCACCGGGGGTATGCACCGGGCCGGGGGCTCACCGATAAAGGCACAGAAACGGCGGGCTCTCTTTTCTAGCCGCCAGTAAAACCGCCCCATCCCTTATGGGAGTAGGGCGCGCCTGACTGGACTCGAACCAGTGACATTCCGCTTAGAAGGCGGATGCTCTATCCAACTGAGCTACAGGCGCAAAGGAACGTGGCCGCCACCATGGCCGGCGTTTCATCGCACGCAAGACCAAGCGGTGTGAGCGCCGCAAGGCCATGGGCTGGGCAACCCGCCGCGCATGGGACGCATGGCAAACAGCGGGGGACACAGCGTCAGGCTTGCGTGCGGCAATTGGTATCTATGAGCGGGGGGACTTGGCAAGGCATTTCGGCCCCAACAGGCATTTCGCCTGCGGAAGGTCAGAGTGCCATTGCAAGCCTTCGCAATCATGACATGGACTATTTCTGCGTCCCTGGATACGATAATTGCTATTGCGGGATGGCCGCCGGACCGCTAGTAAGGCACATGGAATCGGCAATCGGCGTCATCGGCGGCAGTGGGCTTTACGAGTTGGAAGGATTTGAAAAATCCGAGGAGCGGGTCGTGGCGACGCCATTTGGCGAGCCATCGGACGCGCTGGTGGGGGGGCGGCTGGGAGGGAGGCAGGTGTGGTTTCTGCCGCGGCACGGACGAGGCCACCGCCTGTTGCCGAGTGAAATCAACCACCGGGCGAACCTGTGGGCGTTACGCAGTGTGAACGTGCGCTGGCTCATCTGCGTCACCGCGGTGGGCAGTTTGCGCGAGGAGTACCGCCCGCGCGACGTGGTGTTGCCAGACCAGTACTTCGATCGCACAAGCGGCCGGGAGCGGCACACGTTTTTCGGGCAGGGCATTGTCGGGCACGTGGGATTTGCCGAACCTGTGAGCGCCGGGTTGCGGGCAATTTTGCGCGAATGTACTAACGCCGCAGGCCTCACCTGCCATGACGGTGGCACCTACGTGAACATGGACGGGCCGGCGTTCTCCACCCGCGCGGAAAGCTTGGTCAACCGCCAACTCGGCTTCGACGTGATCGGCATGACAAATTTGCCAGAAGCAAAATTAGCACGGGAGGCGGAAATTGCGCTCGCCACCCTGGCCATGATCACCGATTACGATTGCTGGAAAAGCGAGGAGGAACCGGTGAGTGCCGGGGCGATTATCGGCCACCTGCATGCCAACGTGGCAGCCGCCAAACAGATTGTGGCGGCAGCCATTGCGCGGATTCCCGCCGTGGCCGACTGGCCCGAGCACCGCGCGCTGGACGGAGCGATCATGACCCCGCAGGCGCTGTGGCCGACAGCCACAGTGGATTCCCTGCGCCCATTATTGGAGAGGCTAATCGCGCCATGTCCCAAATCTTAGGGACATGACAAGTAAGCGGATTTTAGGCATTTTACCTCCGTCGAGGGGAGAAATCCCCCATTTCATAAGGGATTGTGAAAACATCAGAGGTCGCGCAACTGCGCGGCCTCTCTTGTTTGGGGGGGGGGGCGATGCCACTGTGTTTGATCCTGCGGGCCGCCCGCTCCCTTGCCTGTCCACTGCGTCTGCAAACCGGGTGTCACTAGAATCTTTCTGCAAGGCGGAATGCAAATATTGCAAAAATACTCTTGAAAACCCCTGAAATATCTGGTAGATAACCCGTGAGGAAGATCGACAACATCCAAATCAAACTACCATGAAATCCATCAAGAACCTAACCCGTTTCACCTACGAAACTGCCGCCTTCCAGGGCTGGCGCCTATCCATTAGCCGCGCCGGAGCGGTGTTTACCAAGTATTTCTCTGACAAGAAATACGGCGGTGAGAAGGAATCGTTTGCCGCCGCCGAGACGGCTTTGGTTTCATTAAACTCGATTCTTGAAGGCGCCAAGCGGGTCAACGGCAAGCATTCCGCAGCTACGATCCGCAAGATCGAAAAGGTGCTCGAACAAGTCTGATCAGTGGCCATCGCTGCAAAACACAAGGCAAGAAAACTTGACCCAACGACAACAACCTTGGCGTTTCAAGGACTTTAGCGTGGCGGGCCCGACGGGTCGGCAGGTGTCGTGAAAAACCTATGTGTTTGGCATGTAATTTGCTTTGAAAGCTGGCTGATTCTGCTTGAATGACTGCGGCACGAGGGTTGCCGTCATGTCTCAAGCCTCGCTACATCAATCATTTTCCCAGCAGCAGACTCTCGCGCCGCAGATGCGCAAGAGTCTGGAGATATTGCAGGTTGGCACTTTGGAGCTATCTCAGATCGTGCGCCAGGCGCTCGAAACCAATCCGGTACTGGAGGAATGCAGCGAGTCGTTGTCGCTGGATGCAGAGACCCCTGAAGCAGACAACGCGGATGCCTTGGAGTATCTCAATGAAACCGACGATGATTGGCGCGACTATGCCATCACCAGCGGCCAATCCACCCCTTGGAACGTGGATGACGAGGAGCGACGTCAACATTTTTACGATTCTATTGTCGCGCCGGAATCCCTCCAGCAGCACTTGCAACAACAACTCGACATGTCGATGGTCGAGCCGGCCGTACACCAAGCCGCCCAAGCGATTCTGGGCAATCTCGACGCCCGTGGGTTTCACGATTTGCCGATCAAAGAGCTAGGCAACAGGCTCGGGCTGAAGACTGCGCTGTTAGATTCGGCCTTGGCACTGGTCCAGTCGTTTCACCCGCCCGGGGTTGGAGCTGACGGAATTATCGATTCGCTGCGGCTGCAACTTGAGCATAGCGGGCACAAAAACAGTCTTGAATACAAGATTGTGAGTGATCACCTCGAG
>JBAXOP010000423.1:0-4499 GCA_037133195.1 Verrucomicrobiota bacterium | reverse complement strand
CGCGGAGTCGATCCCGGCGGGTGGGTCGGCCAAGGTATTGCTGCCGTGGACCGCCACCGCCCCGGCCCGTGTGGCAACGCTCACCGCAGTGGCGGAGTTTGCCGCCAACCGGGCGGCGAGCCAGGCGGGCACGGCCTTGCCGCAGCCCGAGACCGGCTATGCTAACAACAGCGTGGGCCGCTCGCTCCAGATCGGCTCGCCCGTCCTGCCACCGGGCTTTGGCATCACGGTCACTGCATCCGCCCCGGCCCCGATGGAGAGTGGCGTGCGCTACACGCTCAATGGCACGGCGGCCTATGCCTGGGGCGGCAACAACCCGGTGCTGGGCGCGGAAGTAACCGTGACGGTTGACGGGCAAACCTACCCGGCCCGCACTGCCACCCCCGACGGAGCGTGGAGCGTCCTGCTCAACGGCCTGCCGACGGGCACGCATACGGCGATCATTTCCGTCACCGACGGCAACGCGAACGGCAGCAAGAGCCTGGATCTGGTAGTCGCTGGCGGGGCGCAGACCATTGATTTGCAGGTCACGCAGATCGGCTACGAAAGCGGCACCTACCGCAGCTCCGGCGAAACCGGTTGGGCTTCCAACACCAGCGCCGTCACCCTGAAAGCACGGGTGCGCAACGACGGCAACACCAAAGCGGGCGCGTTCGATGTCGCCTTCCTCGCCCCTAACGGCTCAACCATCGCCACCGTGAATGTGCCGGACGGTCTGGCTGCGTTTTCAGAATCATGGATCACGGCAAGCGCCGCTTGGACCGCCGCGCCAGTCGGCGCGCAAAGCATCTCGGTCGTGTGCGACAGCGGCACTGCGGTCGCCGAATCCCAGGAAGACAACAATACCCGCAGTGCCACGGTCCAGGTGACGGCGAACCAACCCGACCTCGTCGTCGCGAACATTGTCTGGTCACCAGGCACGCCGACCGACGGCGATGCGGTGACGTTCACCGCCACCGTGCGCAACGACGGTGCTGCTGCCGTGGCATCCGGCACCACCTTCCACACCCGTTTCACCCTGAACGGCAGCGTCCAGGCCACCACCAGCCATCCCCTGACCAGCGCCCTCGCCACCGGCGGCACGGTGCAGGTGCAGGCCACCTTGAGTGCGGCGGGGCTTTCCGGCGGCAGGAGCCTTGTCGCCGAAGTTGATGTCAACAACACCATCCCCGAAATCAGCGAAACCAACAACACCCTCACCAAGACCATGACGATCCGCGCGGCACTCCCGGACCTGCGGCCATTCTCGCTGCTTTATGGCTGGCAACAGGTCAGCGGACTCGGCTTTTCGCCATCGAATCCGGTGACCGGCGACGTGGTAGCCATCACCTGCGAAGTCTGGAACGGGGGCACGGTGGCGGTGCCGGCGGGCGGCTACACGGTGGCATTCACCGCCGCCGGCGGCACGCCGTGGACCGAAACCCTGACCCTCGCCCAGCCGCTCGCCCCCGGTGCGAGCGCCACGGTTTCCACCCAGTGGACCAGCACCGGCAGCGGCTCCGTGGCCATTTCGGCCACGGTTGACAGCACCGCCGCGCTGACCGAGGAAAACGAAAGCAACAACACCACCAGCAAGAGCCTGACCGTCTATCCGCATGCCGCCAGTCTCGCCCTGACCGGTCTCGCCTCCACCCCGGCCCAGGCGTATCCGAATTCGCCGGTCACCCTGACCGCCACCGTGACCAACAACGGCGGCACGGACAGCGCGGGCGGGCACACCGTCACCTTCTACAACGGCGACCCGGCCAGCGGCGGCACGCTCATCGGCACCCCGCAGACGATCACCGGTCCGATCCCGGCCAAGGGCGGCAGCGCGACCGCGCAAATCCCTTGGACCACCCCCGCCACAGCGCTACCGGTCTCGCTTTTCGCAGTGCTGGAAGGCTCAAAACTCCAGAGTACCCTGCCCGTCACCAACACTCCCGCGCCTGACTTCGCGGTTTATGCGGGCGACATCCATCTGAACCCGCCGCAGCCGACCGGAGGACAGTCGGTGAACGTCTCGGCCACGGTGCGCCACCTCGGCGGCTCGGCCAGCGCCGCGCTGGTCACTTTCCAATACAACACGTCCGGCGCGTGGATTGACCTTGGCTCACCAGTTGCGGTGGACAGCGCGAACATCACCGGCGGTGAGCAATCCGTCTCCGCCCACACCAGCCTCGTGGCCAGCGGGTATTATTACACCGTCCGTGTCACCGTCGAACCCCAGGGTGCCGCCGACGCCAATGCCGCCAACACCACCGCCACCACCAGCCTGCGCCGCGTCGATGCCCCCTGGGCCAACGCCGGACCCGACCAGCAAGTCTGGACCGGCCAAACCGTCACCCTCAACGGCTCGGGCAGCTCCAACGCCAGCACCTACCGGTGGACGCTGGCCAGCCGCCCGGCGGGCAGCACCGCCACGCTCGCCGACCCAACCCCCGCCGCACCCACCTTCAGCGCCGATGTGGCGGGTGCCTACGAAGTGCGGCTGGTCGTTTCCGATGGCCTCGTGGACAGTCCCTCGGACACGGCGGTGATCACCGTCGCCAACGGCACGCCCACCGGTCTCACCCTCGACACGGCCACCGTGGCCGAAAACGCCCCGGCGGGCACACTTGTCGGCACGCTCGCGGGCAGCGGCGGCAGCGATTCCTACACCTATGCATTGGTCACGGGCGAAGGTGCCACCGACAACGCAAAGTTCTCCATCGCCGGCGCCCAACTCAAGGTCGCGGGCACCCTCGACTACGAAGTCCAAACCACCGCCAGCATCCGGGTCCGGGTCACCGACACCCCCTCCAGCAACACCTACGAAAAGGCCTTCACCCTCACTCTCCTCGACGACAACACCGAGGATGGCGATCACGACGGCCTAACCGATGCAGAAGAGGATGCCCACGGCACCAGCCGCACCCATCCAGACACCGACGGCGACGGCTTGGAGGACGGAGCCGAGGTGAACACCCACCACACGAACCCAACCCTCGCGGATACCGACGGCGATGGACTCAACGACAAGACGGAACTGGACAATCTAGGGCTTGGGTTGAATCCGACAATCAACCAATCAGCGTTGATTGCTGTCATCACCGGAACCATCCGCAACAGCCCCGCCGCGCAACAAGTCCACGGCCTCTACACCGAGGACGCCATCCGCAACATCCACATCGGCACGCCCCTGATCAAAGTCACCAACGGCGAAGTGCGCCTCGATATGCAACTCCAGCAATCCGACGACCTCAAGACATGGACGGACTTTGGCGCCCCCGTCGAATGGACCGACCCCGCCGTCGGCCACAAGGTCTTCTATCGCCTGTTCTTCAATTCCACCGAACCCTGATGACCCATGATGAGCCAATCCACCCAGGCCTCAGCCCACCTGACCGATTACCGAGACGATTGGGTGAACCGCATCCGTTTCCAAGCCAGTTGACGGTATCCGCAAAAGCCGGTAGCATTCGCACCACGAAGACGGCCACCAAGCACGAACTCACCACGGAGATTGATTCTCTGCTGGCAGACCTGCGCTCAAGCCACGAAATGGTTTTCATCACCGAAAACGGGAACCCTGTTGCGAAGTTGGTCCCCCTTGATGACGAGCACGATGACGGCTTGCTGGAGGACGATGACCCTTTCTTCACCTTGCTCGACGAACTCCGCAACCCCGCTCCGCACCCGGTCATGTCACCGTCGGCTTTCGCGCTGATTGGGCAGCACCCCTGAAACCATCCAACCGGCATGAAACCCAAGGTCTATATCGAAACCAGCGTGATCAGCTATCTGACAGCCAGAGCCAGTCGGGATGTCGTGGTTGCGGGTCGGCAAGCCATTACTCAGGACTGGTGGGAGGAGCATCGAGAACGATTTGACGTATTCATCTCGGAACTGGTGGAAGAGGAGATGGCTCAAGGTGATCCCGTTGCGGCGGCGTTTCGTGCGGAAAAGGCCGAGGGAATCGAACGTCTGAGTTCGTCCGAAGAGGCGGAGCATCTCACAAGACGATTGCTGGAAGCAGGGGTCGTTCCTGCGGGAAGCGAAGAAGATGCCGCCCACATCGCAATCGCATCAGCGCAGGGGATGGATTATCTGCTGACGTGGAATTTCAAGCACATCAACAACGCGGAAAAGAAGGCAGCCATCCTTGCGGTGGTCGAATCTTGCGGGTTCAACTGCCCCGCGCTATGCTCACCCGAAGAACTTGGAGGAACCGACTATGTTTGAAGACCCGATTGTAGAAGAAATCCGGCGGTATCGGAAGGAACACGCCGCAAAATACGGCAATGATATTCACCGCATTTTTGAAGCGCTTCGTGAGGCGGAAAAAAAACATCCGGAACGACTGGTTCATTTCGGGCCGAAGTTACTGTCTGACCGCAAACCGCAGTGCGTCGCGGAAGAACCGGCGCCATACAAAACCACGCCGGAAACCACGAACCAACAACCCTGAGAACGGAAAGGGATCAACCAGTAGAGTAGAGAGCAACGGGGGGCTTTCGCCAGACCCGTTGCTCCCCCTC
>JBAXOP010000422.1:0-4508 GCA_037133195.1 Verrucomicrobiota bacterium | reverse complement strand
GAGGCGACCGCCGCCAAATACGGCATCGGGATCCGCGAACTCAAAGCCCGCGCCAAACGGGAAGGATGGGCGTCATGATCGAAATCCGCAAATACCGCCAGTCACGCCATTGGGCCGTGTATGTGGATGGCGAGTTGCTGGCCGTGGTTGTCTATCGGAAAGGCGCGGTGGCCATCGCCGACATGCTGATGCGGATGCGCGGCAGAAAGGAGGCCGGTGATGCCGGGCTTCGGATTGCGAATTGACGATTGCGGATTGCGGATTGAAGAAGTCTGCGCCTACGGCCTGCGGATCGTGGCATGGAGCCGCAGATTCGCCACCCGCGTCCCGATTGCGAATTGGAGTGCTTGGCCGTTGCCCGTGCGGTCCCCAATCCGCAATCTGTAATCCGCAATCTGCAATCTGCAATCCCAATAGCCTCGACCGCATGAGGCCGGGTCACGCGTTCCTCGGCACCACGAACCTTGACCTGTCCAGTCTAACGGAACGGTTCCAGACCCGCTTTCAATCGGTCCGCCTCCAGTCACCGGATAACGAGGCTCTCGCGCAATTCCTCGCCCGGCGCTGGGGCGCTCCCATCGGAATCACCCGTCAGATCGCGGAAGGAGCCAAGGGCAACGTCAGGGCGGCGATGGCGGATTTGGAAATGTGGATGGGGTGAGTAATAAGAGATGATGAATTCTTGAATGTGCCAAGGCCGGAAATGGCGTTGCACAGAGCCTATTCGCACGGTCCAACAACGAATGAGCAGAATTACGAGAAACATGTTGACTGCTCGTCGAGAGTTGTTGTATCAGGTACCGTTTTGGATGAAAGCAACCCCACTCGTACTCGTCGCCATCATGGTGTTGACACCACCCGCGCGCGCTCAGGAACAAGAAGGCTCCACCACGCCCGCCACGGAGGCGATTCCAGCTCAACCTGACTCGCCAACAAGCGGTGAACCCGCCATCACGGATACCCAAAATGAGGCAGCGCCACCCCTTGCCGTGCAGCAAGACAAGGCCGCCCGCACTTTCATCCCCGGTTCCTTGCAAGTGCCGCCGTTCACTCCGCCGGTGCCCCCGCCGCGCAAAGTGGTCCAGCCGATCCGGATAGACGCCTCCGTTACCGTCCCCACCAAGAACTCCCGCACGCTCACCATCCAACGCGGCGAGCCCTCGACCAAACCTGACTTGCCGCCACCGCCACCGCCACCGCCACCGCCCTTTGTCCAGCCCACCCCTCTCATGCCGGAGCAGATCGCCCGTCAAATCTGGGAACGCCGCCACAATCTCAACCTCGGTGCCACCATCTACGACCACAAGGTCAGCGTAGTCAACTGGACCGATCAGGAAACCCTGGTGCATTATGAGGCCGTATGCGGTTTTGACATCGGCTTGCTCGCAGGTCTCGGCGGTTTCGTTCACAAGGGCGAGAACTACAGCCTCTTCCTCATGCATGGGCATTTCAGCACCACTGCTGTACGGCGTTTCGCCAGTCAGTGGCACCCGAACATCCCGGAAGTCGCGCCAGGTCAGATCATCATCACCCGCGGCGACCCCACGGATCAGGTCGCGACCGCGCCCATGCACGTCATCAAGGACATCATTGCCGCCGAGGAACCCCGCCTTCTCCCCTACCAGGTTGCCCGCGAGACCTACTATGCCGCCAGCGCCGCCTGGCACGCCGCGCACCCGCCCATCCCGCGCGACCAAACCTTCATCCTCCGCCCTCATCGCGGCAGTCGCTACCTGCCAGCCACCCAACCCACCAAGCCATGAACACAATACTGCGACGTCTCCTGCCGCCGGTGCTGATGTTGGGCTTGGTCCCATCCGCTCATGCCGATGGCGACAACGTAAATCTGGAGTTTCTCTCACCTCCCCCAGGCGGACTATACATCCGCTGGTACAGTGTAGTAGGACGCACATACTTCGTACAGGTTTCCTATGAACCAGAACCACTCGCGAGGTGGACGTTCGCCCCGGCAATCGAAAGCGGCATCGACGACGTAATCAGCTACGAACTCCAAGAGCCGTCTGGCGGATTTCCCGACAAGGGCTTCTTCCGCCTCAAATACACCGATCAAGAGCTGGCTCCCGGCGAAACCGTGGATACGGCGGATTTTGACCACGACGGCATATCCAACAAGAATGAAGTTGAGCCCGGCGGCTTGCTCGCCCCGACCGATCCTCTGAATCCCGATACCGACGGCGACGGGCTTCCCGATGGCTGGGAGCGTGCTCACGGCCTAGATCCCAATGACAGTGCCGATGCCGCCAACCTCTTTCCCGGCAGCGGCCTAACCAACATCCAGGCCTTCATCGCCGGGGTGCAGGCAAATTCCAACGCCACCCCTGCTAACAAGGACGGCGACTGCGCGGAGGACGTGGTTGATGCCGATCCTGACGATAAATACGTGGATTGGGGACCGGCGGCCGAGGCGTCTTACGCCATCATTGAGCTCGAACAGGAGAGCTATGGAGTATGGTCACCCAATTCAGTTGAGACAAAGGTCACAAGAAAGGCATCCATTGGTAGGAATGGACTGATTCTTTACGATGTTTCGATCTCTCACAAAGAACCGGAAGATGATCATTTCACAATCGTATCGTCACGCACCACCCGTGTCTGGAAGGACGGAACGTGGTCCACTGATCTCAGCGAGCAGATCACGCCCATCCATGATTTATCTGGCAAGAAACACAGGTTCTCCGACCTGCTCGTGTGTGGTGACCATGTCGTCGGCACTGTGTATTACAGCAACGACACAAGTGTTTATGACCCGAAGACAGGGGGCACACGCTGGAATTTGGAACCCTCAAATGGAACGAGCACAAGAATCTATTCACCCGATGATGTCGGGGGATCTGGTAATTCCGTGGAGGGCTTTAACGACCGTGTTGCCACCAGTCCGGGCGGTGCCATGGCGCTTGTGAGCGGCTCAAATTTCAATGCGGGCATTGCCAAGTGGCGGGCGTGGTTTCCGGTCGGTGGAAATGCCACCCCCGCCTATATTCCAGGAGCCGGAACCTCCAGCATCCAAATTCCCTATGAGGGAAACACGGTTCAGGCAATTGAGGACAGCGGCAGCATGGTGGTGAAGAAATCCGAGGCGACGATTCTATCAGAAGGAGGCGCCGAAGTGACTCTCCCGGCTGATGCGCACGCCGCATGGTACCATTGCATTTGCAAAGTAGCGAAAGGTGATGCCGGCGATTCGAGACTCGTGGTTGGCGCGACCAAGATTGATACGAACGGACCCGACTATGAAAACGGCAGCACCGGACTGTGGATCAAGAACGGTGCTCAGGTGAATGCCGCCCAGCACACCCCTACCATTGGCCGGGTGAAAGCCATCGCCAAGAATGGCGTGATCTTGGGCAAAGGTGCCATCTGGCGCAACGGCCAATCCATCGCCTTGGATACACTCGTGGAACACCAAAAAGTATCCGGCCCAACATCCGCTGCACGCTACACGAACCTGGAAGGCCTCGCCATGAACGGGGAAGGAGCCATCGTCGCCACCGCCGACGACCCGCTCAACTCCGGGGACGGGCACAAGACTCTCATTCTCCTCCTTCCAGTGGAGTTAACCGCCACGCCCGGCAAAGTGCATCTTGGATTCGATCCACCTAACAAGACTGAGGATGATCCGCCCGATGTTTACTGGGCCAGTGTCGTCCAAGGGAAGGACAATAATATACTGCATCTCCGCATCCCACTACCAGAATCAGTGGAATGGAGAATTGACCCTGGTGACGAGGCAATGGTCGATATTTTGCCCAAGACCTTCGCAAAAGAAACGACGGATTTGACGCTTAAGGGGAAAGGGAATAATGCTGCTGCCGTTGAGACGACTATAAACTTGGTGCGGCGGGACCAGATTAACACGGTCTTAATGACTCTCAAGGTGTTGGTTCTGCCACAACGTGAAAAGCACCTCGCGATCTACCGCCTAGAGGACCCTGGTGCGCCGCGCACGCAGTTCGCTCAGCCGCCCGTCGTGGATTTGCCAACGGACGACGAGATTGTGGCGGCATGCAACGACTGCTTCGACCAGGCCGGTGTGCATTTCACGCTGCACTCTTCGTCTGGAAGTTATCAGTTCCCTTACGACGCTCGTGGCCTGACCTTGGAAGCCGGTTACTCATCGGAATTTCCACTACGGGCTTCCGATGGGAAGCTTACTGCAGACGAGAAGCAAGCGTTGATGGAAAGTTACACCCCTCTGAACGGGCAGGAGCGCAACCCTGCTGCAGATGACATATTTCCCGTCAAAACAGGAGACATTGAAACATTTAGAATGATCCTCATCAAGGAGTCCGGGCTGCTCTACGGCACCGATTATCCCGGGCAGATGATACGTGGTTTTGCGGGAGCCGGACTGTTCGCACGCAACTTGCAACAGAAAACACAGATCTCCCTAGCCACCGCCCATGAGGCGGGGCACATCCTAAAAATATCAACAAAAGATAATGAGCCTGGAAGTTCCGGCCACCATCAGCCACCATTCTCCACCGTAG
>JBAXOP010000421.1:0-4526 GCA_037133195.1 Verrucomicrobiota bacterium | reverse complement strand
GGGTGCAACAGGCGAAGCTCACCCATGGCATACGCGCCATCCTCTGGCACCAGGGCGAAAATAACCAAGGGTCTGCAGCTCCCACCGGTGACTATGATTGGAAATCCTATGAGGCATATTTCATCGCCTTGTCGGCGGCGTGGAAACAGGATTTTCCTAACATACAACATTACTATGTTTTCCAGATTTGGCCCAACGCGTGCAGCATGGCCGGCGACAGCGGCGGCGGCGACATGATCCGCGAGGTTCAGCGCAGCCTGCCGCGCCTCTACTCGAACCTCAGCGTCATGTCCACGCTAGGCATCAAACCTCCCGGTGGCTGCCACTTCCCGCTAGTCGGCTGGGCCGAGTTTGCCCGCATGATCCAACCGCTCATCGAACGCGACAACTATGGCAAAAAAGTCACCGACTCCATCACCCCGCCCAATCTCAAGCAAGCGGCATACACCAGCGCCACGAAAGATGCCATCACCCTTGAGTTCGACCAACCCGTCATTTGGATGAATTCCCTAACTAGCCAGATCTATCTCGATGGCGAAAAAGACAAAGTCGCCTCAGGTTCGGTGAAAGGCAATCTGCTCACGCTTAAGTTGAAGACCCCCGCCACCGCGCAACGTATCACTTATCTCAAAGAGAGCGCCTGGACACAGAACGACCTCATCATCGGTGCCAACGGCATCGCCGCTCTTACTTTCTGCAACGTTCCCCTATCAAAAATCGATGCCCGATGACGGAGCGCCGGCTTGAGCCGACGTTAAGCATCAGCGAGCCGCTGGTAAGCATGGCGATGGATGCGCCCGGTGAGAGGGTGCCGCCACTTTCAACCGTCACCGCGCCGGCGATGCTGCCGTGACCGCCCAACTTGCCGGATGCGCCCTCATCGACCGCGCCGCTGCCGCTGTTGGTACCATTGACTAACAACGTACCGCTGGAG
The DNA here is from genome assembly GCA_037133195.1 of Verrucomicrobiota bacterium. Taxonomy (GTDB): domain Bacteria; phylum Verrucomicrobiota; class Verrucomicrobiia; order Verrucomicrobiales; family Akkermansiaceae; genus Luteolibacter. The sequence continues at coordinate 3,592 of JBAXOP010000421.1, read as the reverse complement.
ATATGAGTGGTGCCGCTGTACGTGTTGACTCCTTCCAGGATAGCGCGGCCGCTACCCGCCATGTTGAGGCCGCCGGTGCCAGTCACGATGCTGGAAAACGTGGTGGTGCCCGCCAGATCGAGCAGCAGCCCACCGGTTGCTGCGCCGGAGGTGCTGAGTGCGGAGGAGATGGTGTTGATAGATTCAGTACCGGCGTCGCTGATGGATACGTTGGCACCCGGGGTGAAGGGGGAGCCAGAGTTGATGGTACCGGTGACGCTCAGTCCCCAGGCCGCCAAAGTGGCGGTGGCCGAGGGGTCGCTCGGCGTAAAGAACACGAACGCACCGGAAACCCTCACACTGTTGCCGGAGCTTGCTGTTACCCCGGTGATTGTTAGTCCAGTGCCCGGCGTCACTGTACCGTTGCTGCTCATCTAACCATCGTTAGCGAGCAGGGTCGCAACCGGAATCTTGATGCCGGAGCTGTTAGCCGGGCGGCTCACCGCGTCATCCATCGCCGCGAAGCCGGTGATATTCAAGGTGCGGGCAACCGCCGTGGCAGCCGTGTAATTGGCACCGCCGGTCTGGCTATCAGTGAGGGTAACCGACCCTCCCTGGTGCAATGTAAGGGTGGAACCCGATACACTGGCGATGGCCGGAGCGGAGCTGGCATAACTCACGGCTAGACCCGAGCTAGCCGTGCCTGCCAGGGTGAGCGATGTGGCGTTCAACTGCGTGCCACTCAACGCCGTGCCGTAGGTGATGTCCGCCGGATTGCTCCAGGTGACTACCGGCGTCACCTGGTTGACGGTCTGGGTGAGACTGAGCGAACTGGCGGCATATGTGCTATCGCCCACATAGGATGCCAGAATCGTGTGATCACCCGCGGCGAGGCTGCTACTACTAGTGTAAGTGGCCACACCGTTGGTGACGGCGTGGGTGGCCACCACTGTGCCATCCACCGAGAAGACACAATTGCCAGAGGCATCACTGGCGGTGATCGGGCCGCCGGAACCAGAACCGCTGCCTGTGAAGTCCAGCTTCAGATTACTGATAGCGGAATTATTGCTGTTATCGAACTTGATACCCATATATGTGTTAATGAGTGGATTGTCGGCTGCCACATCAAAGGCAAGGATATAACTCACTGCATGGGTGCCGGCGACGCCATCCTGATGGTAGGGATAGTCCGCGGTTGAGGCGGGAGTCCCGCCGGAGGTGGTATAGGCGTTGTTGGCGGTGGTCACATCACCGCTGGTGCCCGACACTGTTGCCGTGGGTGCTAGGGTTGGCCGAGGCTACCAGCGCGGTGCTGCTCGCCTTGTGAACCGTCACACTCACCGGGGTGGTGGCGGTGGCGTAATGGGTCGTGTCGCTTGGCGTAAAGGTCACTCCATAGTCGGCCGTCACCGACGAACCAGTCGGCACTAAGAAGCTAATATTGGCCCCTGCAATCTCGGCCGCACCATAAGTTGAGGTAAAGGCGGTGATGTCTTTGGTCGTATTCGGGTCTTGATAAACATCATACGTCAGCGTGATGGTCCCCGACCAGGTACTCTCATAATCGCAGTTAAGAAATACCGCATAGTTGTGGAGATCTATTGCCGGCAAGGTGGATTGGGTGGCAATGATGGGATTATCATATCCTGAACCAGACCAATTCCAGCCCACCGTCGTGGCAGCTGCGGAAGCATTGTAGTCAGCTTGATCGACAATTCACAGTTGTCTCGCCTGTGAGGGAACCTCTTCAAATCAGCGTCCATCTGCGGTTCATTTCTCTTTCTAGTATCACGGCTTGGTCTTCTTTTTAGCACCGGCAGCCCCGGCCTTCTTGCCTTCATTGGGCGTCGGTTTGACCTTGGCTCGGATAGTCCAGGCATCCCATTTGGCAGCGAGTTCCTTGACGCGGGCCGGCTCGGAGGCGGCGAGGTCGTGGAGTTCGGTGCGGTCGGTTTTAAGGTTGTAGAGTTCCCAGGGGCCGTTGCCGCCGAGGCGAACCAACTTCCAATCGCCGGCACGCATGGCCGCATTGCCTTCGTGCTCCCAATAGAGAGCGTCGCGCTCAAGCGGTTTGTTAGCAAACGCGGCCACCAAGCTCTTACCTTCCAACGGAGTAATCTCCTGGCCATTATAGTCTTTCGGATAAGTCGCGCCGGCCACATCGAGGAACGTCGGCATGATGTCAATGATATGACCGACCTGTTGGCGCAATTCGCCGCGGGCGCTGATGTGGGCGGGCCAATGAGCGATGAGCGGAGTGGCTATGCCGCCCTCGTGATCGAAATGCTTGTAGCGGCGGAACGGCGTATTTTCTAACATCGCCCACGATTCACCGCAATAAACGTCGGACTTGGGCGAACCGGGAGGATCACCGTTGAGCCGGCCGTTGGGACCGCTCTCCGCGTTGCCGCCATTGTCGGATAGAAATAATATCAGCGTGTTGTCGAGCACACCGCGCTGGCGCAGTGCCTCGACGAGACGGCCGACCGAGGTATCCATGTGGTTTACGCAGGCTGCGTAGATAGCCATCATGTTGTCGAATTTGTCTTGTTCCCCGGCGCTGAGCGAGTCCCATGCCTTTATCGAGTTAGGACGCGGGGCGAGCGGCCACGCCTTATCCACGATACCCATCTCGATTTGTTTGGCGTGGCGTTGCTCACGCAATTTGTCCCAGCCGGCCTTGTACTTGCCGCGGAATTTCGCAATATCCTCGGCGGGTGCCTGCAACGGGAAATGCGGCGCATTGTGGCATAGATGCAGGTAAAACGGTTTTTTTGCGGTGAGTGCCTCATCGATAAACTTGATAGCGAAATCGGTCCACAAGTCCGTCGCATACCATTGATCCGGCAGTGGACCGCCTCGGCGACCTACATTCTCACCATTGAGAAATATATCGGTGCGCGGCGAATCGGGAAAATAAAACCCGCCGGCCGCCGCATTGAGGCTGCGATCAAACCCGCGCGTCCACGGCGCGACACCGAAGTTTTGGCCGACATGCCATTTGCCACACATGATAGTGAAGTAACCCGCCGGACGCAGCGCCTCGGCCATTGTCACACATTGGTCGTTGAGCCGCCCGCGGTAGCCGGGCACGTTGTTATCATCAACCATGTGGCCGACCCCCGTCTGGTGCGCATACAATCCGGTGAGCAACGAGGCGCGTGTCGGGCAACAGCGCGCGCCATTGTAAAACTGGGTGAAGCGCACGCCGCCAGCGGCAAGCTTGTCGAGGTTAGGTGTGGGAATTTCGCTGCCGTAACAGCCGATGTCGGAAAACCCCATATCATCCACCAAGATCACCACAACGTTGGGTTTCGCCGCCGTTTGCGCTCCGGCATAACTACTAACTAATAAACCCGCCAGCAGCGGGACGGCGACTAACAAAGCAGGGCGCGTGTTCACACCAGAAGACTTGCCACGCGCCCGGCCCGACTGTCAATCTAACTTGATATACTATAGCCCATTCACTCACTCATCAAGGATGCCCGGGCCACAGGGTGCCACGGCCTGCGGCCGGAGGCATGCGGCCACGTGGCGCGGGCATCCTGCCCGCAAGCGCATGCGAGGCGAATGCAACCTGGGCCATGCGCCATTCATTCTCACCCCATGGGCC
>JBAXOP010000420.1:0-4541 GCA_037133195.1 Verrucomicrobiota bacterium | reverse complement strand
CTGAAGAATACCGGTGCTCCGCGAGGCTCCGCCGGTGACCCGGATGGTCTCAAAATTGCCGATCCATTGAGAATGAACCCGGATGGATAAAACCTGCGCCTCGATGATGGCACGGATCTGTGTGGCCGCCGCAGCATTGGCAAAATCAAAGTTGGCACGCAGTCCGGGGGTAAGTACCGGCGGGGTGATTTCCGCCTCGAACCACGGCAATGCGAGTTGGCCGATGTTGCCGGCAGGTGTTTGCTCAAATGCCGTCACATCGAAAAACGTCCAATCCACCCCGGAATCCTCGCGGACGCGCTCACGAGCCAGCGAGCCGTTCTTGAAGCAGGTCAGACACATGAAGCCGCCCGTGGGATTGCCAAATACATGGCCGCATCCTTCCGGATCTGTCCGGTACGGCTCCAACACCGCAAAAAATGTGTCGCTGGTGCCCAGGCTAACCACCGCTAAACCAGGCCGCGTGGCTCCCGTGCCCACCAGGCTCGCCGGGTTGTCGCCCGTCCAGGCGGCGATAGTCACGTCGTTACCAAAGCCGAATTTGGCAAAGTAGGGCGAAAGCTTGCCAATGACCGTGTGAGTAGGCACTGCGGGAGGCAGCTTACCTAACATGCCAGGTGCCGTCGCCTCACAAATCGCCGGATCCCAGGTGAGCGTGTTGAGGTTGAGCAAGTTCATGCCGGCACCGTCGCCGTAGTCGATTGGCGCATGCGTGCCGCAAAGAAGTGAGGCCATGAACGACGACACCAGATGGATGGTGGCGGTGGCAGCGTAAGCGGCTGGTTCTTGTTGATAGAACTTACGGATCTGCGCACCCGTGAAGCGTTCGATAGCTGGCGAACCCGTGTCTGTCTGCAACCGCGCACCGATAGCGGCGCTTACTTCGGCGCACTGGGCACTGGTGGACGAGTCCATCCAAATCGGCGAGGTCGGACGCGACAAGGCTGGTGCCAGTTGATCGACCAAGCTACTCGCGGGGTCGAGACTGGCGAGGATGGCATCGGCCTGGGCATTGAGATAGACCGACCCGTGTTGTTGGCCTGAGCCGGCGATGCCGACGACCCGCCCCAACGGCGCGCCCTCGGCCTGCATCCGGGAAAATAGCAGGTCAAGTGCGGCCACCCACAGCAATGGCTCGGCATGTTTTTCGAGCGGGTCGCCAGATGGCGAATAGGCTGCTTGGTACTGCGGTAGATCCTTGGCGAAATTGATCGTCGCCTGGGCGACGATCGTGCCGGCTGTGGCATCAATGATGAGGCCTTTGAGGCTTTGGGTGCTGCTATCGAGACCGAGGAAATAGGACATGGGGGTGTGATGTTACAGGTTATTGGTTATCAGGGAAGAAGACACAAGACGACAAGACGCAAGAGAAGAGCAGATGAAGAAGCGCTGCGCGCTCGTCTCTTGTCTCGTGTCTTGAAGTCTTGTGTCTTGCCGTCTTGTGTCTTGAATTCTTGACCTTGAGACGTGATGGAGATGGCCAATGCTTAGAGACTGAGCAAGATATCGTTGAAGTGGATTTCCAGCAATTCCTGGCGGCCGCTTTGGAGGGTGGGCTCGCCATTCTTGAGGGTGAGGGCGGTGAGCTTGTCCAACGACGACTTACCGGCGAGAATTTCCTTGCCGGTGGGGGATTTCCAAGACGCGTATCGGTCGTCCACAATCTTGTTGTAGGCCTTGTCGGAGAGGATCTTATCGGCCACCAGCAAGCCCTTGGCAAAGCAATCCATGCCGCCAATGTGCGCGTAGAACAAGTCCATTACGTCATTGGAACCACGCCGGCACTTGGCATCGAAGTTGAAGCCACCGGAGCCAATACCGCCCTTTTGTTGGAGCACGGCGATCATCGCCGTGGCGGTGTCGTAGAGGTTGATCGGAAATTGGTCGGTATCCCAGCCGAGGAGCACGTCGCCGGCGTTCGCATCGATGCTGCCGAGTTTATTTTCGGCGGCGGCGACGGTGAGTTCGTGGGCGAAAGTATGGCCGGCGAGGGTGGCGTGGTTCGCTTCGACGTTGATTTTGAAATGGTCGTACAAGCCGTGGGCGCGGAGGAAGCTCAGCACGGTGGCCGTATCGTAATCGTATTGGTGTTTCGAGGGTTCGCGCGGCTTGGGCTCAATGAGAAACTGGCCCTTGTAACCAATCTTTTTGGCGTGATCCACGGCGAGTTGGAGCAACGCTGCGAATTGCGATTGCTCCTGGCTGTACTTGGTATTGAGCAATGTCTCGTAGCCTTCGCGGCCACCCCAGAAGACGTAGTTTTCGCCGCCCAGTTCACAGGTTGCCTCCAGCGCATGCTTGAGTTGGGCTGCCGCGTAGGCAAATACCTGCACATCAGGATTGGTCCCGGCACCGTGGGTGTAGCGCGGATTGGAGAACAGATTGGCCGTGCCCCACAGCAATTTGATGCCTGTGTCTTTCTGCATCTTCTTCGCCTGCTTGACCACGGCCTCCAAATTTTTGACCGACTCAGCGAACGTCGCGCCTTCGGGGGCGATATCGCGGTCATGGAAACAATAATAGGGGACACCTAGTTTCTGGCAGAATTCAAAGTTGGCCTCCAGCGCCTTGGTGGCGGCCTCCATCGGCGAGCCGACATTCCACTCACGCACCCAGGCAGCCGGGCCGAACATGTCTGAGCCACCGCCCTTGAAAGTGTGCCAATAGGCCACGGCAAAGCGGAAATGTTGCGCCATGGTCTTGCCGCGGACCTTGTGCTTGGCATTGAACCACTTGAAGCTGAGGGGATCGCGGCTCTGGGGGCCTTCGTATTTGATCGGGGAGTTAACGAGCGGGAAGTACGATTTCATGGTTGTTGGAATTTCGCGTGAAAGACATGCGGAGTTTGCGGGCCTTGCCGCTGAGGACAAGCATTTTTTACCTGAGCCGGCAAAAAAAAGCCTGCCTATCCCAGCCTCGTCGCTCCGTATGTCTATTGCGCCTTGATGATTCCGCGCATGACCTGCCCGTGGCCCGGGAAGGTGCAGACGAATTGATAGTCACCAGGTGTGTTAGGCAGGGTGAAATTGAGGGTTTCGCGCTTGCCGTGGTCCAACAATTTTGAGTGAGCGAGGATTTTGGGAGATTCCGGGATGAAATCCTTGGCAAAGCCCGCACCGGCCATCGCCAGCGCGGCGGTGCAGACCTCGTCGGCAGCACCCGGTTGGGTGATCACTACGTTGTGGGGCATCAAATCGACGTTGATGAACGTGAGTTCCACCGTTTGGCCCGGCTTGGCTTGGATACTCGTCTGATCGTACTTGAGAGCCTCCTTGACGGTGAGCAACTGCACTTGCAAACAACCATCCGGTCGCACAACCGGTGGCATGCTCTTGACCTCGGTGTCCTGAGGGAATGGCCGTGATTGCGCGTCGATGGCGTTTCCGCTCCAGAAATGAGCGACGGTATTGGCGGCGATACGGGCATAGGGTTCGGGGGATTCCTGCAGGACTTTGAGCAAGTTCATATCCCGCTCATCTAGCCGTTGGTGCAACCACAGTGCCTCTAGCAGGTGATGGGCGTGCGCCGGGTTTTTCGGGTCGAATTGCTTCATCCACTCCTTGCACGCCGCCAGAACCTTGGCCGGCTCGTGCTTGGTCAATTCAATTTGCGTCCGATATCGCACGCCGTCCACGGGATGTTTGAGGTTGTCTAACAATGCCGCCACGGGTTGGCCGGCAATCTTGACGTGTGCCTGAAGCGGGCGGCCTTCGGCAGTGATCCGATAGACGCGGCCGTGGGTCTTATCGCGTTCGGGGTCACGGATATTGTGCTGCATGTGACCGATGATAGCGTTCTGCCAGTCGGAGACATAGAGCGCTCCATCGTCGCCGAACTTGGCATCGGTCGGGCGGAAATTCGGATCGGTGGATGAGATCAAATCGGCCACCGGAGTACCGTTGACCAACCCTGAATTGGCATCCCGGTTGAGTTTGTATTGTTTGATGCCGAGAAATCCAATGGCGTTGCAAATGAGGAAATTGCCTTGGTTCTCGTCGGGAAACTGGCTGCTGGAAACGATGGCGCTGGAGGGCACCGGACGCACTTGTTTTTTTAGCAATTCGCGCATTTTAAAGCCCTTCTGATCCGGCACCACTTGGAAGGCATTGCCGGAGGTGCCATCGGTGGCATAATGAAAACCCCAGTAATCGAAGGCCATGCCGTGGGAATTGGGACCGTTGTGAGCATGAAAACCAAACGTGAAACTTGCCGGATCGAACCGATACATTCCGTCGCGGTTGGTCTCAAACGCCTTGGCCCAGGGGGTTTCGACGTTTTCCATGATGAACACGCCGCGTTGCCAGTAGAGCCCGCCATCGGGACCGAAGCGGAAGTTGTTGGCAGCGTGATGGGTGTCCGCATTGTCGATGCCCTGCATGTGGACTTCGCGCACGTCGGCCACGCCGTCGCCCTTGCTATCTTTCAGAAACAGGATGTCGTGGCCGGAGGCCACCAGCACCCCGCCGTTCCAAAACTCAAAACCCGTCGGATTCTGCACCTTGGCGAAGGTGATGCATTTGTCCGCCACACCTGTGTGGTGT
>JBAXOP010000419.1:0-4578 GCA_037133195.1 Verrucomicrobiota bacterium | reverse complement strand
AGAAGAGGCGGCGGGCAGGATGCCCGCTCCACTGTGGCCCGGGCATCCTGCCCGGCGGTGGGGGAAGTGCCGCTCCCCTGTAAGCCGGATTTTGTCCGCCCCGCTCGCGCGGGGTTGGACGGTCATTTCTCTCACTGCGCCGAAGCGCAGCGCCCCGCTTGCGCGGGATGCGACTAATACCCGGAGAGTAACGAGCGGGCAGCCCTTCCCCTGTTTTGTCTTGCACCACGCGGGGTTTGCCGTGCCGCCTTGGTTACCCTCGGCGCGGTGGGCTCTTACTCCACCCTTTCACCCTTACCTGTGCCCTTGCGGGCCATCGGCGGTATGCTTTCTGTTGCACTTTCCATCCGGCAGTCTCGCGACTGCCGTTCCTTGCTTTCACAAGGCACGTTGCCCTATGGTGTCCGGACTTTCCTCAAGCACGCTTGCACGCCCTTGCGACCGTCCGGGGAGCGGCGGGGCGAGTGTCGTCCGGAATGATGCCCCCGCCAAGGAAAACTTTGGTGGAAGGATAAAAAGGGGGAATTCGCGGCTATGCGGGGCATCCGGTACTGGGCTTGGTCCTATCAATAAAGGCGTCTCCCGCAGCAGTGAATCAGAAACAGGAAAACAGAAAAAGGTTGCAGGTGGGGGCGGCGCGGTGCATTTTCCAGCCATCATGCAACTACAGCCCATGTCACGCCGTCGATTTGTCATAAGTTCTGTTCTCGGAGCCGCTGCGGTGGCTGCGGGGCGGGGGATTGCCGCGCCGATTGTTACCGGCAAGATACCTATTTCGGTGCAACTGTATTCGGTGCGCGACGCTTGTGGCAAGGATTTCAATGCTGCGCTGGCGGACCTCGCCAAGATGGGCTTTGCCGCCGTCGAGTTTGCAGGCTACCACAGTTATGGTGGCAAGCCGAAGGAATTGCGTGCGAAACTCGATGAGTTGGGCCTCAAGGCGGCGGCCACCCATATCGGCACGCCTACGTTGCGCGGTGACGCATTGCAGAAGACGATCGATTTTCACCAGCAGATTGGCTGCAAGTTTCTCATCGTGCCTGGCGACGGTGATTTCACCCATCCGGAAAAGAGCAAAGCCCTGGCAGAGTTTTTTAACGAAACCGCAGCTAAGCTCAAACCGCATGGCATGGCTTGCGGCTATCATAACCATACCGGCGAGTTCGCCAAAATCGGCGACACCAATCATTGGGAATTATTCGCTAAGCGCACTAGCGGCGACGTTATTTTGCAGGTCGATTGTGGCTGGGCTACCGATGCCGGCCAGGATTGCGCTGACCTGATGCGACGCCACCCCGGACGTATGAAGGTGGTGCACATCAAGCCGACTGTGATCAAAGGTGAGGCTGGCAAAAAGGCGATATTCGGTCAGGACTCGGTGAATTGGCCGCCTATTCTCAAGGCCTGCCGCGAGGTTGGCGGCACTGAGTGGCTCACGCTCGAACAGGAAGCCTATCCGGATGGCATGTCGTCGATGGAATGCACCAAACTATCACTGGCTGCTCTGACTAAGAGTCTGTGAGTGCGGGTTGGCCGAGAGCTAACGGTGTTTCACTTCGAATGGAAAAATCCGCGACGCGACGGGGCGATCGGTCGCCCCACAGGCCATACGGTTATCATCGGTCCAGGCCATGCAAATAGCCGAAGTCATCGTGATGGGCTCTCTTGCCGCGGTGACGTGCGCCGGGATCGGCGCGCTTTGCGTTAAGGGCTACCGCACTTGGCACACCCGCCGCGTCGCGGCGGAATTACAACGGTTTTATTGTCAGGCTTTTGCCGCCCATGAGAAAATGCGTACTGGGCTTAAGACGATGGCGCAGATTGTCCCGCGGGTAGATGATTCGCGGCAATTGTTGTCGCGGCGTGGGGTTGAGTTGCTCGACCGGCATGCGGTGTCGATGATGGCGGTGAAGCGAGCGCTGGGCGGGGCATACGGACGGGCCCGCTTCCGGCGCTTGGCCAGTCGCCAGTTGCAGGCGTTGCACGGGTTGCACGATGCTTTCGAGGCATTCCAGCGGGCTGTGCTATCGGCGCTCTATCATCAGGCAATGACGCGGGTGGTGATGCCGCCACTGGCGGCGCGGCGGTATCGGGCAGCGTTCACGGTGCTTGAGCATGGGCTGCCCGGGGAGTTGTGGCAGGTGATGAATGAGATATTGGGGAAACATGTGGAGTTGTGGACGCGCGATGTGACGGGTCGCTGGTACAAGGTGCGAGGCCTCGGGGTGCGCCTGGGCAAGGAGGTGGTTTTCAGTCGCCGCTATTTGGAGGACGCCGTGGAGATGCACATGATCGTGCGCGACCTCGACGGGCGCGCTTTCACCAATGAGTTTGCCATTGAGCACGAATTGCCGCTCACTGCGCCGAGGCGCTTGCCCTGGAAATTGCTTCAAAACTCAGTGTTCGGCCTCAAATCAGCCACGCGTCGCGCTAGTTCTATCCTCTGAACTCAGCGTTCGACCTCGATCATGCCAGAACGCCGGGCAAGTTCGATTCCCTCAAGTTGCGGTAATGTGGAGCCTCGCCCGTATCTATATCCCGGGGGGATTGCAGCCATTAGCCCGGGTTGAGGTGCGTCAGCGACGAATCCCCCGGGAATCCGATAGAAGCAGATTCACTTGCGGATGAGGCCGCGCAGGCACAGGTCGTCGCCATGGCGGGTGAGTTCGAGCTCTGCCAGTTCGAGCGATGTGGGGAGATTTACGCTGGCTAGGGCGGGTATGCCCTTGCCGCAGAGCAGCGGTGCCAAATAGATTACGACCTCATCGATCAATCCAGCCTCAAACAGGGCCGCAGAAAATTTGCCGCCGGCTTCCACCAATACGCTCAGCACGCCTTGCTCGCGGGTGAGGGTATGTAGCATTTCGGTTAGATCGGTGCCGGGGCGGATCAGTGTACGTGCGCACCAGGCGTCGCTGAACAAGGGTGCATCCAGAGGCAGGGTGCTGGGATGATTGGTGACGACGATCCGCCACGGTTGGAGGCGGCCTTCCAATAATCCAGGCATACGTACGGTGAGTGCTGGCCGGTCGCGGCGGACGGTTTCGCCGCTGGTTAGTATGGCATCGACGGTGGAGCGGAGGCGCTGGACATCAGCTCGGGCGGCTTCGCCGGTGAGCCACTGGCCTTCGCCCGGTGGGCGGGTGATGCAACTGTCGAGGCTCATGGCGGTTTTCCAAATCAGCCAGGGTAGGCCGGTGCTGCGGACTTTGAAAAACGGGCGCAACATGGGGGCTGCGGCGTTGGCGCACACACCGGATCTCACCTCGATGCCGGCGGAGTGTAAAATCTCATCGGCGCGGCCGGCGTGTTGCGGGTTGTCATCGATGCAGGCATAAACGACTCTTGAGATACCTGCGGCGATGAGGGCTGCGGTACAGGGGGGGGTGCGGCCATGGGTCGAGCATGGTTCCAAGGTGATATAGGCTGTGGCTCCGCGCAGCGCGGCGGCTCCGTGCGCGGTGGCCGCCGCCGCCAGCGCCTCGCGTTCGGCGTGCGGCTCGCCGGCTGCCCGGTGCCAGCCGCTGCCCAGAAGTTGCTCGTTTCTCACGATAAGCGCGCCGACGGGCGGATTGGGGGCCGTGTGCCCGATACCTTTGGCCGCTTCCGCTAGCGCAAGGGTCATCCAAAAATTGTCATCCGTCGCAGGTGTGTTCACCTCCGCAGCATCTCGGGAAAATCCACCGACGGCAAGCAGGAAGCCGCGCCTGATCGCCATCTTCCTTTGCGCCCTTGCGTACGTAGCGCGAGGCCATCTTCACCCCCCGGCTCCTTTGATAGCTGATGGCGCCGATTCCAATCCATCCATCCTAACGATTAAGAGGTATCTCGCGCAAAGTACGCGCAGACTCCGCAGTCGTTTGACCAACTTCAATCATCACCGCCCTGTTCTTGCTTGCGCATCTCCTCGAGCACGCCGGACATGTCTTCAAGCGAGTCCCACAGTGAACGGATTACATACAACGGCGCTCCACAGCGCACGGCCAGTGCTAGACAATCGGAGGGGCGTGCATCCAATTCAACGATTTTGCGCTCCATGATTTCGTTTTGGGCCTCGAGAATGAGGCGGGCATAGTAGATTTCATTTTCCATGCGCAAGATCACCGCACGCGACACGGTGGCACCGAATGCCTGCAGGGTGAGCAGAAATAAATCGTGGGTGAGTGGCCGGGGCACCGCTTGACCGCTGAGGATGGTGTTGATAGACGCACCGATGGCGGGGTCAATGTAAAAAACAATCGCTTTGTTCCCATCCCCTAAAAATACGGCGCAGCCGGCTTGGGTGGGCAACAGCGCTATGGGTTCGACGCGGACGAGACTGGGCATGGGTGGAAAAAATGTTAGAGGTTGGATGTTATCAGTTGTTGGGAAGCCTTGAGTCCTTGAAAAGCCAAAGTTGTTGTCGTTAGATCAAGTTTTCTTCTCTTCTGTCTTCATGTCTTGCGTCTTGGGTTTGTGCCGCAGCCTCGCTAGAGGTACACGCCGGCTGAAACCTGCGATCCCATGCTGGGAGCTAACGGGCAAGGTAGCGGCGGGAGCCGCCGACGTATTTGATCGCCCAGTTTTTGATGTTCGCCT
>JBAXOP010000418.1:0-4582 GCA_037133195.1 Verrucomicrobiota bacterium | reverse complement strand
GTCGGTGGTCGCATCGTATTTCGTGATGGCGACGTCGATGCCGTCGGTCGTGGAATTTGCCGCTCCGATTGGCACGGCGTTTTCGACCGGGAACGTCAGGCCGGTGCTCCATTGAAAGGAGAGGTTCACGCCGCCCACCGAAGTGATCTTGCGCTGGAAGGTGAAAATCAAATCGCCCGCGCTGTTGGTCGTGGAATGCGGCAGCAAGGCGGCCGAGTTGGCGCCCGAGGCGGTCGGGTTCGGTTCGCCCCCCAACACATACTCAAGGGCGTTCCTGATCCCGTCATGATCCGGGTCGCCATCGCCGGCGGCAGCGGCGCCGCTGAGGCTCTTGGTGCTGGTCCATGAGGCATAGGAAACCGCCGTGGCGCTGCCGATCGGGACATTGGCGAAAGTGAGGGCGGCCCGGCCATTGGTGCCATAGAGCAAATTCGCCTGGACACTGCCGGCCGCTGCCCAGTCGGCACCCTGCAGATAGGTTATGTTTTTTGCAGTGGATGGGGCGGTCAATTGGAGTTTGATGACCTTGCCCGAAGCACTGCCCCAGGTCACCTTACCGGCCAAACCATCCAAGAAGAACAACCCCGGCGCGCCGGGATTCCATGAGATGTCCTGCCCGAATTCGAGGGCGATTTCGTTGCGTGCCTCGGTGGTGAAGTAGGCCTGTTTCAAATCCGGTGCCGTGAACACCGTTCCTGGCATATAACCATAGATGTCCTGTTCCACCAGCGGGCTCATCAGATCGGCCATGTTCTGGTAACCCGTCGGGTCATAGTGGCAACTTGACCCGGGCACGATGCCCACCGTACTCATGATCCGCATGTTGGAAAACAAATAGGGGAGGGTCCGTTGGGTGTCCCGCAGCAGGTCGTTGGCGGAGGTGTCACCACAAGCACTCGGCCATATCTGATAGATGAAATAGTTGCGGATGTTCGGATAGTCCTGTTTCCAGGCGGCGGAAAGGTCCACAAAGTATTGCTGATAGTACTTGTAATCGTAGTCGCCGGCGAACGGTCCTCCGGTTCCCTGGTCCTGTTCTCCCTGGTGCCACAGTACGGCGCGGATGCCGTGGGTCAGTCTGGCCGCCACCACCCGGTTATAGAGGTTGGCGTAGATCGAATAGACGTTGCCGCCACCCGCCTGCGAATGGTCCACCGGATTCGGCTGGTGCTGGTCGATGCGGGTGCCACCCACCGCGCCGTTGATGATGCAGATGGGCACCTGGCAGTCGGTTAGCAACTGGATCGCCAGATCCATCCCCCAATAGCCGATCCAGTTGGTTCCCTGTCGGACCGCATTGCCCCAACCGCCGGCGTAAGTGCGGATCCACGGGCTGCTATAACCCGTGGTGTCCACGCCCGGCGCGGTGGCTTCGGCATTCGACTGGCCTTCGATGATATAGGCATCGCCGCAGACCAGGTTGGTCACCGAGTTGTCTACGAGCGTGTTGGTCGCGCCGGTGGTGGTACCGAATTCCACCCGGTAAGTCGCCAGGCCCGCGTCGATTTTCGCGCCCAGGGCATAAAGTCCGCCCGGGAAGGGTTGGCTCATGGCGGTCGTGGAGTCGAGGACTTCCACACCGTTGTTGGGGGTCTTGAAGACCTTCAGGTAAACCGAGTCAGGTGTGCCGGTCACGGTGCCGTTGTAATAAATGGTGCCTTTGCCCGTGTCGTCGCGCGCGAAAAACTGGCCTGTCACCGGCTTTTCGGCGGCACCCGGCGAGCGTTGCACCCAGGCATCGCTTGCCGGTTGTTGGACATTGACCGTCACCGAGTGGCTGGTCGCCCATCCGCCGTTATCCATCACCAGCGTCACGGTCATCGGACCGCTGCCTTGCGATCGCGTCAGCGTCAACGTGCCCGGGGTGATCTGCTTGGTCGCGGCCACCCCGGCCACGCTCCAGTGATAATTCACATTGGTGCCGCCAGTGGCTTGGAGCAGGGCCTGGTTCGTGATAGTCGCCTGCACGGTGATCGTCTGGCGGCCGTCCCAGCCGGCAGGAGCCGTTAGAGTGAACGCCGGATCCGCGATCGGTCGGACGGTGACCGTCACGGCATAGTCCTTGGTGGTGCTGTGATCCGAAGCGCTCACAACATAATGCACCGGACTGGCGAAATTCTGGATCGCACCGGAAGCCGGAACGCACGAGGCACCGTAGGATATGGCATAAGTGGGTGCCAGCGCGGACACATTCGTACCATAAGGTACGGTGATGTTGATGCTGGTGCCGGAAATGGTGGCGGCACCGTAGCCTGGAAATGTGAAGGCGGTGATATTCACCTGCGGTGTCGTGTCGACCAATTGGAAGCCGTTCAGAATGTAACGACCTGATGTCGCGTTGTCCTGCACCGCGATTGAGGTGCTGCCGGTGAGGCCCGGAAACTTGACATAACTCCTGCCTTCCACCCAGGTGCCGGCGTTTTCCGGGTTCTGGGTGGCGGTCATCGTCGTTCCGCCGGTGAACACCCGGGTCGTGAAATTAAACGTGCCGCCAATGTTGTATTGGTTGACCGAGGTCGAGACGTCGTCACCCAGCAAATAGAGATCATACTTGTGTGTCGCATCGAGGCCGGTGAGGGTGAGAGTGGGCAGCGTGTTGGCATCGGGCTGCCAACCACCGCTGTTGCCATTATCCGCATGACAACCGGCGCCGAACAACCTCAAGCGGCCCGTTCCCGCCCATTCATTGCGGGCGTCCTTGTATCCGCCCGAGTTCAGCGAGAAACCCACCGCGGTGCTCACACCTTTGGAATCCAGCAAATGGGTTTGGCTGGCCGCTATGCCGCTCACGTCGTTCCAGGTTGTCCCTCCGTAGGTGGCTGGCCCCGCCTGGTTTCCCGCACCCTGACTTCCGTCGTAGGACAAGGTTCCGTTCATCAGGTTGTTCCTGCCGATGCTGCGCACGCCGCCCAGAGCCACGTTGATGGCCGCCGGCGCGTCGGGAAGCACGCTGGCCGTCACGGTGTAGTTTTGCGAACTGCCATCCTGTGCGGTGACCGTGTAGGTCTGCGGAGTCCTGTAATCAAGGGTGGTGCCGGTAAAGGGCGTGGCCGTGGCGAAAGGGGACAGCGTGTAGGTCGGCGCCACGGTGGTCAGATCCGTGCCGTATGGCACATAGATCGAAATGTTGGTTCCGGTAATGACCCCACCCGGATACATGGTCAGGATGTTTTTGGCCGAACTGGCGGGAGTGATGTTGACTGTGACGGTATAGGTCTTGGTGGAAAGGTCCTGGGCGGTCACAGTATAAGTCTGCGGGGTGGTGAAATTTCTAACAGACCCGCCGGCAGGCGCGGCCGTGGCGAGCGTGGAGATCGTATAGGTGGGCGAGAGGTTGCTTACATCCGTGCCATAGGGTACGGTCCAGGTGATGTTGGTTCCACTGATGGTGGCGCCCGGGCCGAAGGCAAGGATGTCCTTGGCGGTGCTCGCGGGTGTGATGTTGACCGTCACGGTATAGTCCTTGGTGGTACTATTTCCGGCGGTAACGATGTAATGTACCGGGCTGGAGAAGTTCTGGGTCGAGCCGGAAGGTTTGTCGCAGGTGGCACCGTAAGAGATGGCATAGGTGGGTGCCAGCGCCGTCACATCGGTGGCATAAGGCACGGTGAGGCTGATGTTGGTATCGGTGATGGTGGCCGCGCCGTAGGTTGGAAACGTGAAACTGAGAATATCCTTGCCCTGGCCGGGGGGCGAGGTGTCGCCCGGAATGGAGACATTGTCCATGGTCATCCAGCCCCAACCTCCGTTGTCGGCATTGATCAAGTCCAAGGTGCAAACCACGCCCACATAGGGTGCCAGTTCGGCTTGGGTGAACGTGGTGGTGTACCAGGTGTCGCTGCCGCCACTGGTCTTGGGCTTGATCAGCACGAATTGGTTGTTGCTGACCGTGCGCAAGGCCACGCCCATCCACCCGCCGCCGTTCGTTGCGGTGTATGGCACCGCCGCGTCATTCATCGGAGCCGCCCAGGTGGCATGGGAAACTCCCTTGGCCAATTGCACGGTCAGATCACCGGACGGAGCAAGATAAAACTCCGGCGAGCGTAGCCACAAGGTATTGAGGTGCGCGTCCGTGTTGCCGCTCACCCATACCGCATTGCTACCGGGCACGAACAAGCCGTTGTAAGTTGAGGTGGGCAGGAGCGGCGAGTAGGTCGTGACGTTGGCGGCCAGATCGGTCCATGCACTGCCATTCCAAACCCGGTTGTGCCACCCTTGAAGCGTGCCATCGTTGAAATCATAGGTGAGAGCGTCCCCGCGACTGGACAAGCCGATCCCAACGGCAGTCGCAATCGCAACCCACGCCAGGGCGGATGGTTTCAGAATAAGGGCAAGGCGGAGCAGGTGGGCGGCGGCGGATTCTGGTTTCATGGGTAATGGGTGGGTCGGTTAGCCGATGGGGGTTGTGATGACTAGGCGTCGGGCTGACCCTAGCCATGAATTGCGCCAAATGCGACCATTTTAATCGGCCATTTCAATCGGCGGGGACGATGCTGCGGGAGAGGCGCGGGTGGCGGCCATTCACGCCCGATTCACCTACCGGATGCATAATTTGAGTGAGTTCATGAAGGGCTTGTTGATT
>JBAXOP010000417.1:0-4583 GCA_037133195.1 Verrucomicrobiota bacterium | reverse complement strand
GGTCATAGACGCGCCGCTACAATGCAACAGATATTCTTGCGCGGCTGCTTAGCCAATTCATGAGACTGTGGCCAGTCTCATGCCGTGCCACTGTCTCAACCTCCCCATGAAAATCGTAAAAAAAAATCTCGCCAGCCTGCGGCGCGAAGAGAAGAGTAAAAAAGAAAAGAGTAAGACCCGAAGCCTAGCCAGCACCACCAACCAACACAACACGGAATCCGAAGTTGCCGTTTCGATAGCGTGGACCGACGTAGTTGCGATACGCAGAACGCAAGAGCACGCGTCCAAGGCCGTACCACGACCCGCCGCGAACCACGCGGGCGGTTTGGCCGCCTCCATCTTCCTTGAGAGAAGGAATGGCTTCAAGGGTCTTGGCGTCATTCAGGGATGCCTTGTACCATGTCGCGCACCATTCCCAGGCATTGCCGCCCATGTCGGACAATCCGTAGCGGTTCGGGGTGAAACTGCCGACCGGGCTCGTCCGCGCCCAGCCATCCGTTCGCCCGGCCTTGGAAAATTCGTCGGCGAGGCCTTGCCAAGGGCCGATCATCGTTTCGGTGCCCGAGTAATTGCCATCCTTGGGGCCCGGCGGGAAGTTTTCGCCCCATGGAAACTCGGTCGGCCCGCAGGCGGTACTCCACTCCTCGTCGGTGGGCAGGCGGTAGCGCCAACCGCTTGGCAGCTTGGCGGCATCGCGCTTGGTCAGCCACGCGCAAAACGCCTCGGCATCCAGGTAACTCACGCAGACCACCGGATGCTCGCCATTCTGCCCGTGGCCGGGCGGGAAGCGCGGATCCTTCCAAGACCCGCCAGCTTGTTTCCACGTCGCACTATCCCCCTCCTTTTCCAAGGTGTAGGCGGGCATTCCGTTAGCACTGTCCTTGATGGCATCGTACCCGGTGGCATCAACAAACGCCTCAAAATCCTTCACCCGCGTCAGACAGGTGCCAAACAGCACGCCTGACGTGCCTGCCGGGACGAATTTCATCCCGAGCGAATTGACAAAGGGCTGGTCTTTGGTGGCTTTGGTGACTTTGCTGTTAGATGAAAACATTGCCCATGCACCCAAGACCAGGATGACACAGGCGGCAATGATCCATGGCAGCGGTTTGATTTTCTTGGCGGGGCTGATCGGATCGATCCTCTGCGTCCCCGGCGTTCTCTGCGTTTCGGATCTCTGAGCCATGACCGGAGCTGATGGCCGCATCGCAGATTCCACCAATCTCTGTGGTCTGGGTGGAGGTTGCGATGGTGGCACGGGTGTAACCACCACAGCGGCGGTTTCCCCCCGCAATGCGTCCTGCCATTCCCCGGCATTTTGCCAGCGCTCGGTTTCCTCCACGGCCAAGGCCGTGTCGATGCTGGCAAGGAAGGTCGTTGAGAAACGTGTGGCCAATTCACTGCGCTGAGCCAGTGGCACATGCGGATCCTTGCGAATCCGGTCGTTGGCTTTAGGCGGTGCCTCGCCGGTGATGGCTTTGGCCAAGGTTCCGCCAAGTGCATAGAGGTCGCTCCACGGGCCCACATTACCCCGGCTCTGGAGTTGTTCAAAGGGCGTGTAGCCGGCGCTTTCCACCACCGTCATCGAGCGGTCTGAGAGTCGCTGGCGGGCCGAGCCGAAGTCGATAAGTACGGGGACGCCTGCGTTGGTGATCAGGATGTTGCCCGGCTTGATGTCGCGGTGATAGACGCCCCGGTCATGCAGGTAGCCGAGCGTGTCGAGCATGCGGGTGAGCAGTCCGTGCAAGCCTGCTTCGTCAAAGCTCTGGTTATTCGACTTGTTCGAATCAATCAGCGAGTCGAAGGCCACGCCCTCCACAAACGGCATGATAAAGTAAGCGGTGCCGTTGGCCTCAAACTTCCTCAATACCCGGACAATGCCCGGATGGTCCAGCGACGCGAGCGTTTCGGCCTCGCGCAAGAAGTTGGTCATGGACCATGCGAAGTCGTCGGCATCGCCGCCCGTCGTGTGGCGCGGGCGCACGGTGCCGGTCGAGGTCTCCCGCCAAGCAAATTGCGCCGGAAGATTCTCCTTGATGACGACCCTGCGGCCCAGGCTGGTGTCTTTAGCCAGATAGGTGATGCCGAAGCCGCCGCTGCCAAGGACTTTTTCGATGACAAATTCCTCCAACCTAGCACCTGCAGGCAGGGATTGGCCCGAGGACTCGGACTCATGTTCGTTAGCTGGCATGAATTGGAGTGTGGCAAGCGCCCGGCGGAGAGCAAGCGCAAAGGTTAGAATCTGGCAACGAAAACAGGACCATCACACTGCGGATTCCTGATGAACGACACATGCCAATGTGCCGTGTTCAAGAATGACATGGCAAAAGTAAAGATCCGAAACCTTGCACATCTCCTCACAAGCGGTGGTTTGGCGTTGGATTTATTTTGCTTGCCCATACGACCATACCGCTTCTTCGCCAAGAACTGAGAGAGCAGCGGGAAACTGATCTACCGGAACACTAACACTTTCCCTGTCGATCATAAAGATCAGGTTGCCCTCAGAGACTTCTTTGAACTTGGCGTTACTCAACAAACGTCCGTTCTTGCAGACGATTCTGGGGTATTTTCCCGACGCGTCTTTGGGGCTGACCCCTGGATTATCGAAGGACCAATCAACGGTTGTTGCGGTCAGAGTCCGTCTGGCAGCACTGTCTAAGTCGGCCAGCGGAATTCTACTTACGCCGGCCTGATGGACAACTGTCGCATTGCCATCAGAAATCAGTTTGAGCGAGCAACCCTGCAACTTGGTTCCGTCGGATAGGCTAATCGAGGCCGCGCCAGTTGATGTTTCTGGCAGCATCGCGGGTGGGGGTTGTAATCTGTCAATCCACGGCTGGAGATAGCGTTTCGATGTTGGGTAGGTCTTTATTGTCTCTGTTAACTTCGCCGTGGCGGTTTGAGGACTACTTTTTCCGAGCGTCGTATAGTCCGGATAAGGGACGATGGCTTTGATGTTTGAGTTCGTGATCCCGTAAGGTTTTCCATCTGGGCCACGAACCTCAATACCACCGCCGAGGTTCGAAATCTGGAGGTACTCAAAAATAAAAGAATCATTTTTGCCAGGTTTTCCGGGGTCCGCGTAGATTACGATGCCAACGCCTTTAGTGGATGGCGCGGCGGAACACGGGCACAAGCATATCAATAGCATCAGCGTTGCGAATGCACGAAAGAGGGCCGCCTGCGATTTCACAAATAGCGGGGGGGGGGGAACTGAATGCTGATATTGGCACAGCGGAGCCAGATGTTGGCACAGAGAGGCCAACTGGGCGAAGACAAGGGAGATCGGGAATTTTCTCATGGCGACAATGGATCGACGTTCATTCAAACTCTCAAAACAGTGCGAAGCTGGCTGCCAGATCGCCGACTATCAAGAAAAATAACAATTCATAGTCATCTGCGTGGCATAGGGGCTTGCAAAGACGGCTACACTACCGTTGGTGGGTGTAAATCCGGAAATCGACCGGGTATGCTGCCGGCCGGAATGGAGGACGGCCCTGTACAACGATTGCTCGGGCGCTTGAAGGCGCTGCGGGTTGCGCGGAGGCGTTAGGGGCAATATGAAAGGTGGCCATTTGCAGTCAGTTACGGGGATTCCATGTCGGGATTCAGGAGACCACGGCAGACAGGATGTCGTTCTCAGGGTTTCGGCGTCTTCTGAGGTTGGCTTTTTTTCCACCGGGTTTGGGCGGGACTGGGGCGGTGGCGGGCACTTGTTCTGGTGGTGTCTCGCCGTTGATGGCGGCCTTCCACTGGGCATCCCATTTTTTTGAAGTCGAAAAAGATGCTGGCGACCGCCACATGCCCTGCGCATAGTCGGGCGTCATGCAGCCACTTCTCTTGCTCCTCGCCGTTTCCTCGTTCGCGAGCGTCGCTTACTGCGCACCCAACGCACTTGCCGATGGGAAATCATTCGAGGGCTTCCAGCTTTGGCTCAATGGGGTGAAGACCGTCGATTATACCGAATCGGAGCCCGGTATCGAGCAAAGCGGTCGGATCGCGTTGCAAATCCATGGAGGGG
The DNA here is from genome assembly GCA_037133195.1 of Verrucomicrobiota bacterium. Taxonomy (GTDB): domain Bacteria; phylum Verrucomicrobiota; class Verrucomicrobiia; order Verrucomicrobiales; family Akkermansiaceae; genus Luteolibacter. Next base: position 562 of record JBAXOP010000417.1, on the reverse strand, counting down.
CGAAGGCGGTGGCCAGCTACAAGGACATCGTGATCGAGGAACTCCCGTGAATCCCCACACCTTCTCGTTGATTGGAGTACCGCGATCCCGCACCTTGACCGGGGCATGACATCCAGGCTCCGACTGGCTACCAATACCCACCTTTCACCCATGAAACAAAGAACACTCGGAAATCAGGGACTCGCAGTATCAGCCATCGGCTTGGGCTGCATGGGCATGTCGGAATTTTACGGCGCTCGTCATGCGCGGGAATCCACCGCTACCATTCACCGCGCCCTCGACCTCGGCGTCAATTTTTTGGAACACCGCCGACATGTATGGCTGTGGGGAAAATGAACGGCTCGTCGGCCAGGCCATCAGACGTCGCCGCGACGAGGTGGTGCTTGCCACCAAGTTCGGCAATGTCCGCGATGAAAAGGGTGTCTTTTGGGGCGTCAACGGCCGGCCCGAGTACGTCCGGGAGTGCTGTGAGGCGAGCTTGCTACGACTCGGGGCCGGGCACATCGACCTCGCACGAGACATCGCAGGCCTCGAACAAATGTGGCGACGGGACCTGCTGCCG
>JBAXOP010000416.1:0-4618 GCA_037133195.1 Verrucomicrobiota bacterium | reverse complement strand
AGGTTATTGAGGTCTGTGCGCAGCGAGGACACCCCATCGGTGATGGCTTCCGTGACGTCGCCGGCAGCAACATAGTTAGATGAACTCTGGCCCTTGCCCGTGATATAGATTCGCTGCAAACTGGTGGCAAAGGTCATCAGAAAACATGCGGTGTCGGTGTCGGTGCCCAGGGGCGCGCCCGGCGTGGCTCCGGTGGACGAGTGATGGGCCAACGAACCATCCCAGCGCCGCACCAAATCCACTTCCCACTCGATGGCCTTGAAGTAGGCCGCCATCGCGGCGGGACCACCGACATTGACACCTAACGGTTGCCACAGGTGGGCGTAAAACGGCCCGGCGTGGCCCATCTCGCGCAATGAATAGGCGGCGGTGCACGATTTGGCGAAAAAGCGCGCCTGGGAGCTCATGTCCTCCTGCGTCTGCATTGCCATGAGCAGGGCGGCCAGGCCGCTCTTGCCGTTGTCGTCGTGCAAATCCTCGGGCGGCGAATGACCGTAGGGCACCGCACCCTTGCCGGCAAAGTAGCCAAAATACTTGCGCCCGCGGGTGATCGCCGGGTCGATTTCCGCGTCCACCGTGGCGTCGCCGGCCTCGGCGATGGCCTTGCGACCCAACATGATGCCGAGGTTGACGGTTTCGCCGGCCTGGTTGACGGGACCATACTGCGGCACATAACCATGGGTGGACGAGCCATCCGCCTTGGGCCACGCCATGCCGTGGCCGTAGGTGCCCATCAGGCTTTGGCCTTTGGCGCAGGTGGCGGTGAGTTCGCGGATGGCCGGCAGCACCGCCGCATCATGGGTGGCCAGATAATACTCGCTCAAAAACACGTTCTGATAGCCCCGCGTCCAGGACACCATGCCATCCAGGGGATTCTTCAGATGTTCGTTCGACGCGGCGATCGAGTGGGCATAAGTCTGCAGCTTGCCCTGCGTCGTGGCGTAGGTCGGATCGCCCGGCGCCACGCTGGCCAGCAATGCCAGGCCGATGATGGCATCGCCTTCGTTATACCCGCTGTTGATCGGATGGAACTCAAGTAACGAACAGGCTTTTTGGATGATGGCGGTGGATTTCGGGCAAGCAAACGGCGCGGTCGCGCTGTAGCTTCCCATCACTTGCAGCGTCAGTTGCAGCGGCGCGGGCAGCAGCGCCCCGTTGCGCCAGACTAACAGTTTCAAAATCCCTGCGTTGGCGGTTTTCTCGGCCTCGCCGATGGCCAGGCCGTAAGTCTTGCGGGCATCGCTGGTGAAGGCCACCGGCGCGGCGGCCGTGCCGCTGACACCCAGGATCACGTCGTTGACCTGCAGAATCCCATCGGCTGGCGAGCCCGCCTCGATCTGGGTCACCTTGATCTGACGGCTCTCGGTGGTCAGCCCCTCGGGCGAAAACGTCCACTCGTTGCCGGTGCTGTAAATCCAGCCGCGTGCCCCGGTCGGGCCGAGGTTATAGGTATAAGTGGTGTCGATGTAGTCGGTGGTCGCGTCCGGCGGCGCGGCGTGGATGTTAGATAGCAGGGCGCAAAGGCTCCCGAGAAGGGCAAGGGAAGCGCGTAGCGATGTGGGGTGTTTCATGGGAAAGGATAGGGTCGGAAGATCGGGGAAATCATCAAGGAATAACTAACTGAATTGTAGCGGCGCTCTATGAGCGGCGCTGACTTTATTCGGGATAGGGGAATCATCATGACGCAAAGATTGAACAGCGACGGTCATAGACCGCCGCCACAATACCTGGGAGTTGCAGGGCCGCCGTTGCGCACCAGCGGCCCCGCGGAATACCGGAGAAAAACCAAAAACTCCGGAAAAGGGATTGGGAAGAGGTTGTCTGTCGTCCGTTGTCCGTTGTCCGTGGAGCTTGCGCTCGGTGCATTGCCTCTTACCGCAATCACGGACAACCGATCACCGACAACGGACAACTCTTCCTCTTCACTTCTGCGTCACCACCAGACGGGCGAATTGAGTGCTGCCGCCCAAGGTCGACAGGTCGATGGAGATGGTGGTCGAGTTGTCGGTGACACCGGTGGTGGTGGTGGTCCAGGGATTTTGGAGGTTGGGCGAGGTTTCAATCGCGTACGTGACATCATTGTTGGCGACCGCGTCGGGGCGCTTGGCGAAGCTGAGCACGCGTCCTGTTAGAGTGCCGGGCGAGCCATTGGTGCCGTCCGTCTTGAGGTCGAGGGCATAGACGAGCAGGTTCGTCAGCCCGTCGGGACCGACATGGGCCGGCCCGCCGGTCACAGGTGGCACTTGGGCGGCCGCCCACGTGGTGTAGTTCGACACCGATCCGCCGGTCACATCGCGCAGCGACACGGCGGCTGGTACATACGAAGTGCCGCCGCCAGAGACGGCGTTCCAAGGGATCGGCTGGGAAGTCGTCGTGGCGGTAAACGTTCCCACAAGATACTGCGGTTGTCTTACTTGGGTTCCATTCCAATTGCCAATGTTCACATTAACGCCCCCGATCTGGTAATAGTCATTATTGTTCCATTGGGGCGCCCAGACCTGAACCTGATAGGTCTGGCCAACCGTCAGCCCGCTCAGTGTGATCGTGCCGCGGTGTGTTCCACTGCTTGAGTTTCCTCCGTAACAGCTATAGTAAAGCATCTTGTAATTGTCCGTCGTATTGGGTTGGGGATTCGGACAATATTGTTCGACGGGGGCGCCGTTATCATTGCTTGGCACGCCGGGGGTCCACGCCATCGAGATATTGGCGGTGTTGAACGTCATCACCCCGCCCGCGATACTCAGGTATTTGCTGAACGTCACGCTGTTGATCGGCAGGTCGGCATTGCGCCAGGTGGTCACGGCGGCGACCGCCGTGCCGTTGGTCAGCACATCGGAGTCAGACCAAGTGACATCGGTTGCCGCCCCCCAGGTGATGATCGCCGGCGCCGCAGTGACCGTCTCCGTTTGCGTTGCCGAGGTGACGGCGGTCGGTGAGATGCTCGCGGCCGTGAGGGTGGGAGTGCCAACGCTCGTGTCCGTGTAGGTGAAACTGACGCTGCTTGACCCGTAGGCAATCGTCAGGGAGGCCGGAGTGAACGTCACCGTGCCGGACGAATCGCTGGTCAACGTCACCGTCCGGCTGGCCTCGATCATGGTCGGGTTGTTATACTGATCCTGCCGCTGCACGGTGATCGCGCCGGAAGCCGTGCCCGCCCAAGTGCTCACCGCCGTGGAGGTGAACACCAGTTGGGTCGCCGCCGCCCCGTTGACGGTGAACGTGCTGGAGGTCGCGCCTGCCAGCGAACCATCGCTGGCGGTGAGCGTCTTGTTATTTCCTGCCGTCGTGGGCTGGATGGCGCTGAAGGTGGCCACGCCGCCGTCGGCGTTCACGGTGAGCGTGCTGCCGATGGTGAAGGCGGTCGTGCTGCTGCCGATCGTCACGCTGCTGGTGTCTGTGGTCACGGTATTGCCGTATTGATCCTGCACCAGCACCGTCACGGACGGACTGATGGCCGAGCCGGCCGTAGTGGTGGTCGGCTCCACGCCAAAGGCCAGCTTGCTGGCCGTGTCGGGAGTTACCGTCTCCTGTTGCGTGGCGGGGGTCAAGGGGCTGAGCGCCGCAGTTAGGGTCGGCGTTCCGGCTTTCGTGTCCGTGTAGGTGAAGGTGGCGCTGCTTGATCCGTTGTCAATCGTCAGGGTGGACGGAGTGAATGTCACCGAGCCGCTCGAGTCACTCGAAAGCGCCACGGTGATGGACGCTTCATCAGTGATTGGGGTACCGCTGTCATTCTGCCGCTGCACGGTGATGTTGCCCGAGGCGACGCCCGCCACGGTGCTCACCGCCGTGGACGTGATCACCAACTTGGTCGACCCTCCGATCACGATGTTTCCAGTGGCAGCCGTGGTGACGTTGACCGAGGGGGCACCGCTGCTGGACAAGACGATGTTCTGAGAATTGTAAGTGCCAATTGCGGCCGTGGCGGCAAGGCGCGCCCAGACGGTGGTGCTGTCGATCGTGCCGGAGGAGCCGACGGTGATGGCCGTGCCGCTGCCGGCAAATCCAGTGGTGGCGGAGTCAGTCGAGACTTCCAACCCGGCCGGGGGAGTCACCGTGATGCCGGCAGTCATGTTGGTGCCGGAAACCGAGAAACTGGTGGCGGTCGAAGCCGTGCCGTAGGTGGTGCTCAATGCGGAAAGCGGCGAGCCCGTGGCGGTGATGGCGGGGTCGGGAATCGACACATCGCGCAGCGAAACGGCAGTGGGCGCGAAGCAATAACCTCCGGGCCCGGCCGCGAAATTGATCACCTGCTGGCCAGTCCCATCAGCCGTGAAGGTCCCCACGGCATACTGGCTGTGGTTTCCTGCACTATAGTTTCTCCCTTGAATGGTGACCTGGCTGTCAAACACGGCGGCTATCGGGCCGTTCCAGTCAGGCGCCCAGACCTGGACCTGATAGTTATGGCCGCTGATCAGATTGCTCAACGTTACCGTGCCGGAGCCGTTCTGTGCATACATGGAATTATGCCGCAACTGTTGGTAGGCAGTGGTTGCGTTGTTCCCGGTAAAATTCAGGTTCGTTGCAGGATACGTCATCGAGATGCCGGAAGTGCCGAAGGTCAATGTGGAGCCGCTGGAGCTGGAATAGTGCTTGAACGTCACGCCGTTGAGCGTCACGT
>JBAXOP010000415.1:0-4640 GCA_037133195.1 Verrucomicrobiota bacterium | reverse complement strand
TTGACACCACCGGCCTGGGCGGCACGCCCGTCACCGGGGCGGTGATCGCGCAGACGGCCAATGCGGCCGGCATCAGCGGCACCTTCCACAGTGTCACCGCCAACGACGGATATACCGCGACGGTGCACTATAACGCCAACTCGATCACCGTGGACCTAACTGTAACGTCAGCTCAAACCAGCACTTTCGTCCTGACCGATTTTTCCGGCACCCAAACCGCGGGCACTGCGGGCACGATGACGGTCACAGCCAAGAATTACTACGGTGTCACGGCCACCGGCTACGTGGGCACCATCCATTTCGCCAGCACCGATGGTGCCGCGACATTGCCGGCGGACTATACTTTCCAGGTATCGGACAACGGTGTGCATACCTTCACCAACGCCGTCACGCTGAACACGCCAGGCACTCACTCCATCACCGTCGCCGATTCGGGCACTAGCTCGATCAGCGGCACGCAGTCCGGTATCATCGTGGCGGCGGGTGCCTCGGCGGCCACCTTGACCGTGGCGGGTTTCTCAAATCCAGCGGTGGCAGGCACACCGGGCAGTTTCACGGTGACGGCCAAGACCGCCGGTGGCAGCACGGCCACCAGCTACACCGGTACCGTGCAGTTCTATAGCACGGATGGTGCGGCGGTGTTGCCCACCAACTATACTTTCCAGCCCTCGGACAACGGTGTGCATACCTTTACGAATGCGGTGACGCTCAAGACTGCGGGCACCCATTCCATCACAGCGACCGATACGGTGGCTTCCTATATTTCCGGCGCGGAATCCAGCATCAGCGTGGTCCCGGCCGCTGCCGCCACCTTGACGGTGACCGGTGCGCCAAGTCTGCAGTGGGCGGGCTCGGCAGTCAGCGAGACGGTCACGGTCAGGGATGCCTATAATAACCTCGCCACCAATTACACTGGCACGATCCACTTCACCAGTACCGACGGAGCGGCGGTGTTGCCCGCTAACTACACTTTTACCAGTGGCGACAGCGGCAGTCACACCTTCACTAACGGCGTGACGTTCAACACCGATGGCACGCAATCCATCACTGCCACCGATACCGGATCATCCGTCGCCGGAACGCAGTCCGGCATCGTGATCGCGACCGCAGCGACCTTCACTTGGAATTACCCATTGGCCGGCGCGTGGAGCAACGCAGCCGAATGGACCAACGAAGCTGGTGTTGCGTTGCCGCCGGCCACCAACGGCCTGGCGAAATACAAGATGAACTTCAACCAGAGCGGCACCTATACCGCCACCCAGGACCTCGCCGATGGCTTCGTTCTCAATCAACTGAATTTCAGCGGCTCAACGGTGACGATCAGCGGCAACGGACTGGCCTTCGCCAGCAACGGTGCCGCGCCGCCGCAAATCAACCAGAGCGCCGCAGTAAGCTCCACGGTCGGCAACAACATCGCCCTGACCGCCGACACCACCGTCGTCACGACCGCCAACGGAGGCATCACCCTCAACGGCGTGATTTCGGGCACGGGCGGCATGACCAAGACCGGTTCGGGTGCCTTGACCATCGGCAACGCGGCCAGCAACTACAGCGGCCCCACCGTCATCAGCGGCGGCAGGTTGAGTTCCTCTGCTGGGGGCAACGGGGGCTTCGGCGCCGGCGGCTCCATTACCCTCGCCAGCGGCACGGTCCTCGATTTGAACGGCCCCAGCAACGTCGTCACCAATAGCGGAATCTTCAATGGCGGCACGATCAACGCGAACAACGGGTTCAGCGCAACCTGGAGTGGCCCTATCACCTTGAATGCAAACACGACCTTTGACACTGGTATGTCGATCGGCGGTATCATCAGCGGCACCGGCGGCTTGCTCAAGATCGGTGGCGGCACGCTGAGCCTCAACGCAGCCAATACTTTTAGCGGTGCCATCACCGTGAATGCCGGCACGCTCAAGTTGGGAAGTGGTGGATCGATCAATGATTCCACCGGCCTGACACTCGCGGCCGGATCGACCTTCGATGTTTCATCCAAAGCATCGCCCTATGTCTTGAGTGCCACCACCACTCTGAGCGCCAGCGGCGCGGCCACCATCAAAGGCGCAGTGGGCGGTACCGTGAGCTTAGGCGCGCAGCCGATCCACCTGACCTTCACTCCGAGCACCTTCAGCGGCGATGCAGCGCGTCCCGCACTCATGGTTTCCCAAGGCGCTCTAACACTCGACAACAACACCCTCACCGTCAACAACGCCGCCGCGACAGCCCTGGGCGCTGGTGTCTATCGGCTCATCCAGGTGGGTGACGGCAGCAGCGGCACCATCACCGGCGTTCCTAACACCGCGCCGGTCACCGTTACCGGAACCGGCCTTGCGGCGGGGACGGCGGCAACCGTTTCTGTTAGTTCAGGCAACGTGATACTCACCGTGGCAATCGCGGACCCGTATGTGTTATGGAGCAACGGCACCTTCGCCAACCCCTTGACCGACAAAACCCCTGGCGGCAACCCGGACGGCGATACCCTGACCAACCTCCAGGAATACGCGTTTGGCACGGACCCGACGGTTTCGTCCTCCGGTGGCATTGCGTATGTGTCGGGTGGTACCGTTAGCACCCATGGCCAGCCCGTCGTCTTCGCATCGGGGGTGGATTACTTCACGGTGTTTGGCCGCCGCACAGACCATGCAACCGCCGGCATCACCTACAAGGTGCAGTTCAGCGCCGGCTTGGACGCCTGGGTGGACAACGACGATGCGACCAATGTTCCCGTGCAGGTGGCCACTGACGGGACGATTGACGCGATCCAGGTGAAGTACCCGGAATCCATTGTGACCGGGAGCGGCTCACAGAAACCGACATTTTCCCGGGTGAAGGTGACCATGCCCTGAGCGGGAGGCAACGACTCAGAAACCAGAGGCCAGAGGTCAGAGATCAGATGTCAGAACACGGGGGGAGCGCGAGCGAACCCCGTGCATTCCGGCAAAGCCCCAACCGGCATGACCTAGGCATGAAACATGAAACATGAAATTATGAAACCAAAATACCAGCATTTCCCCGCATGGGTCGCGCTTGGGTTGGTGATGCCCGCCTCGGCGGATGTCATCTACAGCAACCTCCAGAACATCGACATCCCCGCCAGCTTCGCCGGTCTGTATCTGAATCTGACACTGCCCTACGACTCCAGCAAGTCAAACACGAGCATGTCAAGCCCGGTCGCCGGCTGGGACATCAATGCGTACCGCGGCGGAATGGATCTGGCCAACAGCCCGGCCTTCCAGCCGGTACGCGCCAACAATACAACCAATTGGGCACCCGTCACGGACTTGGCGGCGGGTGCCACCGTCGGCAGCGGCAGCATTTTCTCCCCCTTCGTGCAGGGGGCCACGGGTGAAACCCCCAATGCCCCCGGTTATGGGACCTCCCGGATGCTGACGGGTTCAGGCGGCAACTTCACCGCCGGCACCGAAGGCTACGTTGGCTTCAAACTCTACACCGGCGCCAACTATTCGGCAGCTGTTTACGGCTGGATGCGGGTGGTCCTGGGGGGCCCAACGCCCGTGATCAAGGACTGGGCCTACGACAATGGCGGCGGCTCGCTCGCCACCGGCAACGTGCTGCAAAGCGGCTCGACCATCACGCTGGACTCCACCCACGGCTCGTTCGCCCTCGGCTCCGCGCTCACCGGCTCCAACAGCTTGGTCAAGGACGGTGTTGGAACCACCACCCTCAATGTGGCCAACAGCTATAGCGGCGGCACCACTGTTTCCAACGGCACCCTGCTCGTCAACAACACCAGCGGCAGCGGCACCGGCAGCGGCGCGGTGAGCGTGGCGTCCGGCGCCACCGTGGGTGGCACCGGCAGCATCGCCGGCGCGCTCACCCTCAATGGCGGCATCCTTTCGCCCGGGGCATCCATCGAAAGCCTGTCGTCCGGCGCGCTGACCTTAAATACGGGTTCGACTTTTGCCTATGAAATGGATTCCAGCGCGGAAGCGTCCGTCGCTGGGGACCTGCAGATCGTCAATGGCAATCTAACCCTCAACGGTCACATCAACCTGACGTTGTCCCCGTCAGCGTTTACAGCGAACACCACCACGCTATCGTTGATCCAATACACCGGCTCTCTGCTGGGAGGTGGCGGATTTTTCTTCGGTGAGACAGCACTGACGGAAGGCACGATCTTCAACGACGGACTCAACAACTGGAAGATCAGTTATGCCGCCACCTCCGGAGGCTTGAACTTCGCGTCCGATATTCCGGGCAGTCATTTCATCACTCTGAGCAACCTCACTGCCATCCCGGAACCCGGCTCGTGGCTGGCCATCGCTTGCTTGATCGGCTCCGGCGCATTCCTCCGCGGCCGGAGAGTTTGAATTTTGGATTTTGGATTTTGAATTGTTTCACAGATAACAGATAACAGATTCTTTCTCACCATCCGCCCATGGGCTGGCCCATGCCCACCAAGACAATCTCCTGCCGCAACCTGACGAACTAACAAAAAACACAAACTAATCCAAATGATGACTACCAACAATCGAAAAAACATAAAACCACTGAGTCCCATCAAAAAATCCAGAAACTTTCTGGCGCACCTCGCCCACTCCGCGGTGGCGGGGGTGGTGATGCTGGCTGCAAGCGTGCAGGCGGAGGATGTCCTGATAACGCCTATCGCGGTGACGGCGCAAAGC
>JBAXOP010000414.1:0-4649 GCA_037133195.1 Verrucomicrobiota bacterium | reverse complement strand
TTTCGGATCGCGAACCGAGTTCTATCACAACAACGTCCACGACATGAGGGGGGTGTGGAGTATCACTGGCAACAACATCGACCTCGCGCCGGTCTTCTTTGATCCCTCCAATGGAGACTATCACCTGCGCTACAATTCGCCCGGCCTCAATTCCGGCGACAACGCCGCGCCGGGGATTGAGACAATAGACATTGACGGCAACGCCCGGGTGCAGGACGGAACAGTGGATTTGGGTTGCTTCGAGTTCTCCAACATCGACCACCACCCGGCTGACACCAACGGCGACTGGGTGATCGACGAGGCTGAATTCAATGCCTACGCCGCAGCGTGGAAGAACGACCAGCCATGGGGCACGGGACCGAGCCCGGTGCCGGCCGACTATCTGACCCGCGCCGGGTATCTCAAGCAAAACGGCGGCACCTATCACAACGACGGCGGCGGCAAGCCGGTGTGCTGGAAACCCGGCACTGGCAATTGAGTGGTCTAAACCCCTCCCGCCCCATTCCACGTGAAGCCATCCTCGCAACAGGTATCGGAAGACAGCCGTCCCGGCTGTCGGGGAATGCGACCGTCGCGGTTGCACACCTTGCCGGTGTGGCGCTTCAGATCTTCCTGCGCGTGCCTGTTTTCTATAACCGGCAGGATGGCGATCCTGCTAGCACTCGTCCTGCTCCACCCCGCGGCTTGCGCCGACCCGGCAGCCCCGTCGTTCACCTATGAGCGCAGTGTAACCGACGACGCCACGCCCGCGCCGCGTATCGACATGGCCATCACCACCGATGACGCCGCGAATTGTTTCACTGTGGTCGAGCAATTGCCCGGCAGTCTGACACCGTCAGCCATCACCGGCGACGGGCTCTGGGATGCTTCCAAACGCGAAATCCGATGGGGCCCCTACACCACCGGTACCACCACGCTGACCCTTTCATATCGGGTCACGGGCACCGCGGGTCCGTATTCAGTGAGCGGCGTGGCCAGCATCAACGGCCAATGGCATAGCGAACCGGGTTGGCTCGCGGTCAATGTGGCCTCACCCACCACCAGCGGATCGACCACGCCGCCGAGGCAAGTCAAAAGACCGGTGATCAGCCCGCCCGGCTCCGGCAGTCTGCCTGCCGAGGTGACGCTCGCCTGCGCCACGGACGCAGCCGAAATCCGCTACACGCTCGATGGCTCGCTGCCCACCGCGAGCTCGAGCCTGTATGCTGCTCCGTTAGAAATTACCACCCCAACCCAACTCCGCAGCCGGGCATTCAAGCCGGGCATGACACCTAGCAAGGCGAGCGCGGCGTGGTTTGGAGTCGCGTTCGAGGTGCCAGCGGCCGGATTCGTTGGCACTTTCGATGCCACCCATCCTGCCGCACCCGTGGTGACTTTGACATCTACTCCACCGGCTGGCAGTCGTTGCTGGACGCTCAGCGAACATTTGCCGCCAGGGATCACGGCCACGGCGATCACCGAAGGCGGCACCTTTGATGCCAATACCCGCCAAATCCAGTGGGGGCCATTCACGGGAGACTCCGCATTAGCCGTGAGTTACACGCTGCATGGCCCACCCGGCAATGCCACCGTGTTCGCGTCGTGGAGCATTGATGGCTATGGAGGCACCGAAACGACACCGCGCAGCGTGCCCATCGTGGTTTCAGAAACGATACCGCCGCTCACGCCACCGACGCAAGTGGCCGGGCCGGTGATCAATCCATCTGGCAGCAGCAGCCTGCCTGCCACCGTCACCATCACCTGCTCGACCGACGGGGCGGAAATCCGCTACACGCTCGATGGCAGCGTGCCCACCGCCTCATCCCTGCTCTATCAGGGCCCTGTCGATTTAACCTCTGACATGGTGCTGCGGGCCCGCGCCTTCAAGGCCGGCATGCTGGCCAGCGCCGCCACCCCGGCGCGGTTTGCCGTTTCCACGCCGCCGCCGGTACTCGGGTTGGTGCGCTCCATCACCGGTAACGGCAGTGCCACTCCGCTGGTGCGCATCACCGCCACGCCGCCCGCCGACAGCGGCTGTTTTTCCATCACCGAAATCCTGCCGGCAGGACTCAATCCATATCAGTTAGGGCCGGACGTGCAATGGAATCCGGCCGCCCGCACGCTCAAATGGGGACCTTTTAGCGGTGCCAGCCAGCAGGTGTTGGAATACTCCGCCAGCGGACCCACAGGCAGTTACCTGCTGGGAGGAACCGGCAGCCTTGATGGCTGGACCGCACAAACTACTGGCGAAGACACGCTGATTGTCGATCTATCCACCATGCAACGGGTCGCCACGCCTGCCTTTGCGCCTGCCGCCAATGGCGTGTTTCCGGTGACCGTCACGATTTCCTGTGCCACCGCGGACGCAGAAATCCGCTACACGCTCGATGGCTCGCTGCCCACCGAGACATCCCCGCTCTATCAAGGACCGCTGCATTTGGCCACCATCACCACGCTCAACGCCCGCGCCTTCAAACCGTGGTGCCAAGCCAGCCAGATCGCCCGCGTATATTACGGCGAGGAACTCCCGCCGCCAGGCGATTCCGTCGTGCGCGTCATCACCGGCAGCGGAACAGCCAGCCCGGAAGTCGCTCTGGCAGTTACCGCTTCTTCCGCCGTCGCCTGCCAGGCTGTCACCGAAACATTGCCCGCAGGTTTGATTCCTTCTGGAATCAACGAGCACGGCCACTTCAACTCAAATTCGCGCACCATCAAGTGGGGGCCATTCTCCGACAACCATGCCCGCTTGTTGACCTACACTCTGACGGGCACGGCCGGGACTTTCACGCTCGGCGGCACCGGTGGTTTCAACGGCTTCGGTGCCACCACCACCGGCAATTCCGACTTGGTGATAGTCAACCCCGCCTTTGTCCGCCACGAGGCTTCCGGCGACTGGTCCTACACCACGGAAGTCCGCCTGATCGTATCTCCCTCATCCTATCAGGGGGGCGGCACGGGTGGCAGTGGCGCAAGCGTATTCTGCCACAGCATTGAGGAATTACTGCCTGTAGGAGTCACACCCTCCGCCATCAGCGACGATGGCCTGTGGAACCCGGTCACTCGCACAATCAAGTGGGGTCCCTACCTCGACTCACAAGTCCGCACCGTGCATTACCGCCCGAATGGCACCCACCTTACCTACGAGCCGTCGTGCCGAATCAGCATCGACGGGGTGTCGGTGCTGTTGACCGGCGACATCCCGGTAACCCTCGGCCTGCCGCCGCCCGCGCCGCTCACTGCAGTCGCCGGCGATGGCGCGATCTATCTGTTCTGGAGTCCGGTGGGCCATGAGGCCGGATTCAAAGTCTTCTGCGGCATCAACCCGGACGGCAGCGACGAAACCTCTACCGACATAGGCAGTTCCCCCTTCGGCTTCCGCGTCATCAATAACCTTGTCAATGGCACCACCTACCGGATTTCGATGAGCGCCTATGACTTATCCGGCATCGAATCCGAGCGCTCGCTCACTGTGACCGCTACTCCGCTGGATACCAGTGGTAATTGGGGCATCATCGCTCTGGACAGCGATGTCTATGATACCGTCAACGATAGTGCTGTTGTCAGCGTCTATGATCCCGATCTCAACACCAACCCTGCCACTGCCCAAACCGTCATTGTCCAAGTCTCCAGTGAAACTGATGCGCTAGGAATCTCGCTCGTGCTCACCGAAACGGGGCCAAACACCGGCGTCTTCACGAGCACCGCCACGGGACTCGATCTGGCGTTCACCTTCGCTGCCAGCGACGAATCCAACGCCCGCCTGCGGGTCCGCGAAGGCGATGTTCTCTCAGCAACTTATATAGACGCGCTGCCCGCCGGGACACGCACCGCCAACGCCTCCTTCGCGTTGTATGACAGCGACCACGACGGCCTGCCCGATTGGTGGGAACGCGAGAACTTCGGCAATCTGGCGGCAGCCAACGGACTAACCGACAGCGACCACGATGGCGTCAACGATCTGACAGAATGGGTGACCGGAACGTCGCCGATGAATCCATCATCTCACCAGCGGATGACCGTGGATCCACGTCCCGGAGAAGGGGTGATCGTGCGATGGAACTCTGTTCCCGGCCGCCGCTATACCCTCCGCAAAAGCATCGGGTGCCTCGATGGGTTCTTCGATCTGGCCACAGACCTGCCCGCAGCACCCGGCGGCACCAACGAATATCGCGACATCATGCAACCCGGTGCCACCAGCGTCTTCTACTCGCTGCGCGTCGAATTGGAACCGTAACGCTCAAGAACTCGCTCGCCGGCCAAGCTGCTGTATCACTTGTCCTGCCAACCGCTAGGCATCTCTCCGAAACCTACTATATGGGCTACAATGCGAAGTTCCAATTTATGGTTGCCGGGAGGCCACAGAGGTAGCCTTTGAGATCTCTAAAGGCACCCTGGCGCCGTACTAACATATAAAGCCCCTAGATCGGGCCGTATCGTCGGCGCTCAGTAGACGGCGGGAAAATCGCATATGATAGGTTGCGCCTAACGGGCAGGGATTGGCGCCTGATCGCAGGTCACTTGGATCGGCAACGGTGCCCGTCTCATTGCCCAAATCCGCCCAAAGGATTCTGCGGTTCTGCGGTTCTGCGGTATCCTCTGGAAATGGTGTCGGAAAAGTGTTACGCTCCGCACTAATCGCGGGAAATCGGGGGAGTTGGATTTCGCAATAA
>JBAXOP010000413.1:0-4772 GCA_037133195.1 Verrucomicrobiota bacterium | reverse complement strand
ACCATCGCCGCGGAGAACCAGAGTCCCAGCGAGATCGGCAGGATGAACGAGACGACGATCAGGCCGAGGGCGACGAAACCGCCGATCTTGAGGATTGTCTCGCCAGACCAGCCCGCCGGTTTGTATCTCTCCCGCGTGAAAAGAACCCGCAGGCAGCCGGAACCAGAACGCCTTGAGTCCCTCGCCAGGCAGGCGGCGGACTACGCCCTGCACATGATGCGGACCACCGGGTCGGTGCTTGCGACGGTGATCGCCGACACTGACGGGGGATACGTCTTCTGCATGCCCTCGGCATTGGCGGATGACGCGGCCAAAGACCACTTTGCCGAAGTCGCACGCCTTTTCGCGGTCGCCCATGACGCGCGGGCGCTGATGATGGTCGTGGAGGCATGGGCCAAACTGCCTGACGCCGATGGCCACCTGGACACCGACACGCCGCCGTCCCAGTCCCCGGACCGCAAGGAAGTGGTGGTGATGATCATGGCGGATCATTCGCGCAACGCCACCAGCATGCTGCCCATCCTGCGTGATCCGCACGGAGTCTTCACCGGGTTCGGTGACCCGGGGCCATTGGTCTTCGGCAAATCGGCCGGGCGGTTTTCGGACCTCATGCCCCAGAACAAACCCAGCGCAAGGGAGGCTGCCGGTGCCAAGGCCGCGCTGCTGAAACTCGGCATGACCGTGGTGAACCGGGGATTTGACCCAGGCATGAACTGACCATGCTTGGGCAGGGACACCACCGGCACCCAGAAGGCCCGTGTTCCCAAAGCCACTGTGCTCCGGGCTTTACACCACAGCGGATGGTCTCGAATGTCCTTCCCCGCCCTCTGCATTTCCGCTTCCTCCCGGTCCGACAAGCGCCTTGCCGAGCCAAAAGTTCATCACTTGCTGCGGTTGTCACTCGTATCTGCCCCGCCGTTCTCCGCTTCCTAAAGCCACAATCTGCCGTCGCAATCCTCAGGAACTCCCACCCAGCAGTGCAACAAACCCGTCCCGATCCGCCCCAAGCCCGGCTCACCAAGCCGGGCTTTTTACATGTGTGGGAGCAGGCATAACTTCACAGCAGTCGTCCATCACCCCATCTGACATCACCCCATGCCGTGGATTCCGGCAGTGTCAGCGCCCCATCAGGCGACCCGAATGCCGGACCTTTATGCTACCCCTGCGAGCCCATTGACTGGTCAAAAACGTGTCCTGTTGCCGCGTCCCTCCCTGGTTTTAATTGTCGCTGAACACCGTATCCTTGCCTGCCATGGCGACACCCCAGACGCCTCGAACCGGGTCCGGCGACTCGGTTAGCGGGCCAAAGGCTCATCGCATCGCGACGCTGTCGCCGGTTTCCGCACCACCGCTGGCTCTCAGGAAGTCCACCTGTACCCAGTGATGGCGCCCCTTCCGACCAACGAAAAACCTCACCCGGCACCTCGTCCAACTCGACTGCCGCTGTGCCGAAATCCGCATCATGCCCTAGGTCATACACGGTGTCCGCGCCACCGCCAGCCCCCCGGACGGCTGCCATGTACCCGGTCCGACGAGCGCATCGTCGAGCCAATAGCTCCTCACATGCTGCGGTTCTCACGCCCACGATCTCTGCTTTTTTTAATGCTCCACCCCCTCCCAAGGCAAACAACAGTCCCCCCCAATAGCTCCCTCCGGTCGCATCCCTGCCTCATTTCGACTGCGCTCAATCCTCCGCTTCCCACCACACGCTCCCTTCGGTCGCCCCTCCAATTTCCCAGAATATGCCTATTAGAATACATGTCTATTTAGCCTAATATACGACCAACGACTATTAGTATCGACCAACTCTAGCTCGTTCATCCCCCATCCACATCCTCAAAACCGCCCAAACACGCCCAAAACCCATACTAACAGATCTCCCGAAAGACAACGTTACACCCCCCCGAAACTAATAGTCGTTTTGCCATTTCCCGTTCTATACACCCCTCAAACTTATAGTCCCCCTCCAAATCGCTAACAATTAGACCACCTATAAGTTTCGACTACAAAAAGCCGTGAATATCGCGTTTCGACTATTAGAAAACCCCACTCCTAGCTCAACCCCTATAAGTTTAGACCACCAAAAACCGCGAATCCCGCGGTTTGACTATTAGAAACCACCACTCCTGGAAATGGCCTAACAGCACATTTCCACTCACATCGGCCCCATTTACACCCCCCTATAAGTTTGGGCACCGATTTTAGGTCAAATCAACGATTTGACTATTAGTTTCGCATTCATTTCTGACCAAAAACGCCCAAATGGCTATTATGAATGAAGGGTGCAAGATAGCATTACCCCAAGGTAATGACGACTTGCCCCTGATCCCTTTGGTAACGTCACCCTCTCGCAGACGCGATAGGGCTTGTTCCCAACCACCGACGGAAGCCTGCGGCTTTCCTCGTGGACGTGATTGAACACCCTGGTTGGAGCACAGCCGGCGGCTGGACTCCCAAGGGGCAGGGGGAAGAGCTGCTGCTGCAAGACAGCCACAGCGCGAACACCACCCCATCCCGGCCCGCTCACGCTACGCTGACGCTGGCCGGGAACGCGAGCGACGCAATCGTCCTCGCTCGGGTTGGGTCCGCCCGCACCCTGCGCCTCCGATCCTCGCCACCACTGAGGTGGCTGTGAGTTCGGGGGCTTGCGGCTCAGAGTGGAAGAGACTCCTGCACCGCCACCTGCCGGGGCATGCAGATCCTCCGTTCCACCTGGCCGAAGGGGCGCACACGCGCGCTTACCGGCATGCTCCGGTTCGCACGCGGTGCTGGTCGGGCAGGTGCCACAGCACCACCCGACTGCGGGTTGAAGAGAGATAGGAAGAGTACAGGCGGCGATGTTGAAGTGGTGTCCAGGTCGCGCATGGGGTCGCCTTGTTCGTCGCGTGAGGTGTGAGGTAGATGCAGCCGAGCTTGACCTCGCGGGTGCGAGCGGTTCCGTCGGGCTGTTTATCGGGGGGCCAGCGAGTTCGACAGTTCTGAGTTGGTCGGGCGGGCCCACTGGTTCCGTCTGTCTCGATGCCCGCACCTGGCCTTTGCGGCGGGCGGGACGTGGGGCAGGACTTCGCACAGGTCTGGGGGAGACAGCCGACTGGGCGGTGGAGGACGCGCTCCCCGAACTCCAGTCCGGTGAACGCGGCGAGGGATTGGGCCGCCTCGCGGAAGATGACGCTGTTGTGGCGGCCGCGCAGGCGATGAGCTTGGCCAGCGACGGGGGGTGGGCGTGCGCCGTCAGGTCCGGCGGTAAGTTCGTAGCGGGTGGTGAAATAGTCGATCTCTCGTTGCGTGGCCTCCCGCCGGATCGCGGCGAGCAGGCGCGCGGCCTGGTCGAGGAAGTGAGCAGCGTCGGCGCACTTGTGTCCCGAGGCCCAGGCACCTTTCCTAATTCGCCCTCGCCGAAGAGGGTGCGGACGCCAAGACACCGAGGGATTCGACGGCGTGGGGCGAGGATCTGGATGGCGGCGGGGAAGTAGACGCGGGCGCTCTCCCACCTAGGTGGCGGTACCCAAATAGACGACGGTCCGGGTGGATGCCAGTACGCATCCGATGGGTTCAGTCCGCAGCAGCTCGCCGATGGCGCTACAGTCGCCCATTGTGCCGACGTGGCTGGTGAAGTTTGGGTTACGCTTGGGGTCTCGCCGTGTCCATCACGGGAGGTAGCCCCATGCGCGATCCACATTTCCAAGACTCCGAATACCTTGTCCGAAAATAATCAAAAAAACATTGCCAAACTGGAAATTAAGGATACATTATAGATCACAAGCGATTGCTTGTTCTGTTCCGGGCGGCAAGGAGTCCGGCCCCACCGTCTACAGCGGCCTGGGTGGAAGGGAGCGATCCCACCTGACGATGGAAGGACCGACCATGGTTGGCCACTGAGCGTCGCGCAAGCGGGTGACAGTGGCTTCGGTTTTCACCCGCCCCGGTTTTTCTTACGCGCCCCATAGCCGGACGCTAGATGAAGAGCAGCGAGGGGCGCTGTAAACGCAAATGCAAAATAGCAACAAGCACACCCGACATGAAAACCGACGACAAAACAAATCCGGCAACTGAGGTTGACCCCAACGATAAGATGGAGACTTCCGACTCCACGTCCGTACCCGAATCATCTGGGAATGACGAATTCAAGGAGCCGGCAAAAGCCATTGCGATGTGGATGACGCCCACCGTCAAAAAGAAGCTGGACCTCCTCAAAAAAGACATGGACGTACCATGGTCTCTCTTTCTCGAAATCGCCTGTGAGCAACTCCTTGCATCAGGAGTTGTGAGTCCGGAGGGCCGGAAAAAATTCCGGGAATTGGGTTATTCCAACGTTGACATGGCCAGCGGGGACCGTTACTGGCGGGATGCGTTCGGCATCGGGGAACCCTGGCCGGAAGCAGCCGCCTCCCAAGCGAAAATCCTCGACGAGCTTACCCTGACCAATTCCCTGTTGGGAGAACTGGTGCAGGCTGTGGAGGACCACGGCACTATGCTGGTTGAATGCGAGTACGTCATGACCCTTGAAGACCCCGACAAATGAAAATGGAGCTACTCGAGATCAACGGTCTCTGGCTGAAAAAAGCCGGGGCCAGGATGGAAGTGCCCCCGGAGGCTCTGCTCAATGGTATCCTCAATTACTTGCGGACCCGCGATGGCGACGGTCCTGGAGAATCCTTAGGGGAATGGCTTGCAGCTGCCGGGGCAACCCACCTACTGGCGGAGGACATCCTCGCCAACCTGCGGGAAACCCGGGTGCTCGTAGACGAGGCCGCCCGTGGCACCCGGCTCTA
>JBAXOP010000412.1:0-4787 GCA_037133195.1 Verrucomicrobiota bacterium | reverse complement strand
GTGGAAATTTGCAGCGACCCATACGCGGCTGCGGACAAGTCCCACGCGCTCGTTGCCCTAACGGAGTGGGATGAGTTCCGGACATTGGATTTGGGTCGCATTCATGAGCAGATGCTCAAGCCGGCCTTTGTATTTGATGGGCGGGATATTCTGCCCGCTGCCGCCCTCAGGAGTCACGGTTTCAAGGTGTTTTCCATCGGCAAAGGTCTCTGAGACGAGTCAAACATACCTCCTTATGCATATCCATCCTGAATTCCACCGTTTTCTCAATCGCCACGACAAGCAGGTGCAACTGCGCCAGCGTGGCCTTGTGGTTTGGCTCTGCGGGCTCTCCGGCTCCGGCAAGTCCACCATTGCCAATGCGGCCGAGCGAGTCTTGCACCAGCAAGGCCGCGTCACCGTCATCCTGGATGGCGATAATCTGCGCTGCGGGTTGAACGCTGACCTTGGTTTCAGTGATGAGGAGCGTCTGGAAAATGTCCGCCGACTTGCGGAGGTGGCCAAGGTTTTTGTTTCGCAGGGGATCATCACCTTCGTCTCGGCCATCACTCCGCGCGGAGAACTCCGCGACCTGGTGCGCGGAATCCTCGGCGAGGAGGATTTGTTCGAGGTCTATGTCGAGGCCTCCTACGCAACTTGTGAGAAACGCGATGTCAAGGGCCTCTACGCCAAGGCCGCCCGCGGTGAGATCGCCCATTTCACCGGCAAGGATGGTTCGTTCGACCCCCCGCAACAACCCACCCTCGTCCTCAATACCGAAATATCCTCAACCGAGGACGCCACTTTTGAATTGCTTGAGGCCATCAGGTATCGGATAATCCTCGATCCTTCATTGTAACTTGCTGGAAATCAAGATACAATACAAAAACACCCTGTAAACTAATATTTCATTGACCTAAAGGGGATTGGGCCCTAGGCTGGGCCGCGCCGCAGTGGTTTTGCTGCGGGATTTTTGGTTTATTTTTCGTAGCATCATGCCAAATTACCAATTCAGTCATCTTGATCAGCTTGAAGCTGAGGCGATATTCGTGCTGCGGGAAACCGCCGCCCAGTTTGAGAATCCAGCTTTGCTATTTTCGGGAGGCAAGGATTCCATTGTGATGGCGTGGTTGGCCCGCAAGGCGTTTTGGCCTGCCCGCATGCCCTTCCCGCTTGTCCACGTCGATACCGGCCATAATTTTCCCGAGACGATAGCCTATCGGGATGAATTTGTCAGTCTCACTGCGGCGCGGCTCGTAGTCGGCTCGGTGCAGGCGTCCATCGACAGCGGGCGCGTGGTGGAAGAGAAAGGCGCGGCGGCATCACGCAATAAATTGCAAACCGTCACCTTGCTCGACACTATCGAGCAATACCAATACGACGCCTGCCTGGGTGGCGGACGCCGCGACGAGGAAAAAGCCCGCGCCAAGGAGCGGTTTTTTTCTCACCGGGATGATTTTGGCCAATGGGATCCGAAGAACCAGCGCCCGGAGCTGTGGAACCTGTTCAACGGCCGTAGAAACCCCGGCGAACATTTCCGCATTTTCCCGCTTTCCAATTTCACCGAGATGGATGTCTGGATGTATCTGAAACGCGAGAATATCCCGCTGCCACCGATCTATTTCTCCCACGAACGAGAGGTGTTTGAGCGCAACGGCATGTTGCTCGCCGTCACCGAATTCCTCAAGCCCCAGAGCCACGAAACCGTCAGCTCCAGAATCGTGCGCTTCCGTACCATCGGCGACGCCACCTGCACCGGCGCGGTCGAATCCAGTGCCTCCACCCTCGATGCGGTCATCGCCGAAGTTGCAGCCGCTCGCCAAACCGAACGCGGCACCCGCTCCGACGATAAACGCTCCGAAACCGCGATGGAAGACCGCAAGAAGGAGGGCTATTTTTAACGTGTGTCGGGAGCTTGCTGCCAACCGGACGAGTTTCAACGCTAGAGTCCTTGAAAAGCCAAAGATGTTGTCGTTAGGTCGAGTTTTCTTGTCTTGTGTCTTCAAGTCTTGCGTCTTGGGTCTGAGGCACCGCCTCGCTAGCTAGGATTTTGCTCATGGACCTACCATCACCCCTCCAGATCGCGGCTTGGAAAAGGATGTCTTTGGCTGAAAAATATCAACTCCTCGCCGCGACTGTCCGCAATGCGCGCGAACTCAAACGCACGGGGCTGCGCCTGCGTTTCCCGCAAGACTCGCCCGCTCAGATCGAAACCAAACTAGCCCGCGTCTGGCTTCATGCAAGA
The DNA here is from genome assembly GCA_037133195.1 of Verrucomicrobiota bacterium. Taxonomy (GTDB): domain Bacteria; phylum Verrucomicrobiota; class Verrucomicrobiia; order Verrucomicrobiales; family Akkermansiaceae; genus Luteolibacter. The sequence goes on along the minus strand of JBAXOP010000412.1, from coordinate 2,563 downwards.
CCCTGACCTCATCGCAATCTTTGTGGCTCCTCTCGAGGCCGCTGGCATTCCTTACCTCGTGTCAGGGGCCGTCGCCACTGCTATCTACGGGGAACCCCGCAATACACTCGATATTGATCTGGCGGTTTTCCCGGCTCCATCGCAAATCGAAATTTTCCCGCAGTTGTTTCCAGAAGCGGATTTTTATTTGCCTCCCACTGATATCATCGCCGTTGAATGCCGCCGAACTTCTCGCGGCCACTTCAACATCATTCATCACGCCACTGGACTCAAAGCCGATATCTACCCATCGCAAAACCATCCTTATCTCCAGTGGGCCATGCAACACAAGCAACGCGTGCAAACCCAGGCCGGCCAAATATCCCTGGCCCCTCCAGAATACGTCATCCTTCACAAACTCGAGTTTTTCCGTGAGGGCGCTCATCAAAAGCACCTGCGGGATATCGCCGGGGTAATCAACCAAACCCCATTGGACTTAGCCCTTCTCGCCACCGCCACCGCATCTCTCCGCCTGGAGCAGGAGTGGCAAGCTGCCCTCGCTCTTGCGGCATATTGAATTCAGCCTTTCAGTTTTCAGCTTTTCCCCTCATGGACCTATTAAGATTCACCACTGCCGGTTCCGTCGATGACGGCAAATCCACGCTCATTGGCCGCTTGCTTTACGATTCAAAATCCATCTTCGAGGACCAGCTCGAAGCGATGGAGGAATCATCCCGCCGCCGCGGGGATGGCAACGTCAACCTCGCCTTGCTCACCGACGGACTCAAGGCTGAGCGCGAACAAGGGATCACCATCGACGTGGCCTATCGCTATTTCGCCACGCCCAAACGCAAGTTTATCATCGCCGATACGCCGGGCCACATTCAATACACCCGCAACATGGTCACCGGCGCCTCCACCGCCAATCTGGCTATCATCCTTATCGACGCTCGCAAAGGCGTTATCGAGCAGACGAAACGCCATTGCTTCGTGGCCAATCTATTGCGTATTCAGCACCTCGTCGTCGCCGTCAACAAGATGGATTTGGTGGGCTTCAGCGAGGACGTTTACAAGCAAATCGTCGAGGCGTTCCGCGAGTTTGTGTCGCGTCTCGACAACATCGTCGAGATCACCTTCATCCCGATTTCAGCACTCAATGGTGATAATATTGTCGATAAATCCACTAACATGCCATGGCATGCCGGGCCCACCTTGCTCTATCACTTGGAAAATGTCTATGTCGCCGGCGAGGAAAATCATGTCGATGCACGCTTCCCCGTCCAATGGGTGGTGCGCCCAATGAGTGACGAGTGGCACGATTTCCGCGGGTATGCCGGCCGCGTTGCCGGCGGAGTTTTTAAACCCGGAGACGCCGTCACCGTGTTGCCGTCTGGCTTTACCTCGCGTATCAAGGCGATCCACAGCCCCAGCGGCGAAGTCGCCGAGGCCTTCGCCCCACAATCTGTTTGCCTCACCCTTACCGACGAAATCGATATCTCCCGCGGAGACATGCTGGTCAAGGCTAACAACCCGCCGCATGTCGGCCAGGACATTGAGGCGATGGTGTGCTGGTTTTCACCCCGCCCGATGCCGCCGCGCGCCAAGCTCATCCTTCGTCACACCACCCAGGAAACCAAGGCGGTCGTCCAACACGTCAGGTATCACGTCGATATCAACACGCTCCATAAAATCGAGGATGTCGATGGTTTTGCGATGAACGACATCGGCCGCATCAGTCTGCGGGCCGCTGTCCCCCTGTTCTACGATTCCTACCGCCGCAACCGCCAGACCGGTTCGTTCATCCTCATCGACCCCGCCACCAACGAAACCGTCGCCGCCGGCATGATCGTCTGAGGTGCGAGGGGTGGCTCCTTAACGGCACCTCTCCGCGTCTCGTGATTTTCATCCGGTTGTTCATTTTTAATTGAACAACCGGTTTTACGTGCCATCTTGGCGCGGCAGCCGTTTGCATGGACGGCGTAAACCCAAATTTCCCGCTCAGGCAAGCAGGTTTTCCGCCAGGAATGGCGCAAGCGACCACGGGCGGTAGCGTCCCTGGCGCTCAAGGAGAGGAGGTCTCCGGCCGCCATGGCCCATGGCGGTGAGCAAGGGTAGCCGCCTAGTGTTCCGCACTTGCGCGTTGCATGGGCTAAGGGGGCAAAATGCCCCCACTCCTTAACTTGGCGGCTGGCAGGATGCCAGCGCCACTGTGGTCCGGGCAACCTGCCCGGATTTTAAATGTCTTCGTCTTCATCTTATGTCCAACACATCCACCATCCTCCCACCCTCTTCTGTCATCGGCGTCGTCGGGCTTGGCTACGTCGGCTTGCCGCTCGTGCTGGCTTACTCTGACAAGGGGTTTTCGGTGATAGGCTTTGATATTGACGACTCGAAAATCGTGCACCTGCACGCCGGGACGAGTTATATCAAACACATACCAAGCGAATTGGTGGGTGCGGCACGGGCGTCTGGCAAGCTCGACGCCACCAGCGATTTTTCCCGCATCAAGGACTGCGACGCGATCATTCTGTGTGTGCCTACACCGCTGGATGAGCACCTCGAGCCGGACTTGAGTTTCGTCACC
>JBAXOP010000411.1:0-4792 GCA_037133195.1 Verrucomicrobiota bacterium | reverse complement strand
GAACCATCGGCTCGCAGGGCCATGGTGTGCTCGTTACCTGCGGCGATGGCCACCGCCTTCACTCCTGGTGTGAAAAGGAGCGACACAGCGAGCGTAACGGCATTGACGGCATTGGGTGCCGATAGTGTCAGTGCGAAGGGACTGGCACTGGCCTTGTAGAGGATGGCGGCACCTGCAGCCACCGAATTGGGCGGACCGGTGACGAGCATGTCGGGCGCGATCGCCGCGCTGCTGGCGCTGAGCGTCACGTTATTGACAATGCCCGAAGGATTCGGGAGCAGTGTCGCGGCGAGTCCTAACGTTGAGGTTGACGTGGTTTGCATGCCATTCGGGACGCTCGTCTGGCCAGCGGTATTATCGCCCCAAGCGATGATCGAACCATCGTTCCTGAGGGCGACGCTATGATAATAACCCGCCGCGATGGCCGTGACATTCGAGTAGAAGTTCAACACCGTGGGCGTGGAGGATGCATTCCGGTTGGAAACCGATAGGGTAATGATCGTTCCTGAAACACTCAGGACCTTCGCACCAATCCCCACCGTGTCCGCAGGGCCGGTACACAACATCCCGGGAATGATGCCGGCATTGGCAGCACTGAGCGTGACGGTACTGATCAAGCCCGTGTCGTTGCGGGGGATGGTGGCGGCTACGTTGGTCAGGGTGGTCAAGCCGGCCGGAATGTACGATTGCGTGAGGTGGGCGGTGCCCGTGCTTGCGGTTGAGGACGTTCCCGCGCCCCATGCTACTACCGAGCCATCCTTACGCAGGGCCAGCGAATGGAAAGCGCCCGCCGCCACGGCAGTGACAGGGTTGGCCGGGGTGATAGATAGACTCATCTCGCCTTGGGGACTGACGAGATGAGGCTGGGAAAGCGCCAGAATGTTTACACTGCCTACCGGGTTGGTTGTCGCTATGGTGGTCTTGCTGACAACCGTCGCGCCGATGCCAAGCGACCCGGGTGGGCCGGTCACCACCATGCCCGAAAGCACCTTGGCCGCGGCAAAAGTGGTGTTAGATGAGGGTGTGACGGTCACCGCGACGGGATTACTCCCCCAACCGGCGGGGGTGGCAATGGTCAAGGTGGCGTTGAAGGGATTCACAACCGTGGAATCCGTCATCGCATTGACAACGGAAAATGTGAGGGTTGTCACGTTGCCGGAAGTGACCTTGCTGGTGATGAGAGCGCCATAGCCCACGGAGTTAGCCGGTCCGCTCACCGTCATGCCGGGAACAATCGCGGCCATGATCAAATTGGGGTTGACGGACGGACTCACGGTGATGCTGCAGGTGTTGACCGATGGATAGTAAGGATTCGGTTGGAAGGTCGCCACCGCATTCACCGAGGTATAAGGCAAGGAAGCCACCGCGTTCACTGTGGATAAACCTGCGGGAATGGTTGATTGCCCGTAGCCGTTGTATCCCCAAGCCGCCACCGTGCCATCGTACTTCAGGGCCACGCTGTGATAGAGCCCCCCTGCGACCGCAGTCACTCCGCTACCCAAACTGCTGGGAACCATCGACTGTCCGAATTCCGGATCCGTGCCGGTGTTGGTGGTACCCGCGCCCCAGGCCACCACCGAACCGGCGGTGGTGGCGTTCACCGTGAGGGTGACTGCCGTGCTCGTCACGCTGCCGTACGCGTTGGTCACCAACACGGAATAGCTGGATGCATCCCCGGTCTGCGCATTGTTTATTAGCAGTGTCGCACCGGTCGCGCCGGGAATCGCCACCCCGTTTTTCCGCCACTGATAGCTAACCGCACCGGAAGCTACTATGCTAAGCGTAGCAGTGCCGCCCTGGGTCACCGTCAGGCTGGCGGGTGGGCTGGTTGTGATGATGGGCGGCTGGGCCGCCGCGATCGCCACGGCATGATATGCGCCCGCCGCGATGGCCGTCACCCCGGTCAGGCCGACGGGAACGATTTCGTTGACATATCCCGAACCATTCCAGATTTTTCCCCAGGCTTGGACTGTGCCATTGCTTTTGAGAGCCATGGCATGATCGCCACCTGCCGCGATGGCAGTCACCCCGGTCAAGCTGCCGGGAATATTGGTCTGGCCGTTAGAGTTATCCCCCCATGCCGCCACAGTGGCATCGGGCTTCAACACATAACTCGTATCTCCACCCGCCGCGATGGCAGTGGCCTTGATCCCGGCGGAAAATGCCAATGTCTGCGCGCTTAGATCCGTGTTGCCGATATATGCATTGCGGGTTGACAGGGTCAGGGTCACATTGTCAGCGGCCTTGCTGAGTACCGTGGCTCCGGTACCTACCGTCGAGACCGGACCGTTGACGTACATGCCGGGGATAATCGCAGGATTGGCGGCGGCGAGGGTTATGGTATTGTTAGCTTGGGCGGCGAAGACCAAGGTGACACCGGTAAGTGCGGCGGCATTGGTGTTAGGAACCGACAGGGTGAGTGTCACGCCGTCGGCATCCTTGCTAGCAAGGGTCGCGCCGTCGCCGATCGTTCCCGGCGCACCGCCAGTGACCATCATGCCGGGAATAATCGCGGCATTGGCGGCGGTGAGAGAGACGGTGCTGGCCGGACCTGCGGGGATATTCACCGTCGCAGTGATCGTACCGGGAAGTGTTGCGGACGCGGTGATCGGAGACAAGCCGCTGGTGGACGTTTGGCCTTCCACATTGCGGCCCCAGCAGATGATGGAACCATCGGCTCGCAGGGCCATGGTGTGCTCGTTACCTGCGGCGATGGCCACCGCCTTCACTCCTGGTGTGAAAAGGAGCGACACAGCGAGCGTAACGGCATTGACGGCATTGGGTGCCGATAGTGTCAGTGCGAAGGGACTGGCACTGGCCTTGTAGAGGATGGCGGCACCTGCAGCCACCGAATTGGGCGGACCGGTGACGAGCATGTCGGGCGCGATCGCCGCGCTGCTGGCGCTGAGCGTCACGTTATTGACAATGCCCGAAGGATTCGGGAGCAGTGTCGCGGCGAGTCCTAACGTTGAGGTTGACGTGGTTTGCATGCCATTCGGGACGCTCGTCTGGCCAGCGGTATTATCGCCCCAAGCGATGATCGAACCATCGTTCCTGAGGGCGACGCTATGATAATAACCCGCCGCGATGGCCGTGACATTCGAGTAGAAGTTCAACACCGTGGGCGTGGAGGATGCATTCCGGTTGGAAACCGATAGGGTAATGATCGTTCCTGAAACACTCAGGACCTTCGCACCAATCCCCACCGTGTCCGCAGGGCCGGTACACAACATCCCGGGAATGATGCCGGCATTGGCAGCACTGAGCGTGACGGTACTGATCAAGCCCGTGTCGTTGCGGGGGATGGTGGCGGCTACGTTGGTCAGGGTGGTCAAGCCGGCCGGAATGTACGATTGCGTGAGGTGGGCGGTGCCCGTGCTTGCGGTTGAGGACGTTCCCGCGCCCCATGCTACTACCGAGCCATCCTTACGCAGGGCCAGCGAATGGAAAGCGCCCGCCGCCACGGCAGTGACAGGGTTGGCCGGGGTGATAGATAGACTCATCTCGCCTTGGGGACTGACGAGATGAGGCTGGGAAAGCGCCAGAATGTTTACACTGCCTACCGGGTTGGTTGTCGCTATGGTGGTCTTGCTGACAACCGTCGCGCCGATGCCAAGCGACCCGGGTGGGCCGGTCACCACCATGCCCGAAAGCACCTTGGCCGCGGCAAAAGTGGTGTTAGATGAGGGTGTGACGGTCACCGCGACGGGATTACTCCCCCAACCGGCGGGGGTGGCAATGGTCAAGGTGGCGTTGAAGGGATTCACAACCGTGGAATCCGTCATCGCATTGACAACGGAAAATGTGAGGGTTGTCACGTTGCCGGAAGTGACCTTGCTGGTGATGAGAGCGCCATAGCCCACGGAGTTAGCCGGTCCGCTCACCGTCATGCCGGGAACAATCGCGGCCATGATCAAATTGGGGTTGACGGACGGACTCACGGTGATGCTGCAGGTGTTGACCGATGGATAGTAAGGATTCGGTTGGAAGGTCGCCACCGCATTCACCGAGGTATAAGGCAAGGAAGCCACCGCGTTCACTGTGGATAAACCTGCGGGAATGGTTGATTGCCCGTAGCCGTTGTATCCCCAAGCCGCCACCGTGCCATCGTACTTCAGGGCCACGCTGTGATAGAGCCCCCCTGCGACCGCAGTCACTCCGCTACCCAAACTGCTGGGAACCATCGACTGTCCGAATTCCGGATCCGTGCCGGTGTTGGTGGTACCCGCGCCCCAGGCCACCACCGAACCGGCGGTGGTGGCGTTCACCGTGAGGGTGACTGCCGTGCTCGTCACGCTGCCGTACGCGTTGGTCACCAACACGGAATAGCTGGATGCATCCCCGGTCTGCGCATTGTTTATTAGCAGTGTCGCACCGGTCGCGCCGGGAATCGCCACCCCGTTTTTCCGCCACTGATAGCTAACCGCACCGGAAGCTACTATGCTAAGCGTAGCAGTGCCGCCCTGGGTCACCGTCAGGCTGGCGGGTGGGCTGGTTGTGATGATGGGCGGCTGGGCCGCCGCGATCGCCACGGCATGATATGCGCCCGCCGCGATGGCCGTCACCCCGGTCAGGCCGACGGGAACGATTTCGTTGACATATCCCGAACCATTCCAGATTTTTCCCCAGGCTTGGACTGTGCCATTGCTTTTGAGAGCCATGGCATGATCGCCACCTGCCGCGATGGCAGTCACCCCGGTCAAGCTGCCGGGAATATTGGTCTGGCCGTTAGAGTTATCCCCCCATGCCGCCACAGTGGCATCGGGCTTCAACACATAACTCGTATCTCCAC
>JBAXOP010000410.1:0-4794 GCA_037133195.1 Verrucomicrobiota bacterium | reverse complement strand
GCTGCCATTGGTCGCGAACGTCAACGCGTTCGTCGCCAAGGTATTGAGGGTGACCGTTCCGGAGATGGCCACGGCTCCGGCGGATGCGTTCGATGTCGGCAATGAGGTGCCGGTGAAACTGCTAGCCGTGCTATCGAAGGCGGCAAATCCTGCCGTGCCCAAGGCACCGACGCCGCCGACGCTGACGCCACCCGTCGAACTGTAGGGGATGTAACTTGCGAAAGCATTATTGGCGATCGCCCAGCCACCTATGATGTTATTGGTCAGCGTTGGCGCGCTCGTGATGGCGACGCGTCCCTGGCCGCTGCCGATGGTGCCCAGCGTGCCGGTCCCATTGAACTCGATGGTCGCCGCCGAATTGCTGGTTCTGGCCAGGCTGCTGAGGGTGAAGTCCGCCGAGTTGACCCCGGTCCCATTAGCGTTGATGTTAAGCACTGACACACCTTGGTTAATCGTCGTCGCCCCCACGCCATCCACGGAGGCGGTCTGCGCCCGGCCGTTGTACGTCAGCGTGCCATTATTCAAGAGCAGCGCCCCGGCGCTATTCAAGCGGTTATTGATATTGGCGAGACCGGTGTTGTTATCGATGGTGAAGGTGGTGGAATTGATCTCGAGAGTCGAGGTGCCACTCATGGTCCCATAATCCCTGAGCGTGAGATTGGGAGCGTTAATCAACGTCGGGCCCGTGTATGTGCCAGCACCTTGAAAGTACTGGGCGACTGAACTGCCGTAGAAGGAGAAGCCGAGATTCCCAGAAATGGTCCCGCCCCATGAAAAAGGCATCGAGCCACCTGGGTTGCCAGTATTCATCAGCAAACTGGCCGGATTGACGGAGGTATTGGTGATGGTTCCTCCTGCCATGACCATGGGGTTGAGCGGATTGAAGTTGTCGTTGAAAAATTGATTCGTCAATTTACCAATCCATTGGGTGTGGCCGTTGAGGTCGAGGATGCCACTGCCCGAGACAGTGAGCGAGCCGACGTCGTTGGTGCCGTTAGCCGTGTTTTGGGCGGAGATAGCGTTGTTAGCGCCGAGTTGAAGCGTGCCCTCGTTGATATAGACATTGCTGGCATGATTGCCGTAGCCGGTGATGGCGTTCGTGGATAGTCCCGGATAGGCGAGACTCGTGTTGTTCAGCACCAGCGTGCCGCCGCCGGCCTTGATGAGCCCGCTGCTGGTGAGTCGGCTCGAAATCGTGAGCGTGGTGGCCGCCGCGTTGGCTCCGGGCGTGTACACGTCGAGCTGGTTGCCCCACTGGAGAATGCCGCCGCTGATCGCATTTGAGCCGGTGGCTAACAGGCCGCCGCTGGTGATATTCAAAATATTGCCAGCGCTTCCGAATGTGGGTGTGACGGCGGCGATATTGATGCCGCCGCTGTTGTTGAGAGTGAGGGAATTGACAGACAATGTTTGGTTACCGGAGGCCGTCCATGCAGCCGAGGTCGTGCTGGCCGCATTCACCAACACATTGGCCGCGGCTGTCATGGCATTGCCGCTGGTCATTTCACTCGCGGCGAGCGGGCGCAATACCTGGCCCGCGCCGCTGGTGGTGGCGAAGCTCGTCCCATAACCCGTGGCACTGGCGTCCACGATGATTTGGGGCACAATCCCCTGGCCGGTGGGCGTTCCGAGCGCGGTGGTTATACCGACAAACGTCGGTGCGGTGGTAAAGGTGAACGTGGCGACGCCACTTCCTGCGGCCGAGCCCAGGTTGGTGCCCCGGATTAGCGCCGTCGGCTCCGTCGACGTGCGGGAACTCAATCCGGGTGCCACAAAATTCGTCTGGGTACTCGGTCCGGCGTTCAAGGTGATGACGCTGTTGCCCATCTCGAGAGCAAAGCCGCCAACCATTTCCGATACATTCCCTGAGCTGCTGGCCGTGAGGGTCAAACTCCCGCCGGTACCCAATCCCACCGCGCGGCCGCCGAGGCGATTGTTGACGTTGGTGCCGCTGTTATCGATCACGATAGAGCTGCCGCCCAAGGCCTGGACGCCGCTCAGATAGGAGACGGTGGTTCCAGCGGATCCCACCGGGGCACCACTATAGTAAACATTGGTACTGCTAAGCCCAGCCACCATTTGGCCAAAAATATAACTGCCTACCTGAAACCCGGCGGGCAGGGCCGCACTGGCCAAGCCACTGTTATCGACCCGGCTGGTGCTCATGCTCGAGACGTTGATCGTGCCCGCGCCGCTGCCCAAGACCCCAGCGCCGCTGAGGCTCAGAGTGCCGCCGTAATCGAGAGTGATGGGAGTGACCGACGTCGCGCTGTTTGCGGTGATCGCGAGAGTGCCACTGCCGATGTGCGTGATCGTGGAAACCGCGTTGCTTATCGGGGTGCTGCTGATGGTGATGGTGCCGCCACCCGCAAAGGTCAGTGCGCTATTGGGCGTGGTAGTCGAGCCTACCCCATAAACCGCGTTGGCCGTGAACGAGGTAACGGTGATGGAGGTGGCTCCGGCACTTGCTGCCGCGCTCGCCACAACATTCTGGGTCGTTGTCCCGTTGTTGATCGTGATCACTTGTCCACTGGTAACCGCCACGGGCAATGCCGCCACGGTGAGCGTGGTGTATGCCGTCCCACTCGCCAGTGCCGCCCCCAGGGTGGTCGCGGCGGGCGCAATTCCTCCCGAGATATTCAATGAGGATCCGCTGTCCGCTCCGATGGTGGTGGCCGAGCCCAATGTGATTAAACTCGAAACCGTGTTGCTCCCGCCTACATTCTGCAAGGCTCCTGCGCTGCTGATGCCTCCGCCGTTGAGAGTGAAAACACCGCTGCGATTGAGGGTGGCGCCGCCTGTCAATTGCAGTGCTGAACGGCTGGCAACCGTCAAGGCAGTGGCGGCGGAGTTCAGATTTTGGTTATCGGCGATGCGGATGGCTCCGGCGTTGATCGTCCACGCTCCGGTCAGAGCACTGTTATTTACCCCGCTGGCGATGGCTAACACCCCGTTGTCATTCTTTTGCAAGGTGTTGGTGGCGGCACTGCTCGTAAAGGCGGTGTCGAGTGTCGCAGTGGTGAATTCGGTGACGTCGATGCCGCTGGCCGTCGCATTGAGGTTGATCGTGCGGCCGCTGAGCGTATAGGAAGTGGGGCTCGCGGCGCTCCCGCCCGCGAGGCGCAGTCCCTGGGTGGCGCTGTTGGCGCTGAGGCGCACCACGTTGGTGCTGTCGCCCAGCGCGCCGTTGGATGTCACCTGTAGTATGCCACCGGTGATATCTATCATCGAACCGGCACCACCGAATGTGTTCGACGCGCTGCCCAGCACGAGCGTGCCCGCCCCGGTCTTGGTTAGGCCAAACCCGCCGCTCACTGCGCCTGACAAAGTGAGACCATTGACCGCATTCGATGCGTTGGCCGTGGCGACGCTGAAAGTGGCGGCTCCCGTCAAGGTGGTTGCCCCGCTGAACGCCAGGCCGTAGCCGTTGTTGTTCGTTACGGTCAAGGTATTGGCACCGAGGGTCAAACTGCCGAGTTGGAGGGTTTTGTTAACGGAGACGGCACCCGCGCGGCCCACCGTGATCGTGCCGCCCGACGCCATGCTCACGTTTTCCAGAAAATTGACGTTTTGGGTGGTACCGGTGCCGTCGCCATCGTTGACTAGTGCGAGGGTGCCTGTGCTATTGAAATTGATGGTGGCGGCCGTACCGGTGTTCGCCTTGTTCAGGGTGAGCGTATTGGTACCGGTATTGATGATGTATCCCGCAGTGCTGAAGTTCAGTGAGCCCGCAGTAATGGCACTGCCGAGGGTGATGGTTCCCGCCGTGCCGCCGAAGTAGGCATTGTTCGCCGCGCCGCTAATCCAAGCAATGTTAGTATTCCCAGCCGTGGCTGCCATGCCGGAATCCCAGTAGAGACTCGATGCATCCCATGCGCTCGTCCCGCCGCCATTGCCGTCGTTCGCAGGATCCCATGCGAAATCCGTGGCACGGACGGCTTGCGTGGCGAGTAGCGCGGCGGTGGCGGCGGCGAGCAGATACGCGGCGGGTGAACCGGTGATAACGAGGCGGTATGCGGGCTTGGATTTCATAGCTGTATTTTTTCGGGTTGGTTCATTGCGTTAGGGGTCCTTGCAATACTTGTTGCTGCAATTTTCCCTAACTGATAATCAAAAAAATCAGCTATTGCCTTGGGCGTCAAGAAAATTTCACATAATCAGTGTTTGTTTAATTCCGATTAAGTAAAAATATCTATTGAATGATCCGCCGCCCGCACTGGGTCCGGATACGGATAATTACGGAGCGCCGGCTTCAGCCAGCGTTACATATTGCGGCGCAATCTTCCGAGTCACTTGGCTCGGATTGTCACGGCGCGGTCTTCAAGCCTTCGCATTGCACCACCCAATTGCCGTCATCGGGAAAGCCGGGGGCGTGGCGTTGCGGAGCGCCATCCCAACCGGCGGCCATCATGGCCACGGCATAGAGCAGACCGCCATTGCCTGGCAGGTAGGGACAAGGCCCGCCGGTATTGATCCCTTGGGCATCGTAGTCGTTGCGGGGGGATTTTTTGAGTAAGGCATCCACGGCGATCTGCGGCTGGCCGGTACGAGCAGCGGCCATCGCCATCCACGGGAAATCCCAACCCCAACAGCGGTCCCATTGCCACGTCGTCCATACCTTGGCGACCGTGCGTGCGGCGGTTTGCGCATCAACGCCCCGGGAAGGCGGCAACATACCAAGGACACCGATCGGATCGGGATGTTCAAAGTTGCGTTTGGTATAGGTGTCGGCCCACTCGGTGGAATGTACATACAAACCCTCGGCCACCGGCAGGGGAGTTAGATTGTTGCGCA
>JBAXOP010000409.1:0-4815 GCA_037133195.1 Verrucomicrobiota bacterium | reverse complement strand
ACTCCATATCGACGAAGCGCGACAGGCCGCGGTCATCGAGGTGGAGCTCGCTGGGGTCTAGCAGGTGGAAGAGGTGGATGCGGAAACCGCGGTGGATGTAGGGATTGAGCGCGCGGAACAGGGCGGCTGGCTCGGTGAAAAAATCCGACAAGATCACCAGCGTGCCCTTGCGCTTGAGCAGCGGCTGGGCGCGGGCCAGCGTGTCGGTGATGGAGGTGTTGGATCCGGGACGGTTGGTTTCCAGGGTGGCGAGCAGGTCGTGGAGGTGCTGGCGGGTGGAGGCCGGGGGCAGGAATTTGCGGATTCCATGGTCGAAAAGAGTGAGGGAAACGCGGTCATTTTTGGAGATGACCCACCAAGCGAGGGCAGCGGCGAAGAACGAGGCGTACTCGAGTTTGGAGAGGCGCGGTGAGTTTTCCGGAAACCCCATCGAAGCCGAGCAATCGAGGAAAATGTGGCATTCAAGGTTGGTTTCTTGCTCAAATGTGCGCAGAAAAAGTTTGTCGTTGCGGGCAAACACCCGCCAATCGACCCGCGCCAGGTCGTCGCCGGGCGCGTATTGCCGGAACTCGTGAAACTCGATGGACGAGCCGCGCTGGTGCGAGCGATGACGGCCCGCCAGATACCCCTCGACCATCGCCTTGGCACCGAACTCATAATTCTTGAGTCGGCGGATATCGGCGGGATCGAGGAAGCGGTGCATAAGAGAAGACGCAAGACTGGAAGACGCAAGAGGCAAGAGGAAGATCGGGCGGATCAGATGGCGGTGATGAGCTTGGCGATAATCTGATCCGTGGTGATGCCTTCGCCCGTGGCGTTGTAGTTGGCGATGAGGCGGTGGCGCAGCACGGGCAAGGCGACGGCGCGGATTTCATCGGCGGAGGCCGACGACTTGCCACGCAGCAGCGCGAGGGCTCGGGCGGCGCGGGCGAGGCACTGCGAGGCACGCGGGCCGGCACCATAGGCGATGTAGTTTTTCACATCGGGGCTGGCGAGCGGGGAATCCGGTCGGGTGGAATGGACGAGTTTTAGGATCGTTTGGATGACGGATTCCGGCAGTGGGACATCGACGGCGGCGTTTTGGAGTTCGAGGACTTTTTCGGCGTTAAGGATGGGCTCTGGCAGCACATCGGCGTGGCCGGTGGTGCGGCGGACGATCTCAGCCTCCTCTTCGATGCTCGGGTAGCCGATGTTGAGCTGGAAGAAAAAGCGGTCCAGCTGGGCCTCGGGGAGCGGATAGGTGCCTTCGTGCTCGATCGGGTTCTGGGTGGCGAACACGATGAACGGTTCCACCAGGCGGCGGGTCTGGCCATTGACGGTGACCTGCTTTTCCTGCATTGCTTCCAACAAAGCCGCCTGGGTTTTGGGTGGTGTGCGGTTGATTTCGTCGGCGAGGATGAGGTTGGCGAAGATTGGGCCGGGGATGAATTGGAATGAGCGTTCGCCGGCCGTGCTGTTCTGCAATATCTCAGAGCCCACTATGTCGGTGGGCATCAGGTCCGGCGTGAATTGAATGCGCTGGAATTTTAGCCCCAAAATCCGCCCGAGGGTCGAAACCAACAAGGTTTTGGCCAGTCCCGGCACGCCAACCAACAGGCAGTGGCCCTTGCACAGCAGGGAAGTGAGGAGTTGCTCGACGATTTCATCTTGGCCGACGATGACGCGGCCGGTTTCGCTGCGGATTTTGGCAACGGTATCTTGCAGGCGGTCCCAGTGGGCGGCAGGTGCTTCGGTCATGGCGGTTATTCTTTCTCTTCGGTTGTGGGGGATGGTTCGTCGAGGGTGCTGGAGAATTTTTTGGCGTCGGCGCGGCTGAGAATTTGGATTTGGATATTGAATGCATGAGGTTGCTTGGCTTCTAGCAAGTTCTTGAGGACGGTGGCGAAGGGTTCTTTAGCGTCGTCGTCATCGGCGTCAGTCGGTTGGAGGGTGGCCTTGCTGTCTTGGATGAGCCAGGCGGCCTCGCGCTGGCAATCCTCACCCTGCAAATTCACCATGATGACAGCGGCGGCCTCCTCGTTGGCATCAAGGGTGCGGATGGCGGGTTCTAGATTGCGAGCGCCGTTGGCTCCGGGGCCATCGTCCGCATCGGGTTCGTCCTCCGCGTTGGCTTTGTTGCGGGGGGGATTTGTTTGGAAGGGGACGATTTTGGCTTGGATTTGGAGGCCGGGGCCAAAATCGGCGGAGTAGAGCGCAATGGAGGAGCGGGAGTGTTTGTCAATTTCGGGTGCGAGGGATTCGATGTGTTTGGTGAATGTGTCGGAAGTGATTTTGAATCCGACGTTGAGGTTGGCGTTGCCTTTGACGTCCTGAGCGTCGGAGTTGTGCCTGGCGACGATGACGGATTGGAGGGCAGTGACGGTATCGGGAGCTGCGAGGTCGCCGGGTTCGTTCATCCATTTGAGCCAAGCGGCGCGTTCGTCCGGGGTGAGGGTGGCAAGGTAGGGGTGGATTTCCGCAGAGGGTTTCTTGCCGGCGGCGGCGACGATTTCGGCGAGGCGTTCCTGGCGGATTTTCGAGGCATCGGGAAGTGGCGTGACGGGTTTGCCGCTGAGGCGGGCGGTGGCGCGCTCGACGAAGAAAGCGCTGGCGGACTTATTGAGAATAACGGCCGCCTCATAGGTATCGCTGTACTCGTTTGGCTGGATGGACGTTTCTAAGGCGCAGGCGGCGATTTCCGAGATGGTTGGCTTGGCATCAGTGTCGGGCTCACCGTACTGGTATTGCGAGCTGAATTGGCTTGCGACGCTGCGGGTGTCGGCAATGAGTTTACGCCAGACGGCAGCTTCGGGATCGGAGATTTTGCGTGCTGGGGGAGGCGCGTCCTTCTTGGGTGCCTCGTCACCTTGCTTTTCATCGGCGGAAACTTCATCGGATGGTGGCTGTTCACCATCGCCCTCTCCGGACTCCCAGCGGATCCTCCAAGTGGCGGCTAGGAACCGGGCACGCACGGTGGCATCGGTGGCGGCATTTGCACCTTCGAGAAGGGCGTGGAGGTGTTTGACGGGGGGGGCACTCTCCAGCAGGGCGGATAGCGACGTGATGGCGGCCTTGGCATTGGCCGGTTTTCCCTTGGCGATTTGGAGGGCGAGGGCACGCGGCGATTGGCTGCCAACCAGGGTTTCGAGTTGTTTGAGGATTTTTTCGGCACCGCCGGCTTGCTTGACGGCCCAGGCGTTCGGGTTGGAAGAATCCTCGGGACTTGCGCCACTGCCCTGGCTGCGCACAAGTTTCGCGTAGGCATCGAAAAACGGCCTGGCGGCGGCCTTGCGGCTGCGTAAATAGGTTTGGACTACCTGGAACGAGGTGATCGCAGGATCCGAGGCGAGAACGTGCGTTTCAAACGATTGATGAGCCTTAGGATCGGAGGAGGCGGCGAGGATGGAGGCGGCTTGTGACGATTGATTGATCGAGCCTTCGCGGAGGAAAACGGCGGCGAGTTCCTCGCGGGTGGCATCCTTGTGGTCTTTCCAAAATGCCAACGCGGCCTCGCGGATGGCTTCTGGGTCGACCTGGGACGGGTCACTTTCGTGTTGCGCTTCGGGCAGGGTGGCGGCGAGGAGACGGGTGGCGATTTCGCCGCGGGTGGCGGGGCGGTTGAGCGAGGCGTAGAGGCTGAGGGTGCGGTCCTCGCTGCTTGAGTTCGATGAGTAGTAACCCGAATACGAACGGGCGTTGGGCTGGTGCGTGAGGAACGGGTCGGCGGTGAGGGCGGCGAGCGCCGGAATGGCGGCCATTTTCAGCGCGGCGAGGCGGAATTGCGGAGCGGCGCTGGTGTCCGCATTCGCGTCTGCTGCGCTGATAAGCCAGAGCGGGGGCGGACCGGGCGATCCGCCATCGAAACCGTATTGCTCGCACATTTGCATCCGATAACGCACGGCGGCGGGGAGGTCGTCGGATCTCTTGTCCTTGGTTTTTTGGTTCGGATCGGCTGGCGGCTTATCGGTGAGTTCGCGGATGATGGCGATGGCTCGCGGGTCGATAGTGACGCCCGGAAGACTGGGGGCGGGCGCCTTGCTGCCAGTAGCTTGCTTTTCCAATTGCGGCAGCAACATGGCCACGGCATCGCGGCTGGACCAACCGCGCGGGAAGCGCTTGCACAGGCCAGCCAGCGCCGTGTGATAGGCCTGCCAATCGCCGGAGGCGAAGAACGCGCGGCTGGCTTGTTGATAGAAATGGCTGGCCAGCACATCCACGGCAGCATCGACGGCGGTCTCGCGCGACGGGTACACGCCGAAGACGGCCAGCGCGAGTTGGTTGGCCAGCGCGGGGTGGCCTGTCTGATGGAGCTGGGCGGCAAACAGCAGCAGACTGCCGTAGCCGTTATCGCTGCCGCCGTAGCCGTAGCCGGAATTAAACGGATCCGAGTTCTCGGAGGCATTCATCTTGGCGGCGAGTTTCTTGAGCCCGGCGATGACCGTCTCCGTATCTTTGGTTAGATCAGGCTCGGAGGGGTGTTTTTTAGCGGTTTTGAGTTCGACGACATCGACGCCACCGAGGCCGATGGCGCGGGACTTGTCATCGGCAAGCGGCAGCAGCCAGGCATTGCCCTTGAGGGATTTGGTGATTTCCCGCAGTTGGTAATTGGATGTGTTGGCGGACTCGGCGACCACGGACCAAGTCGCCGGGGTATCCAGCGGCGGCATCCCGAGGGCGACGAGTTGTTTGAAACCCGCGGCAAAATCGGGGATTGGCGACGGTTGCTGCGCCCGGCCGATGACGGCTGAGAATAGGAGAAACGGGACAATCCATGAATTTCTCGTGCTCACGGATGCAGGTGTATGTTAGCGCCGCCGCGAACGGAAGTTCAAATTG
>JBAXOP010000408.1:0-4824 GCA_037133195.1 Verrucomicrobiota bacterium | reverse complement strand
TTGATCCGCCTGAGTCACTTGGCCCGTTACGGAGCGCTGGCTTCAGCCGGCGCGTTGATCCGCCTGAGTCACTTGGCCCGTTACGGAGCGCTGGCTTCAGCCGGCGCGTATGGCCGACTGAAGCCGGCGCTCCATAGTGTAGCCCAAGTGACTCAGGTGGTTGATGGCGGGGATGTTGACGGAGACCTCGCCAGATCAAGCGACGATATTCAATAGCTTGCCTTGGATATAGACGATTTTGCGGATGGTTTTGCCGTCGGTGTGGTCGCGCACTTTGGGGCAGGCCAAGGCGGCGGTGGTGGCGGTGGCTTCATCGGCGTCTTTGGCAATCATCAGGCGCTCGCGCAGTTTGCCGTTCACCTGGATGATCAACTCGACCTCATGGCGGACTAGGGCGGCCGGGTCGTAGATAGGCCAAGAGGTTTCCGAAAGCATGGTGGTGCCGCCGAGACGGTGGTGGATCTCTTCGGTGAGGTGAGGAGCGAAGGGGTTTAGGAGAGTGAGAAATTGCGTGAATTCGCCTCGCGGGACCACTTCCGCTTGCGTGAATGCGTTGGTGCATATCATCATCTGCGAAATGGCCGTATTGAAACTGAGTTTCTCTATGTCGTCGCCAACTTTCTTGATAGTTTCGTGGACAACCCGCCGCAAATCCTTGTCATCGCATGCAATGTCGCCGATTTTGTTGGAAACCTGCCAAGCCCCGGTCTGGTCTAACTCCAAGGCGACGCGCCAGACGCGGGCGAGAAACCGCGACACTCCCTCCACCCCTTGCATAATCCATGGTTTCACCTGTTCGAGCGGGCCCATGAACATTTCGTAGAGGCGCAGGGCGTCGGCACCATACTCACTAACAACATCGTCGGGATTAACGACATTGCCGCGGGATTTAGACATTTTCTGGCCATCCTCGCCGAGGATAAGTCCTTGGTTGATAAGTTTCTGGAATGGCTCGGGAGTGGTGATGTGGCCGAGGTCGAAGAGGACTTTGTGCCAGAACCTGGCATACAGCAGATGTAACACGGCGTGCTCGGTGCCGCCGACGTATAGGTCTATCATGCCGGTGGCGGCAGGCACGGGCGGGCCGTCCGTGCCCCCTTGGCCGGTCCAATAGGCTTCGGCTTCGTGGGAGATGAAGCGGCCGGTGTTAGATGGGTCGCAGTAGCGCAGATAATACCAGCAGGAGCCGGCCCATTGCGGCATGGTGTTGGTTTCACGCAGGAATCCATCTGGCAGCTCCACCCATTCGCGGGCCTTGCTTAGCAGCGGCTCGGGCGTGCCGCTCGGTTTGTAGTCGTCGAGGGGCGGGGCCAACAGCGGCAACTCGCATTCGCGGATGGCTTGGTGATGGCCGTCTTTCCATACGATGGGAAACGGCTCACCCCAATAACGCTGGCGCGAGAACAACCAGTCGCGCAATTTGTATTGGATGCGGCGGCGGCCTATGTTGTTAGCCTCAAGCCAGTCGATCATGGTGGCCTTGGCGGCGGCGGTGGCCAGTCCATCGAGAAAGCCGGAGTTGATGGCGACGCCGTGATCGCAGAAGGCGAGGAGAGTGGGCGTCCCGCCCGTGCTCCTGTGCACCACCTCGATAATGGGCAATTCGAAGCGCTGGGCGAATTCAAAATCGCGTTCGTCATGGGCGGGTACGGCCATGATGGCGCCGGTGCCGTAGCTCATCATGACGTAGTCGGCGATCCAGATGGGAAGGCGTTGGTCATTGACGGGATTGATGGCGAAAGCGCCGGTGAAAACACCGGACTTATCCTTATTGAGATCGCCGCGATCCATATCGGACTTGGAGGTACATGCTTTTTGATAGGCCTCAACCGCCCCCTGTTGCTCTGGCGTTGTGATTTGGGCGACGAACGGGTGCTCGGGTGCCATGACCATATACGTGGCTCCAAACAAGGTGTCCGGGCGGGTGGTGAATACCTCGATGGCAGACGCGAAATCCGCAATTTGAAAACTAACGATGGCCCCCTCGCTCCGGCCTATCCAATTTTTTTGGAGCAATTTGATACCCTCGGGCCAATCGAGGGACTCGAGTTCGTCGATGAGGCGTTGGGCGTATTTGGTGATGCGCAACATCCACTGGCGCAGTGGTCGGCGTTCGACGGTGTGGCCTTTTGATTTCCACTCCTCGACTTCTTCGTTAGCCAGGACAGTACCGAGGTCAGGCGACCACCAGACGGGAGTATCAGCGACGTAGGCGAGGCGCACGGCATCCACCTGCTCGCGGGACCATCCCTGCGCCTCGAGATCGGCAACCGGTTTAGCTTTGCCGTCCACCTCACAGAAATACGAGCCGTAGAGTTGGAGGAAAATCCATTGGGTCCAGCGGACATACTGCGGGTCGGTGGTGGCGAGTTCCCGGTCCCAGTCGTAGGCAAACCCGAGCGCCTTGAGCTGGCGGCGGAAAGTAGTGATGTTGGCGGCGGTGGTGATCGCCGGGTGCTGGCCGGTTTTGATAGCGTATTGCTCGGCGGGCAGGCCGAACGAATCGTAGCCCATCGGGTGGAGCACGTTGAATCCGCGCATGCGTTTGTAGCGGCCGATGATATCGGTGGCGGTGTAGCCTTCCGGGTGGCCGACGTGCAGACCGGCGCCGCTCGGGTACGGAAACATGTCTAGCACGTAGTATTTCGGCTTGGCCGGATCAAACCCCGCATCCCCGGGACCGGGCGTGCGGAATGTTTTTTCGGTTTCCCAGCGGGCCTGCCAGGTGGGCTCAAATTCGCTGAAAGGGAATGGTTTGCGTGGGTCGGACATGGGCGTGAAAGACCCACACTGTGGCCACTGCCAACCCGCTTGAAAAGCAAAACCCCGCATGCATGTGCAAGAATCCTCACGCCGCTGAAACTCCCGGGTTGCTCGCCGATCTCGTAAATGGGCCGGGTTGTTGCGCTTCATCCCTTCACCTTGATTTCCAGTGAGTTGTGGATATCCTCGGATTCCTTGAATTTTTGCTTGGCGAGTGGCCTTGAATATCCTACCAATCGCTCCACATTCCACCATGCGCCTCTCAAAAAAAGCTGAATATGCCTTACGTGCCTTGATCCATTTGGGGATAGCGGCGGAATTGGGACGCCCGTCGGTCGGGGGTGCGGAGTTGGCGGATGCCAACCGGTTGCCCCTCAAGTACGTGGAGCGGATATTGCAGGAGCTGCGCACGGCCGGTATTGTGGAGACACGCCGCGGCAAACTCGGCGGCTATGCGCTCGCCGTGCCGCCGGCGTCACTGCGGATTGGCGACTTGGTGCGCTTGGTGGACGGCCGGTTGGCACCGATTGGTTGCGCCAGTGAAAGTGCCTATCAGCGCTGCACTTGCCCGGATGAGGCGCACTGCGGGTTGCGGATGCTCATGATCGACGTACGCAATTCCATCGCTAAAATCCTCGACCGCTATAACCTGGCGCAAGTGGTGGAAGTGACCTTGAGCAAGATGCGCCGAGATGGTGTGTCGCCGCCTTTCGCCGTGGGCGTGATCAAAGGCAAGCCCGGAGATATTCGCCAAAATGCTGACACGTCTGACGGCTTCCTCGCCGGTTGGTCTGGACTGGCCGAAGCGTTTTTCCCGGAAATCTAAGTACATCCTCAGCGCCGCCAACTCGCTCTGCGACTGAGCGCAACGCCTCTCTTCATTCATCCATCACATATCATGAAAGCCATGACCCATTTCCTAACCGCCGTCGCGCTGGCGCTGCTGCTTGCCGCTTGCGGCAAGCGTGCCACCTCCGGCAACACCTTGTTGAATGTTTCCTACGACCCGACACGCGAGCTTTACGCCGACGTCAATGATGCCTTCGCCAAACAGTGGCAGTCCTCACATGGCCCCACACTTAACATCGAGCAATCCCACGGTGGCTCAGGCAAACAGGCCCGCTCGGTTATCGACGGCTTGGAGGCCGACGTGGTCACGCTAGCCCTGGCCGGCGACATCGATGAAATTGCCCGGCAGGCCAAATTGTTACCAAGCGACTGGCAAGCGAAGCTGCCAGACCACAGTGCGCCCTATACCTCGACCATTGTGCTGGTGGTGCGCAAGGGCAATCCCAAGGGCATCAAGGACTGGGGCGATTTGGTCCGGGATGGCATGAAAGTCATTACCCCCAATCCGAAAACCTCCGGCGGTGCACGCTGGAACTACCTCGCCGCCTGGGCCTGGGCCGCAAATGAGTTTAATGGCGACCAAGCGCAAATCCTCGCCTACATGACCCGCTTATTCAAAAACGTCCCCGTCCTAGGCACCGGTGCCCGCGACTCCACCTCCACCTTTGCCAAGCAAGGTAAGGGCGATGTCCTGCTGGCTTGGGAAAATGAGGCTTACCTGATAGGACGGGAGTTTCCCGGCCTCACCGATGTTATCTATCCGTCGCTGAGCATCCTGGCCGAGCCGCCGGTGGCCGTGATAGAGACCAACGCCGCCAGGCATGGCACCACCGAGGTGGCCCGCGCCTATCTGGAATTTTTGTACACCGACGAGGGGCAGGCACTGGCAGCCAAGCACTTTTACCGGCCGCGCAAGCCGGAGATAGCGGCGAAGGCGGCGTTTCACTTGCCGGAGTTGCCGATGGTCAGTGTGGATGCGGATTTCGGCGGCTGGGACAAGGCCCAGGCAACCCACTTCAATGACGGCGGCACGTTCGATCAAGTGCAAGGTTTCAAGCACTAAATCTCAAGCACTAAATCTCAAGCACTAAATCTTAAATCTTAAATCCTAAATTCTAAACGTGGATAAGACACAAGACACAAAAGAAGAAACGCAGATGAGCAGCCGGTGCGGAGCATATTCCTGATAACCAATAACCAATAACCAATAAC
>JBAXOP010000407.1:0-4831 GCA_037133195.1 Verrucomicrobiota bacterium | reverse complement strand
GCAGGGCTGGCTGCGACGGCAGTTGGAATTGGATGCCAGCGGCATGTGCGGCAATCTGGCAAAAGTATCCAACTTCATCAAGGACGGTTGCGCCTGGGCCAGCCCCACTGGCGAGGGTCACAACGGCTGGGAGGAACCGATGTATTGGCTGCGGGGTTATGGCGATCTCGGCTACGTGCTCAAGGATGAGTCTATCAACTCAGTGAGCAAAAAGTGGGCGACAGGGTGACAGATAAATAATCCTAAGCGCGGCAGCGCCCACTCTGTGCATTCCGTGCATTCCGTGGTTAAAATCTTCTGACCACAGAGTGCACAGAATACACGGAATGAAGAGCTTGGGCGGAACCCTCGCCTCGAAGTAAAACTCCAGGATAAGTATTCCGGTGGGGTGTTCGAATGGAGGGTCAATGAATAATTGTGGATTAGCGCTCCGTAGGCGTATGTGATAGATCTTCAATCTCACGAATTTCCACGAATAATCAGGAACTTCTGAACTTTGCTCATTCACCTGATTATGGCAACGATTTGAATCAGAACTCTTTCTTAATTCGTGAGATTCGTGCCATTCGTGGTTCCTATTTTGGCATTCGGGTCAATTGAACCCTGTCTCTTTGATTCTGCGGCGGCCGGGTCATGGGCGTCCGTCGGCGGCGCGGGATCGAAAAAGATCCCGCTCAGGGTGGCGTCATTGCCGCGGATCTGGTCGATGCGGAACTTCACGGATTTGTCATAGGCATAGACCAGATACGCGCCGTCCTTGAAATTTTTCACGACTTTGACGGGAGCGATGAGATTGAGCGTTGCCGCGTCCATCATTTCCACCGCCTGTCTTCTGCCGTTGTTGTCCCAATCCACGAAATAGAGAGCGATCTGATAGTTGTGGGTCCCGTGAATACCGACTTCAAACGTCATGTTGTTGCGGCACGGCTGGGGATCCGCCGTGTACAGACCCGCAGCATTTCTGGGGCTCTTGTTGGTTGAATCGGGCGCGAGCGCCCGGACATCGCCGCTACCCGGTGCCCACAAGCGGGCGTTGGGCTTGCCCTCGCCGCCATACATATAATACGTCAACGACGATACATAGGACGGCAGCGATCTTCTATCCGTAGTCACTTTGGGCGTGGAGGTTCCGTCGTAATTGCACAGCGCATAGCCCTCTTTCCCGTAAACCCCGCCCCAGTTGCCCTGGGTGCTTGAATCCTGTTTGATGAACCGTCCGGCGTAGGTCTCGGGTGGTTCCTGATAGGGTGGAGAGGTCCCGCTGTAGGACACCTTGATGCGATAGGTCCCGGGCAGCACGGCGGAAAAGCGGACAAATCCCGGATCTTGGCACGCGCCGCCGATGCCAGCCACGGCATGATAGCTGCCATCCCATGCGATGTTGCCGTTGATGGATATGCGGGTGATGGATTTTGCGGCCTTTGGGATACCGATTGTGCCGGTGGTGCCGACCGGTGAACTCACCGTACAATCCCCGGTGGCAACATCGAAGGCCGCACGGATCTCGCCATGCAACGTTGGCGTCGTCCCGGACACGTTGCTGAGCGTTTTCCCGAGATGCGGAAGGATCTCATAAGTGGCAAAGCCGGGCGTGGTCGGTTTGATGCCAAGCACTTCCTCGTTGAGCCACTTGACCACGCCCCCACCCCATGGATGGCACAGGCTCGAGTAACCGGACTGGTTGTTAGGTATCGCGTCATTGCTCCCCAGAGCGGAGACCCAGGATGGGCGGAACGTTTCGAATGAGGTGGAGCCGCCGTAGCGGATTTGCGCGCCCCAGAGGTCGCGGATCGAACTCAACGCGTCGTCATGACGGTTCATGCGCGACATGGCCTGGATGATGAAATACTGGTTGAAGGGAGAAATGGACACCCGGTTGACCCTGTCACGAAACTGTTTCTCAAACAGGGCGTTGGATTCGTTAGGAAGCATCAATCCGGTATTCATCGCGTCGGCTGCGGCATGAAGTCCGTAGTTCATATACCAGGCACTGTCCTTTCTCAGCTCGGCCATTCTTGCCAGGGCATAGCCACTGTATTTGTCATACAAATCGCCTTGTCCGATGCGTTTCATGACGGCGGCAAACTCGCTCCAGGCCCGTATTCGGAGCATTTTCAGGGCATGCTTTGATTCTTGGCAATTGGCGTTTTCCGTTCCGGCACCCAGCCGGTCGTCCCAGCCGTAATAGACCACATCGCAATCCGGCCGGGCATACGCGTCATCCAGTCTGCGGGTAGCGGTGGGGATCAAGGTTTCCAAGGCCTGGGCATCGCCGGTATATTGGTAGTAATCCACCAGGCTCAGCACATAATACATGGCGTAACTTGGGCAGAAGTCAGCCTTGGCAGAGGTGTTCACCAGGTTCTTCTTCACGAAGTCGTAATTTCCGAACGCCACCATCGACGCAGCCTGCGACGGATGAGCGTCTCCGGTCCATGAGAACCGGTCGCCGCGATCGATCAAAATCGCGCCGAAATAATCCTGGTTGAAGTTGATTTTAATGCCATAGGCGCACGCATACCAGATCTTTGTCAACAGGGGATCGCTACAGGAAAAACTACCGTTATAGTTGGTCGGTTTGACCTGGCAGACGAGCCTGGCGCCGGTAATGTGCCATGGCGACGTGAACGAGCGGACATGGATCCAACCGAAACGGACCCCTTCGTAGAGTGCGTCATTCAACTCAAGCCGGTAGGTATTGCCGATCTTGACAGGTGCCAGGGTTTTCACCCAGTTCTTACAATACCCGGCGTTGGTCCTGCAGGGTTCGTTGTATTCACTGATGCTCATTTCCACGCTTCCCGTCAGGTCGGCACTGTCGAATTCCAGCCACGCGGCATGCTCCCGCCCAAAGTCCATTCGGATCGACCCCGTCCCCCTGACCGTCACATCCGCATGATCGCTCGTGAGTGAGCCCAGGTTCTCAAACGATGCCGAGGTGTCGCTCGTAGCCGCATTGGCTTTCTGCAGATATATCTCAAGCCCGTCGTCCGCCTTGGGTGACGGCCAGCGATACGCGACGAGCGGGTCGGGCGAGAGCGGCACGGCAGGCCCGCTGAAATCGCCGCTGCTGACATAAGGGTAGGGCTCGCGGATAGGCGACTCACCCCAGACGGGCTGGGCACGCACGCTCGTTAGAACCGCAAAGCCAATCACTGCGAGAGTTGCAGCAGTGGGAACAAGCTTGCTGTGACGCTGGTAGGAGATCAGTTTCATCAATAGTGGAGTAGGAATGTTTCAGTCCATTACCGGACTTTCAGCATGATGCTGCCGGTTCCAGGGTTTTCAAACGGCCCTGCGGTGGGATTCTCTAAGTTTCTCGGTTTGCCGAGATAGTCGGTGTCAATCCGCAACGGCGAGCCATCGGGATTTTCATAGGGAAGCTCCGCAACCTTGGCCTTGCCGAGCCATTCCGTGGTCACTAGTTTGCGCGTTCGTTCGGTGCTCCAAGTTTTATCTAACGTGATTTCAAGATGGAAACCGTCGGGCATTTCAAGCAATTTGGGAGTCGGATTGTATTCCGGTTTGACGAGAGGCTCAGTTTCATGCTTGGAGGGTTTGGCACCATTGAGGAAGACATTGCCGCCCATCCGCACCGGGAATATCGCCGTGTCGTACGAACTCAAGTCGCCACGCCCCGCAAACACGTTGTTGTAGAAGCGCTCGTCGCCGCCTGGAATCTTGTGCATTCCGGCGATGGCAGTGGAATGCGCCTGGAGAAACGGGGTAAGCCGTTCATCGTTGCTATGGGTGGATATTTCCCCCGCAAATAAATTGTGGACATAGGCCCCGCCTTCCGACCAGGTCCACAGCGACACGGGTGAGAGACAGAGGTTGTTGTCCACCAGAAACGGTCCGTGATTTGCCTCAAAGAACATGTCCCGCTCCAGATTGTCATGGAGCAGGTTGGCGGAGACGCGGGCGCCTTGCGCCATCCAGTCCAACCAGATCCCCTGAATGGAGTGATAGATATGATTCCGGCTGATCTCGACATCAATGGCACCATGAAATTTGATGCCGGCCATCTCGACGCCGCCGAACGCGCGCTGGACATGGATCTCATGGATCGTGTTGCCGGTGACGACGCTGAACGAGCACCCCAGGCTACCGACCACGCCAGCCTGTTCACAGCAGGAGATGTCATTGTTGCGGACCAGATGGCCGCCAATGGTTGGCTTGTTCCAGCCGTAGGTCAGGGCACGGTGGATCGTCTCCAGATAGCCTTCCGCTTTCCATGCGGAGGTGTTGTCCCACTTGTCACCATACTTGCCGAGGGCAATCCCGGCGCATTTCGAGTGGCTGATGGTATTGTTTTCGATGATCCACCCCTTGCTCCAATGAGTGCCGACCAATCCCATCTGCTCGGCCGTGGGGGGCGCCCACTGGGTCGCCGCCTGGCGCAGGATGAACCCACGCAGGGTGAGGTAGTTGATGCCCGGCTTCTGCGGATAGAAAACCGTTTGCCGCACATTGATCTCCACACATTGCACGTTTGGGTTGACCCCCTTGAACTGCGCCCAGAGCGTCGTGTTCGTCGGGTCCACCCGTCCGAACCAGAGCGGAGCGTTGCCCGCCGGGCGCAGCACCTCGTCCAGAGTGGCCGCCTCGCGCAACCACTCGCCGTTGAGATAGACGGCGCCGGTGTGATGCTCGCGGGGGCCACTGGAATTGAACCAATCACCATGGATGAGGTCGCTGTAGGGATTAAAGCCGCCTAAAAATGAGTTAGGGAGCGTCGCGGTCCAGACGTCATCCTGAACATTCACCCAACCGGTGAGCACTTCCGACCCCTTGATCTCGACTTTCTCGCCCGCCGCGGCCTGATAGATGA
>JBAXOP010000406.1:0-4834 GCA_037133195.1 Verrucomicrobiota bacterium | reverse complement strand
GCTTGTTGGATGAGGCGGGCGTGATCGGTCCAGCCGCCCATGCTGATGCCGTTGAGCGAGCCGATTACCGGAATGCCCACGGTCTCTTTGATTTTGGCGATTTGCTCGAGGTATTTATCCGGCCCGAGCGCATAATCGGCCATCTGCGGGAAATAGGAACTCGCCTCCGACGAGGAACCCGCCGAAAACTCGGTGTGGGCAAACTCCGCGAGTTGTTGACTGGTGATCTGCTCTTCAAACAACGAGTGCATCATGATCGCCGCTGCCCCGGAGTCTTCGAGCCGACGCACGGTGTCGAGTTTGTCAACCATCGGCGATGCTCCAGGCATCACCGGGTTTTTCAAGGGCAGGCCCAGATAGGTGGTGGTTAGGTCCATGGCGGTTAATTGGCAGGTTTGGTGGTTTCAGGTGTTGTGGCGGGCGCGCCATTGGCGGCCAGTTGTTGATAGAGGGCGAAGCGTTCCTTGACAGAAGCTGCGGCCATTTGTTGGAGCATCGCGGAACGTTCCGGGTTGATGCGCTCTAACATTTGGAAGCGGGTCTCGTTGCGGGTGAATTCGGCGAGTGATGCTTTTGGCGGGCTGGAATCGAGTTTCATCGGGTTTTCGCCGCTAGCGGCGCGACGCGGGTCGAAGCGGAACAACGGCCAATAACCGCAGGCCACGGCCCGTTTTTGTTGTTCGAGGCCTTGCGAGAGGCTGTAGCCGTGAGCGACGCAATGGCTGTAGGCAATGATGAGCGAGGGCCCGGTATAACTCTCCGCCTCGCGGAAGGCCGTGACCGTATGCGCATCCTTGGCACCAAAGGCCACCCGCGCCACATATACGGAACCATAAGTGGTGGCTATAAGTCCGAGGTCCTTTTTGGGCAGTGCCTTGCCGGCCATGCTGAACTTGGCCACCGCGCCTAGCGGCGTGGACTTGGATTGCTGGCCGCCGGTGTTAGAGTAAACTTCGGTGTCGAGAACCAAGATATTGACGTTGCGACCGGAGGCGATCACGTGATCGAGCCCGCCGAAGCCAATGTCATAGGCCCAGCCGTCGCCACCGAGAATCCACACGCTCTTGTCCACCAGGTGGTCGCCGATTTGGCTAAGGGTGCGGGCCTCAGGTGAACTCTGGCCGCTGAGCGCCTGGCGCATCGCCACCACCCGTTCGCGTTGAGCATTGATACCCGCTTCGCTTGATTGATCGGCTCCGAGCATGGCGCTGACGAGGTCATCACCGAGCAAAGCCGCA
Source organism: Verrucomicrobiota bacterium (assembly GCA_037133195.1). Classification (GTDB taxonomy): domain Bacteria; phylum Verrucomicrobiota; class Verrucomicrobiia; order Verrucomicrobiales; family Akkermansiaceae; genus Luteolibacter. Next base: position 3,596 of record JBAXOP010000406.1, on the reverse strand, counting down.
TGTTGGGTGAGCAAGAGGTTGGCATAGACACGGGTTTGGTCGAGGCTGGCGCGGAAGCCGAGGCCGAACTCCGCGTTATCCTCAAACAGAGAGTTGGCCCAAGCCGGGCCGCGGCCACAGGCATCCTTGGTATATGGAGTGGTGGGCAGATTGCCGCCGTAGATAGATGAACAGCCGGTGGCATTGGCGATGAGCAAGCGGTCGCCGAATAATTGGGTGAGCAACTTGACGTAGGGAGTTTCGCCGCAACCGGCGCAGGCACCCGAGTATTCAAATAGCGGCCGCATGAATTGTGAGGTCTTGACGTCGTCGCGCAACATCGCGCGGTCCGGATCCGGTAGGTCGAGGAAGTATGCGTAATTTTCGCGTTCGGCATCGCGCAGCGGCAATTGCGCCACCATATTGAGGGCCTTGCGGCTTGGGTTGCTCTTGTCCTTGGCGGGGCAGACGTTGACGCAGAGCTGGCAACCGGTGCAATCCTCGGGAGCGACTTGAAGCGAGTACACCAAGCCGGGGTATTCGCGCACTTTGAATTCAGTGGATTTGAAGGTGGACGGCGCACTGGTTAGATGATCTGGGGTGAACACCTTGGGGCGGATCGCGGCGTGCGGGCATACCATCGCGCACTTGTTGCACTGGATGCAGATATCAGTTTCCCAAACCGGGATTTCCTCGGCTATATTGCGCTTTTCCCATTGGGTGGTACCGGTCGGCCAGACGCCATCCACGGGGAAAGCACTGACGGGCAGCAGGTCGCCCTTGCCGCCGAGCATCAGCGCGGTGACGCGTTGCACAAAGTCTGGAGCGCTCGCCGGCACCAGTGATGCCTGGGCCACGCTGGAGGTGGCGGTTTTCGGGTAGTCAATACGCACCAGGTTTTCAAGCGTGCGATCCACCGCATCGTAATTGCGTTGGACCACCGCGTCGCCGCGTTTGCCGTAGGTTTTCTTGATCGCGTACTTGATGGCGGCGATGGCCTCGTCTTTTTCCAACACGCCGGAGATAGCGAAATAACACGTCTGCATGATCGTGTTGATGCGCCCGGCCATGCCGCAATTGCGCGCCACGGTGCTGGCGTCAATTGCATATAATTCAAGTTTTTTGGCAATGATATGTTGCTGCTGGTCAGACGGCAGGCGGTCCCACACCTCGTTAGGATCACCGGGCGAATTGAGTAAGAAAATGCCGCCGGTTTTCGTGTAATCGAGCACATTGATTTGTTGCAACAAATCGAAGCGATGGCAGGCGACGAATTCGGCGCTGCGGATCAGATAGGTAGAGCGGATCGGAGCCGGGCCGAAGCGCAGGTGAGACACGGTCATTGCGCCGGCTTTTTTCGAGTCATAGACGAAGTAACCTTGGGCGAAGTTATCGGTGCCTTCGCCGATCATCTTGATGCTATTTTTGTTAGCGCCGACAGTACCATCAGATCCGAGGCCGAAAAACACGGCTTGTTTCATCCCGGCGGGCACCACTTCAAAGTCCGGATCGTAGTCGAGGGACAAGCCGGTGACGTCATCGTTGATGCCGACGGTGAACATGAATTTAGGGGCGGGTTTGGCGAGTTCGTCAAACACCGCCTTGACCATCGACGGGGTGAATTCCTTGGAACCCAGGCCATAACGGCCGCCGATCACCCGGATCTGATGGGTGTCTTTCAACAGGCCGAGAGTATCCGCCTGGCGCAATGCCGCGACCACGTCGAGGAACAACGGTTCGCCCACCGCGCCGGGCTCTTTCGTCCGGTCCAACACTGCTATCGACTTCACCGTCTTGGGCAGCACCGCCGCAAAATCTTCTACCGAAAATGGCCGGTACAACCGCACCTTGATCATGCCGGTTTTTTCACCATTTTCATTGAGCCAGCCGACGGCCTCGCCAGCGGCTTCGGCACCCGAGCCCATGATTACGACGACCCGCTCGGCGGCGGGGTCGCCTTCGTAATCAAAGGGTTTGTAGGCACGACCGGTGCGCGCGGCAAAGGCGTCCATCGCTTCGCGGACCAAGCCGGGCAGCGCGTCATAGAATAAATTGCAACCTTCGCGGGCTTGGAAAAACACGTCGGGGTTTTGCGCCGTGCCGCGAATCACCGGGCTGTCGGGCGTTAGCGCCCGCTCACGATTGGCCCGGATGCTCTCCTCGTCGATGAGCGCTCGCAGGTCGTCGTCACTTAGTAACGCAATTTTTGATACCTCGTGCGACGTGCGGAAACCATCGAAAAAGTGTAGAAACGGCACCCGGGAGCGCAGGGTGACCATTTGTGAAATGAGCGCCGTGTCCTGGGCCTCCTGCACTGAGCCGCCTACCAGCATCGCGAAACCGGTCTGGCGGCATGCCATCACGTCTGAGTGGTCGCCGAAGATACTCAGCGCGTGGGTCGCCAGCGCCCGTGCCGTGACGTGCAAGCAGAACGGAATCAGCTCGCCGGCAATCTTATACATATTGGGAATCATCAGCAGCAGCCCCTGCGACGCGGTGAACGAAGCGCTGAGCGAGCCGGCCAGCAGGGCCCCGTGCAAAGCGCCGGCGGCACCGCCTTCCGATTGCATTTCCAGCACGCTAGGGACAGCGCCCCACAGGTTTTTGCGTCCGGCAGCCGACCATTCATCCGCAAACTCAGCCATCGGCGAAGAGGGCGTGATTGGGTAAATGGCGAAAAACTCGTTGAGTCTGTAAGCAACGGCGGCTACTGCTTCATTCGCGTCAAGCGTGCCCATGGCACTGGTGGTTGGAGAGTTCACGCGGCGAGAAAACCCTTAAAAGAGGCCGAGGTCCACAAAATAGTAGATATTGAGGTAAAAAAACCGTCAATGCGAAGCTTACCCGCAAGGACTGGGGGATTCTCCAGAGCAACTTGTCAAAAATCCCATGGTAGATATTGAGTGTCTTGCCCACGACGGACCAATTATTGCCCATCAGCCATGGCAGGGTTTGCCCTCGGGGCATTGTTCGCTTGCCTTGGCAATGGCTCATGGCTTATGACATTGCCTGCCTGCCATGATTCTAACAACAAACGAGCTAGCCCGCCTAATTGACCTCAGCTGCGTCCGTGCCGAAAATGATGAAGCTGAGATTCGCGACCTTGCCGCCACCGCCCGCGAGTTGGGCGTGGTGTGCGTGTTTGCGCTACCCTGCTACACGCGCTTGCTCAAGGAGTTGCTAGCTGATGCGCCGCACATTGGCATTGGCGGGGTGGTGGGGTTTCCGTCCGGGGCGCACACCACCACGATCAAGGTTGCAGAGGCGCGCCAATCACTGGCCGATGGTGCCACCGAACTCGATATGGTCATCAACGTCGGCTGGCTGCGCAGTGGCCGTCACGAGGCAGTTAGCGACGACATCCGCGCGGTCGTCGAGGCGGCCGGCGAGGTGCCGCTGAAAGTCATTCTCGAGTGTCACTGGCTCACGCCTGAGCAGATTCGTTGCGGCAGCGAACTATGTGTCGAGGCCGGTGCCGCCTGGGTCAAAACCGGCACCGGCTGGGCACCCACCGCTGCCACACTCACCAATGTGGCCCTTATCCACGAGGCGGTGAGCGGGCGCGTCGGCATCAAAGCGGCGGGCGGCGTGCGCGATTTGGCCACCATCGCAGCGAT
>JBAXOP010000405.1:0-4837 GCA_037133195.1 Verrucomicrobiota bacterium | reverse complement strand
TTCAACTGGTCGAAGCGGGTGTCTTTCTGGTCGTCCCAGTCGATGGTGATGTTAGTGGTATCGATGACATAGACCATGAAAGCGCGGCGGTTCAGATAGTAGCGGCCGGGGCCGGCGACTTCCTCCTGGATGCCGCGGAACCCTTTCGGCACCACGTATTTCTCCTTGCCTTCCTCAATGGACGCTCCCACCTGAGTCGATCCCAGTCGCTTCTTCATGTCGTCGGTGGGGTCCTCACCGACGTTAGACACCACCACCCCGACCTGGCCGCGCTCGATGACGGCAACGTCGTCGAGTTCCACGCTAAACATGAACGGATTGATATAGTAGGTGCCCGGCCGCAACACGTCGAGTTGCGGGCCGCGCTGGCCTTGTTTGGTGAGGAATGCCGAGCCATCCTGATAGTCGTTGTGGCCGCTGACGGGACAGGCGACGTATTCGCGCTCGGGCAGCGGGATGCCGTCGAGGGCGGTGATGAGACCGACCTTGTTGGCCTCGATGACGACGGCCGGGGCGATCTGGATTTGGAACAGGTTCAGGTTGATGCGATAGGTACCGGGGAGCAGGACATCGATTTGCGGGCCTTTCTGGCCGCCATTTTTCAGGAACGCCTCGCCGTTCTCGAAGTTGGAGTGATCCGGCACGCTTTGCGCCAGGAGGCGGCCCATCGGGATGGGAGCACCGTCCTGGGCAGTGACCATGCCGACCTGCCCCTTGGCGATGACCACGGCCTGGGCCTTGGTGACGGTGAAGAGGTTGGGGTTGATACGATAGACGCCGGGGGGGAGGATTTCGATTTGGGGGCCTTTTTGGCCGCCGGCTTTACGAAAATCCTCGCCGGATTGGAACGAGTTATGACCGGTGACGACGTTGGCGAAGATGCGTCCGGCGGGGATGGCGGACCCGTCGGAGGACTCGATGAGGCCGATTTCGCCCTCACTGATCATGGTGGCGGAGTTTTTCTTGACCTTGAACAGATAGGGATTGATGCGGTAATTGCCAGGCGGAATGATCTCTATCTGCGGGCCTTTCTGACCACCATTTTTAATGAACGCCTCGCCATTTTGAAATGAAGCATGTTTCTCCACCGCCTGGGCGAAGATCTTACCTTCCGGAATGGCGGTGCCGTCCACCGAATCCACCAGCCCGATTTCAAAGTCCTTGATTTCGGTGACACCACCTTTGGTTAGCTTGAAGAGATAGGGGTTGATCCGGTACTTGCCGGGCGGCAGCACCTCGATTTGCGGGCCTTTTTGGCCGCCATTTTTGATAAATGCCTCGCCGTCTTGGAATGAATTGTGGCCGGCGACTACCGCAGCAAAGATATTACCCGCAGGGATGGACGAGCCATCCACCGATTCGATCAGACCGATGCCATTTTCCAGAATTTCGGTGAACGGGCTCTTGGTAGCCTTGTAGATAAAAGGAATAAGAAAGTGCAAGCCGGGCCCAAGAGTGCGGGCCTGGATGCCGACTTCGTTGCCGAGCGCCACCACCCTGCCCTGCGGCATTTTGTGGCCGAACCAGCGCCGCTCAATCAGGGCAATTTCGTTACCGCCTACCACCACCACCGATTGGTACACAAGAATTGCCACGGGAATAAACAACGCCAAGTACCCGAATTGATCCAAGAAGAAATTCAACATAACGGGGTCATAGCGGGCGGTGCCAGCGACGTCAACTGAAATGATTTCTACTGAGCACACACATCGGCAAGCTAGCAATCCATGGTCATCACCGATTTTTTATTTTTTCATTGGAAGCCGGCGCATGTCTGATAATGACTTGTCGCAGATTGCTTTCCACCATGCGCTATCCAACCCGTTTCCAACAAAAATCCTTGTGGAACGCCGCCACTGGCTTGTCGATCCTCATTCTCGGGGCCTTGCTGGTGGTCCTCACCTGGCTGGTCGGAGCAATTTTTGGCTTTCTGCAACCGGTGCTCATCCCGTTGATCGTGGCTGGGATCATCGCTTATCTGTTAGATCCGGTGGTATGCTTTTTGGAAAAGCGTGGCATAGGACGCCTGTGGTCGGTGGTGACGGTGTTTGTGGTGATGCTCATTGGAATCGCGCTGCTCACTGCGGCGGTGTTGCCGGGAATCCAGCGCAGCCGCCTGGCCCTCAAGGATAGCGCCACGGTGCCGAGCGCAGCCGCTTCCGAGCATAACGACTCAAAGGAACTCGCCCCTACCCTGGCGCGCTCACTCCACGATTTGCGCAAGCGCCATCAAAGCGGGGTGCTGGGCTGGGCGCTTAGCGAAACGACAGATACCGGGCAAGCGGTGAGTGATACCGAAGCTACGGAGCCCGATGTGAGTTCACTGGATTTTTTCTGGCGTACCAATGGCGGCCGTTTGCTCAACCAATACAAGGGTGTCATCACCGAGACCGCGTGGGCGTGGGTCACTGCGGGTTCGTCCAAAGTTTTGGGCATGTTTGGCTTGGTCATCGGCATGATCATGGTTCCTGTCTATCTATTTTTCTTTCTCAAGGATTCTGCCTCGATCCGGGACCATTGGCATGATTACGTGCCGTTGAAAGCCTCGCGATTTAAAACCGAGTTGGTAGATACGCTGCAGGAAATCAACGGCTACCTTATCTCGTTTTTCCGGGGTCAGGTGTTGGTGGCGCTCATTGATGGGATCTTGGTAGGTATCGGCCTGGAAATCTACGACCTTCCATACGGCTTTCTCATTGGAATTTTCATGGCCATCCTCGGGGTTATTCCCTACGTCGGCAGCATCCTGTGCATGGTGCCCGCCTGCATTATCGGTTTTCTGCATGCGCAGGGGTTGGCTCCTTTCGGCCTGAGCCCGTGGGCCTACGTCGGCGGCGTGCTGGCAATCTTCGTCGGCGTCCAACAAATCAACTCGCTCGTCACCGCGCCAAAAATTGTCGGTGATTCGGTTGGCTTGCATCCATTGACGGTGATTTTCTCGATGTTATTCTGGTCGCTGGTGCTGGGGGGATTTGTCGGCACGTTGCTGGCGGTGCCGTTTACTGCTGCGGTTAAAGTATTATTCCGGCGCTTCATTTGGGAGCGCCAATTGCGTGACGGCCCGCTCGATGAATTGGAATGAGCGGCCTCCGCGGGAATGCGCATCAAGAAAAGGGATGGCACGGCGGTGAATCTTCAATGCGCTCGCCTCAAGGAGAGGTGGTCTCCGGCCGCCATGGCCCATGTGCAGAGCAAGGGCAGAGGTCCGGCGGCCTTTTGTTTGCGCATCACAAGGGAATCCTACTTGCTCGCATTTTAGGCTCTATTTGAGGTCCAACACTGGGTATTGATGTTGCATTATTTGCGTTTTTTTAAAAAATAGGCATTAATTGTGTTTTTTTCTTGAATAGTGGCGGCAATTTCATAGACTCGCTCGCCAGCGCGATATTGACGAGCCGCCCCGGATGGCGGATTTCAGCTAGTTTAGCCCCCATTTTTGCCTATGAACACCGAGAACTCCACTGAAATGCCGACCAAACCCCTCGCAATAGCAAAGGCCGCGCGCAGTGCTTCGGTTTGCCGCAATTCAATAATACGAGATTTTAATTTCTTTTTAAGTTTAGGATCTGGGCTAGGGGGATTGGCCGGAGGGTTGCGTATGGCGCGGTTGGTGGTGCAGGCGGTATTGCTGATGGGGGTGACGGCGGTATCGGCTTTGGCGCACAATTTGGACACTCGTGCCACCAGTATTTTCTTTGATAAGGATTTTGTGGCGACCATGTACGGTCGGGCCGGGACGTCGTTGATCCGACAAAACGACGAATTCTGGGTGGTGATCAAGACCACCCCCGGTCCGGGCACCATCACCGGGGTGGGCGGCTACCAGACGTTTTACGTACCGACCGGGGCCCAGGTGACCGGCGCGCAACTGGTCGAACCCGATCCGGCCAATCCGGGCGGCTTTCGCCAGATCAATGCCCGTGGGCAATCGATCATCGCCGTGGGCGACGGCACCATCGGGGCCAAGGCCAGCGCCAAACTGCTGAGCACCGGGGTGGCGGGTAGCGGCACGGGTTTGACGCTCGGGCCCAACGTCAACGGGGTGAGTACCAAGACGGTTGTGGACAGCAGCGGTCTGGCTCGGGGCACCATCGCCGGGGTCTATGCGGACACCGGTATTTTCTATTCGACGAGTGCGAGCACCGGATTCAATACTTATGGAGCGGCCCCTTCCGGCGGCTCCCCATCGATGATGAATAATTCCGGCGAGACCGTCGGCGAATGGTATGAAAATGGGGTGACGGGCCCCACTCTCGGGGTGATGACGCTGTGAGATTCCTACCAATTGCGCGGGTTCGGCCGCAAGGACATCGCGGCTATCATCGATCCGCTCGATGAGCGCGGCAACGCCCCCTGGGGCATGGCCAGCGCCGTGGCCGGCCCGCAGTCCGGCTACCAGTGGGGCTTTGATTATTCGATCTACGCCGGTTCGGGTACCGGCCCGGTGGGCGGTGCCAATGTCAGCTTCCCGACGCTGGCATCGGGCACGCGCACGGCGCAGCAGGAGGCGGCGGCGGTGCAAGCGGCGATTCAGACCGGCCCGTGGAACCGCATCCAGTACCCCGGCAGTCAGATAAGCAAGGACGTTCCGGGCTTGATCAGCACCACGCTGGGGTATGCGGGCATTGACGGCAGCAGTACGGGCTATGCGCTGAGTTCGGCCACGCCATTGCCATATTCCGCGAGCGGCGGCACCAACACCACTGCGGTGCGCTTCGCCATCGGCGAATTGCAGCTCGGGGTGCCCACCTACGCCCGGGTCAAAATCAAAATTGTGGATGCGCCGGCTTTTCCGACGCAGCCGGTGATGTATGCGGATGCGTTTGCGGGAGACGCC
>JBAXOP010000404.1:0-4856 GCA_037133195.1 Verrucomicrobiota bacterium | reverse complement strand
TCTTGGCGGAAACCTCGTGCTGCATCGCGGCTTCCTACGAGGCCAAGGCATTCGGTGTCAAAACCGGCACCCGGATCAGCGACGCAAGGATCTTGTGCCCGGGAATCGCCATCGTCGAGGCTCAGCCCCCGGAATATATCAAAATCCACCACCGGATCATCGAGGCGGTGGAAGACTGCATCCACGTCGAAGCCGTCCTGTCCATTGACGAAATGTGGGCATGGCTGCCGTTCAATTGGCGGGAACCGGAATTTGTCCGGGAAATCGGCCAAAAAATCAAAGCCACGGTCATCCGTGAAATCTCACCGGTCATCAAGGTTTCGATAGGGGCCGGCCCCAACAAGTACCTGTCGAAGATGGCTTCAAAGATGCGCAAGCCGGACGGACTCTTCATTTTGGAGGGAAAAGACCTTCCCGACGCGTTACACGAACTGAAGCTCCGGGACTTCACCGGCATCGCCAAATCCATGGAAGCCCGGTTGCATGCCGCCGGAATCCACACCGCTGCCGAACTTTGCCACGCCAATAAACAATTGCTCCACGGCGTCTGGGGCGGCGTCATGGGCGACCGCCTCTGGCACCTGCTGCGCGGCGACGAAATCCCAGACCTTGTGTCGTCCAAAAAAAGTATCGGCCACAGCCACGTCCTGCCGCCGGACAGCCGCCACCCGGACCACGCTTGGCCAATCATTTGCAAGCTCTTGCACAAAGCCTGCGAGCGACTCCGGTCCCACGGGTTGCTCACCGGCGCACTCACCATGCAGCTCGCCTTTTACCGTGGGGTCGCCTGGAGGCCGGAAGTCCGCTTCTCCGAAACGGATTCGACCGTATACCTGATGCGGATGCTCGACCGGCTCTGGAAGGACCGGCCCGAACCCCGCTCGCCCATCCTCCAGGTTGGCGTTGTTCTCACCCGGCTTTGTGAGCAGGGGAGCTTCACCCCGGAATTATTCCAGACCGCAGTCGCCGACCCCATGGCCAGCGGAGACGAGAAGCAAAAACGGCTCGACTCCACTCTCGACAAGCTCCGCGCCCGGTATGGCCGGAGTGTCGTGTATTTCGGTGGCGTTCACGAGGCACGGGAAAATGCTCCCATGCGAATCAGCTTCACCCATATCCCAGACGTGAACGTGGAATCCTGACGTGCACCATTGCAGAGTGACATTGATAGGGTCCTCTTGCGCTGCACTACGGAGCGCTGGCTTCAACCAGCCATACGCGCCGGCTGAAGCCAGCGCTCCGTAACGGTCCAAGTTGCTCGGGGGGCTTAGGGCAGCGCAAAAAAACCTGCGATTTGCGAGAGGCGGGACTGCCGGCCCGTTGCGAAATTCCGCTACAAGTTGCCGAGATGTGTTTTTCGGCTTTGCTGATTGGCATTTTCGGGTCAAACTTCCCGCATGCCCGGCGCTGTTGAAACCGATCCCCGATTCAGTGAGTTTATTTTGCTGCAAGCACAGAATGCCGGGCTATTTTTGGGACAGATTCCACATCCGCACAGCGGCGAGACGCAAATCAACCTGCGAGCGGCCCAATCGGTGCTCGACTCACTGGAAATGCTCGTCGCCAAGACGCGTGGCAATCTGACTCCGCCGGAAGCCAAGCTGCTCAGCACCGCCCTCACCCATTTGCGCCCCCTTTACGCCACGGCCACCGGCCACAGCAGCGCCAACACCTAACTCATCCCCCGCAATGTCCTTCGAACCCTTCAATATCGGCAAGGTGCCCGTCGGTGGCCCGATGCCATTTTTCATTTTAGGCCCGTGCGCCTTGGAAACTGAACCCTTTGCCTGGGAAATGGCCCGCTCGCTCAAGGAGATCGCCGGGCGCACCGGGATTCATTTCCTGTTCAAAGCGTCCTTCGACAAGGCAAACCGCACGTCCGTCGGCGCGTTCCGGGGACCCGGTCCGCGCGAGGGCTGCCGAATCCTCGGCGAAATCTCCAAAGAACTCGGCGTGCCCGTCACCACCGATATCCACACCGCCGAGCAAGCCGAAATCGCCGCCGAACACGTCGATTTGCTGCAAATCCCCTCCTTCCTATGCCGCCAGACGGATTTGATCGAAGCCGCCGCCAAAACCGGCCGCGCCGTCAACGTCAAAAAAGGCCAGTTCCTAGCGCCCTGGGACACCGTCAACATTGCCGACAAACTCCGCGCCTTTGGTTGCGAACGCTTTGTCCTGACTGAACGCGGCACCACCTTCGGCTACAACAATCTGGTCGCCGACATGCGCTCGCTCTATTGGATGCGCAAGGAAGGCCTGCCGGTGGTGTTTGATGCCACCCACTCGGTCCAACGCCCCGGCGGCCTGGGCGGCAGCACTGGCGGCGATGGCGAACTCGCCCCGGTGCTGGCCCGCGCCGCAGTGGCCACCGGGGTGGATGGCTTATTCATGGAAGTACACTCCGATCCGGCCAACGCGCTCTCGGATGGACCCAACCAAATCCCGTTGGAATTCATCGAGGATTTGCTTGTTAAACTCATCGCCATCCACCACGCCTCGCACTGAACCCGATGCGCGTCCCATTTCTCGTATTGACCGGCCACCTTCCAGCCCTGCTGTTGCTCACTCCCGCCTTGCTGATGGCAGGCGAGGCCGCCAATCCGGTCCCCCCCCCCAAGCGAGCAACCCCGGTGACCTCACTGCTCCCCCCGGGCAGCATCCTGTCCGGCGTGCTGCTCCCCCGTTACGACATCAACCGCCGCCTCGTCGGCGCTCTCAAAGCTAAGACCATGACCCTCGTCAGCGCGGAACTCCTCGACGCCGAGACCGTCGCCATCGAATTATTCAACCCCGACCGCAGCCCCAGGGCACGGTTGGATCTAACCAAAGGCCGGCTTAACCAAACCACCGGCACCCTGCATGCCACAAACACCGTCACGCTGCATTTCGATAACATCAACGCAATAGGCAACGGCCTGGTTTATGAACTCGACCTCGCCCAGGGCTTTCTGATGGGCCCCGCCACCACCCGCATCCAGGCTCCAGCCAAAACCGCCATGAATCCTTCCGAGTCCCCCCGCCGTGCCGCCTCCATCCTAGGCGCTTCCCTCATCGCCCTGCCGGTGACCACCCCCCGTGCCCAAGACGCGGCTGCGATCCGCGACGCCACGTCGTCGGCCCCGCTCGTTGCCGAGGCCAATGCCCAGGCCCGCAGTGATTTGCGTGCGACACTCGACGCGGCAGCGGACGCCACACGTGCAGCCACCGCCTTTTTGGAAAAAGAGGACCTCCTCGCCAAGACCCCGCCAGCCCCAGCGCCCATCGTGACACAAGCCCGGCCCCTCGAAATCACCCCAAGCCCCGACGACACCGTCATCAACTGTGATGGCGGCGTGTATTTCGATTCCAACGAAGGACTCTTGGTCTATCTGAAAAATGTGACAGTGGCCGACCCCCGCTTCACGCTGGATGGAGCCAACGAACTGAAAGTATTTTTTGAGAAAAAGCCCGAACGCCCGAAAGCTGAGCCCAAGCCCGGCGACAAGCCCGTACCCAGAGGCCTCGACGTAAACCTTGGCGACGTAGAACGCGTGGTGGCCACCGGCGCAGTGCACGTGTTGCAGAAACCCGATCCCTCCCATGTGACCAGCGGGACGGCGAACCCGTCACAAAAACCTACCACCAAAAATGAGGTCATCGAGGCGGCCGGGGCTATTTTCACATACAACGTCAAGACCGGCGAGATCGTCCTGAGCGGTGGCAAACCCTGGGTCAAAAAAGGCGGCATGATCAACCGCGCCAAACAATCCGACCAAACCCTGCGCGTCATCGACGGCAAATTCACTTTCTCCGAGGGCGGCACCGAAACGATCCTGCCTCTCGACCAAGTCAAACCACCCAAGACCGAAGACAAGAAGACACAAGACAGGAAGACACAAGACACAAGACCAGAACGCCGAGGACACTAATTTTCCCGCCCCACCTCGTTATCTCGTCTTACCGTCTTGAGTTTTCTTCTCCTCCGACCTCCGACCTCTGTTGTTCCCCCATGCACGATCCCGGTTCCACCTGCTGCCACGCTGAATCCTCCGTCCTTTTTGCCTCCAACCTGCGCAAAACCTACAACGGACGGGCCGTCGTCGATGGCGTGTCCATCACCGTCCAACCGCGGGAAATCGTCGGCCTGCTAGGCCCCAACGGTGCTGGCAAGACCACCTCGTTCTACATGATCGCCGGACTCATTCCCGCCGATGCGGGTGCCGTCTGCTTCAACGGCCACGATATTTCACGCTTGCCCATGCACCGTCGCGCACGCCTCGGCATGGGGTACCTGCCGCAAGAGGAGTCGATTTTCCGCAAGCTCTCGGTCTTGGACAATCTGCTAGCCATTCTGGAGACCCGGCCCAATCTCAACCGTGCCGATCGCCAGGAACGTGCCCACGACCTGTTGCAGCGTTTCGGCATTGCCAAACTCGCCAAACATCTCGCCATCACCCTCTCCGGCGGGGAAAAGCGCCGCTTGGCCATCGCCCGGGCGCTATGCTCGGAGCCGACGTTGCTGATGCTCGACGAACCATTTGCCGGCATTGATCCGATAGCGGTGGAAGACATCCAGCGCATTGTGCGAGAATTGCGCGAACGCGATGGCCTGGCCATCCTCATCACCGACCACTCGGTGCGCGAAACCCTCACCATCACTGACCGCGCCTTCCTCATTCACGATGGCCGCGTCATCCTCGAGGGCGCTTCCCTCGAACTGGTGGATGATCCAATCGCCCGCAAACACTACCTCGGCGAGGATTTCCGCATGTAGCTGCTACGGGCGGGCCGTGGCACTGGGAATAACTTGGGCTGCACTATGGAGCGCTGGCTTCAGCCGGCCATACGCGCCGGCTGAAGCCAGCGCTCCGTAA
>JBAXOP010000403.1:0-4859 GCA_037133195.1 Verrucomicrobiota bacterium | reverse complement strand
AGGCCTTGTCGGCGCGCAACCAGTCGGTGTGGGCGAGGCGGCGGGCTCCGGCCACCACCGACACGATGAAAGCCACGAGGGTTTGAGCCGGGGGAATCGCGTTGGGACTGGTGTAGACGAAGGGCATCAGTCCGCTGATCTGCCCGGCCAGGCCGATCCGCTCGACGAAGGCGATGAGACTGACCAAGCCGCCAAACGGGGTGACGGGCTTGGGGGTGGAGGCGAGTTGAACTTGTCGGCCGGGGAAGACCGGGTTACAGGATGTGTGCATCGTTTGGTGAAGGGGTGTGGTGTGCGGTTAGTTGACGCAACCCTTCTACCACTAGGCCTGACGCCAAACGATGCTTTTTCTAACTTCGGATTTCGGGATGAATCCGCACCCTGGCAGCGGTACGCGGCAGTCGCGTGACGCAAAAAGACAACAAAAAATACGCAAATGGACAACGACAGGAGTCAGGCGATTGGGTAGTGTTGTGGTCCTACATCTGATGACCTCTAACCTCTCGGCCGCGTTACTTTATTATCATTATCTGTAAAAGTTGCACGCCTATTGCCCCGTCGCTAATTCTAACGTTTTGGACGCTGATTTTCATATTCTTCTCCATTATCGCCCCCACACGGTGCCATGTTCGCCTATGTCGATGGCCCGTCCAGACGGCCGCGGATCGCCACCTTCCAGGATTTTGGAAACCCCATGCCATCGCCCAAGTCCGCATCCGCCAATCCGGCACCGGCCCACAGGTAGGATCCGCACTCTGTGACCGCCGATTCGAATGCGCTGATGCTTCCGACCAATCTGAGGATTTACCGCAAATTCGTTGCAACCCCAACAACAGAAGGCCGCTGCGGCGGGCCCGGAGCAATACCCCGCGCCGCAGCCGGACGACACTCGCAAGGCTGACGATGACGGATCCTTCCTTCACGGTGTTCTCGCTGATCCGCCTGACGCAAAACGACAACAAAAAATACGCAAAAGGACAACGACAGAAGTCCGGCGATTGGGTAGTCTTGTGGTCCTACAACGTGATCTTCACCAACAACACCTCCGGCAAGGTCATCACCACCGGCAATATCGTGCAAAGCGCGCCCTCCGCCGGCGCGCAAACCGTGACGCTGACCTCCGACACCGGCAAGTCGTTCAACCTTGGCACCCAGATCACCGACGACCTTGGTCACATCGGCGTTACCTACACTAACAGCGTGGTCAAGGAAGGCGCGGGAACCGCGATGCTAACAGTATCTAACACCTGCAGCGGCACCGCCGCCATCAACGCGGGTGTCCTGTCGATCGCCGCCTCCGCCAGCACCGGCAGCGGCGCGGTGGCCGTCAACAACACCGGCACCAAACTGATGGGCACGGGCACGGTTGGCGGCAAGACCACTGTCAATTCCGGTGCCATCCTCGCCCCGGGCGATGCGGGCGTGGGCAAGGAAAGCTTCAGCGGCAACCTGACAACCGGCTCCGGTTCGATCTTCGAGTGGGAACTGGCCGCCAACCGGTCGCGGCACGAGTTACGACGTGGTGGATGTCGCAGGCATGCTGGGTGGCAGCGTCGCCATCTTCCGGGTGGTGCTCGACGGTGCCCAGAGCTTCAGCGAAAGTTTCTGGGATACCAACCGCACCTGGACGGATATCTTCAAAACCGCCGATGCCGGCAGCAGCGTGAGGTTCGCGTCGAATTTCAGCAGCGTGCAATAATACAACAGCACCGGCAGCCTCGGAACTCCCACCGGCCAGAGCGTATTCACCGTCAGCGGCTCGTCGCTCACCTGGACCGCCGTGCCCGAACCCACCACCTCGCTGGCCGAAATCCTGTTAGGCTCCGGCCTGCTGCGGCGCCGCCGCAAACCGGTAGGGACAAGCGGCCTCGCTTGTTCGTAACTACCCTGAAGGCGAAATATCCCATGTGCGTTCCATAATCCGAGCCGCAACGCCGCCAATGCGGGCGGACAAGTGGGCGGACCGGGCCGGATCCGCCCTACCCCTTACCAATCACCAATAATCAATATCATCTTCCCACCCCTTTCCGGAGTTAATGGGTTTTTCTCCGGAATCCCGCGGGGCCGCCGGTGCGCACTGGCGGCTCCGCAACTTCGTGTCATGACTCTATCTATCAAGTCGCGATTTTCCATCGTCACCTGCAAGAATAAACGCCCGCCAACCCGTAATGTATCATGATTGACCAGCGACCCAGTCACCCTCACCTACAAAAAAAGCTAGAACACACGACCTCACTAGCATCCTCACAGAAAACATGAAACACAAGACTATCAAATCCTTCGCAGCCGTCGCCCTGCTGACGGGAAGTCACGCCCATGCGGCAACCGCCGCCGGAGCCCCGGCGGGGTCAACCATGATCACCATGGACTACGCCAAGTATCTGGCGCCCATTGACCTGCATTTCACCAAGCCGACCCTGCCGATTGAAGGCATTCCGTTAGGCAATGGCAAGATGGGGTCGCTGGTCTGGATAGACGGCTCGGGTTCCAAGTTGCAGTTCAATTTCGGCCGGCCGGATGTCTTCTATCGGGGCAGCGCCACCTCCGATTGGGGTAACAAGAGCCGCACCGACGGCAACTCCAAGGTCGGCAATGTCGACATTGGTTTTCAAGGCAGCCCCTTTGCCAGCACCTGCAATCAGGACCTGCATACGTATGACGGTTACGAGAGCATCCAGGGCGCGGACGTCAGCGTGCGCATCGTCCCGTGGCGGGACCACGACGTGTTCGCCATCGAGATCACCGACAACCGGACCGCGCCCTCTGCCATCACGGTGGACCTTTCCAGGCTCCTGGCGACGATTGTCAACGACCGGTATAGCAATGCGGCGGTGCAATCACAGCAGAACAACATGCTCGTGCTCAAGCAGGTTTTCAGCTCCAAGTGCGATACCGGGATGACGGTCAACGATGTCTATTGCGCGTCGGCGTGTGTCGTTGCCGTGAAAGGACGCACCGCAACCGCAACGGACAAACAACTAACCATCCCTGCCAGCAAGGGGACATTCACCGTCTATGTGGGCAGCGCGGCATCAATGACGCCCAAGGACGATGTCGTGGCGCTGGCGGGCGCGGAGGTGAAAGCGGCCCTGGCCACCACCTTCAATGCGATCTTGGATTCCACCACGGCCCAATGGCATGACTTCTGGAAGCGGTCATTTATCTATCTGCCAGCCTCGCACGACCGGACATTCGACGAGAGCTTCGACCAGCACTGGCTGTATTATCTCTACGGCATGAACACCTGCAACCGGGGCAAGTATCCGATCCATGCCAACGGCGGCATCTTCAACGTGCAGGACGGCTGGCAGTATTGGGGTTCGCAGTACTGGTGGTTTAACAGTTCCCGCCAGACGCTGACCCCGGTGTTCGAACAGGCCAACCACCCGGAGCTGGCCGATCCGTATTTCAGCATGCTCAGCCGGCAATTCCCGCGTATCAATAAGGTTGCCGCCCAGCATATTCGCGCCGGCAAGGATGCCATCTGGATCGGGGAGACCTTTACCTTCGACGGACCGGAGATCTTGCCCGAGACCGGGCCACGGCCGAATGCCAAAACACGCAGCGATTGGGAATCGCGCTGGGGTGGTGCCGGGCCCAGTCTTCTCTATAACACGGCCGAGGCGGCGCAGTGGTATTGGGAACGCTATGAGTACACGCACGACCTCGCGTGGCTGAAAGAGCGGGCCTATCCGATGCTCAAGGGTACCGCCGAATTGTACCGCACCTACCCCGGAACGAAGTTGGAAGCCGACGGCAAATACCATGTCAACAACACCTCTTGGGCCGAAACCTATCGGGATAACGTCCGCGACGGTATCAATGACCTGGCCTCCATCCGCGCGATCTTCTCAGTCGCGATCCAAGCCGCGGGATTGCTCAAGGTCGATGCCGAGTTGGCGAAGCAGTGGCAGGAGATGCTCGACAAGCTGGCGCCCTATCCGACCGATGCGACCCCGCAGGCCATGGGCGTGCTGCAGCAGGCCAAGGAACCGGTGTTCGCGATCGGGGTCGGCGGCGGCAATTCCACGGGCTCGGACCATGACCCGCGCCTGATGCTCGTCAACGTCTTCGACCTGGTGAATACCGAATCCAAACTCACCAAGCCCGACGAATGGCAGATGGCGATGAACACGCTGGCCAGCCTGAGGCAGGCCAAATGGATTGCGCTCAACAAGAACGAAGGCGCGGGCGGCGGCGGCGCGTCACCACTGGCGAGGTTCTGTGGCGAAGCGGCAAGACTCGGCAGCGACGAGTGGGTGAAGAAATGCTTTGGTTATCAGCAATCCTATTGGAAGACGTGCAGGGATGCTCCCACTCGCTGGATCAACCGCATCCGTGAATACAACCCGGAAGGCGGCTTTGCCCTCGACTGGCAACAGGAGGCGACGTTTAGCGAGGGGATGGGCCAAGCCTTGCTGCAATCGGGTGCGGCTGCGCCCGGCGGCACGCCCATCATCCGCGTCTTTCCCGCCTGGCCCAAGGACATGGACGCCAGCTTCAGCCTGCGTGCCAAGGGCGATTTCCTGGTTACTTCACGGATGAAAGCCGGCAAGGTGGATTTCATCGAAGTGACGTCGCAGCGCGGCGCAGCATGCACGGTGCGCAATTATTGGGGCAAACAAAGCGTCGATCTCTATCGGAATAACAAGAAGAGCGAAACCCTAACAACCGAGCTGCTGTCCTTCACCACCAAGCCGGGAGAGACCATTGTCATCGTCAAGAGCGGCACCAAGCCGGCGGACTTCCGCGTGACTCTTCCGGCGGCGGAGGCATTCCCGAAATAGAGTGATCTACCTTGAACTGGACTGCGGTGACTCGTCACCGCTTTGGGCCAGAGGCGGACTTGTCCGCCGTGG
>JBAXOP010000402.1:0-4865 GCA_037133195.1 Verrucomicrobiota bacterium | reverse complement strand
GCAGATACCGTCCGTATTGAAACAACAGGTTCTCCAATTCCGGATCCTTCGCGTTAGCTTGCTTGTATGCGGCCAGCCGCTTCGGGGTCGTTAGGGCCGCGGTGGCCGCATCCGTCTTGCCATTGTCAAGGCGCACCCGGTTGAACAACGCCTGATAGTCCTTGACCTGCGCTGCCTGCAGTGCGGCATAAGGGAGCTTGGCAGCCTTGTCAATTTGCGCGCTTACCAGTCGGTGTGGCACCTCGCCGGTGCGCCACCCTTTGGCACGCTGGTTGAGGTAGTCCGTGCCGGCACCCACCATGAGCGTCAGGCTCGTGACGTTCTGGAACGCAATGCCCGTGGGTGTCGCGCTTAGCTTGCCACCCTCATTGATAACCCGTATCTGTGATTCATATTGCAGGCCGTTCTTCAGCTTCCCGGTTGCTGTAATCCTGCTAGGATCGATGACCGGTTTGGCATCGTGCGCATCCTTGAAGGTGAGGGTGCCGGAGTGACTGCCTGGTTTGTCGGCGGTATAGTGGAACACCATGACCTGGTTGGGAAAGCTGGCAAACGCCTCACGGCGGTAAGTCACGCCGTCACTGGTATAACTCACCGAGTGAACAGCCCGGCTAATATCGAGTTCGCGCCGATAATGTTCCGCGGGCTTGGTCCGTGGGAGAGCCACCTCGAACTCGCCGAGATTCTGATACATGCCCGAGTCTTTTTCGTCGCCTTCCCACAGGCTGTCCTCGTTGAGTTGAACCGATTCCTTGTCTGCCGAGCCGAAGATCATCGCGCCCAACCGGCCATTGCCGATGGGCAGCGCTTCCGATTCCCAGTTTCCTGCCGGCTGGTCATACCACAGGACCTGGCTGGCAGGCGTGGCCGGCTGGGCAGGCGTGGCCGGCTGGGCGGGCGTGGCCGGCTGGGCGGGCGTGGCAGGCTGGGCAAGTGCCAGCAGCACTAACCCAAGGGTGGAAAGACATGGCCACACATTGGCGTGTTCGGCAAGATGCCGATCACTGTCGGCAAGATGCCGGCGCTCCCCGAATTTCAAACTAGCGGATAAATATCGTTTCATAACTGGTCCTTGGTACGTGGGAATGGTCCCATCATTTCGTTTTTACTGAGAAAGTGCGCTTCACGCCTTGGATGGTGACTTCGGCGGTGGTGCCCTGGCCTGCGTCCTTGTTAGCTTTCATCCGGAAGAACAGTGCGTCTCCCCGGGTGATATCGGTGGGCGCCGAGGACCAGGCCGATGAATAGATCCGGTACTCGCATCCCTGCACCGCGAGTTTAGACGTCTGCCGCTGCCCGGCCACCAGCATCGGCTTCGATTCAACCATCTTGCCAGGTTCGGCGTTATCGATCGCAGGGATGACAAACCAACCGAAGTCGTCGGCAGGCAGATTCACTTGGATCTTTTTTAAGTGAGTGGGCATCACGGTGTTACCGGTGGGTGCCTTGACGGCGGGTTTCGGCATATCAACATGAGCATTGGCTGCGACCGCCACGGTCTTCAGTGAAACCGAGGCTTTGCCGATCCCCTCCATGCCCGGCATCTCAGCGCTAATGGTCATCTTGCCCGGTTCAAACGAGGATCGCACAAGGACGACGCACTGGCCGGCCATGAGTTGCGTTGGATTCTCACCAACTAGCAACCCGGCACCTTCGATCGAGAAATTAACCGGCTCGTAATTGTTGATGATGATAGATCCGTTCTTATCGACGAGTTGCAGAAGCACGCGGGTCATGTCGCCGCCATCTGCCGTGATGGTGGTGTCGTCCACGCTGAGTTTGAGGGAGGCCGGTTCGCTCTGGCGGTGACAAATATGACTGCTGACCACCTTGCCGTTATCCATGCCTTCCGCCTTGTAACAAGTGGTCCATTTCGAGACGTTGGCATGGAACGGAGGATGCTTCAGCGCAAACCCCTTGTCCGGCTCCAGCACGCCGACTTCCTTGAAGTCCTTGCCGCCAATGCTTTCCGAGAGCCGCACCTTACCGGCGTCGCTGAAGATGACGAGCTTATCGTCTTTCAACGGATAGATATATGTGATCGGCTCCTTGCCCAACTCGGCACAGTGCCAGTAGTAGCTGAGCTTGGGGATGCGGAAAATGTCGCAAACTCCGTGCGGCGCCTGAAAATACGGCGCTCCGTAATGCGGCGTGTTATAGTCATACATCGCCCAGACGGCCAGACCGGAATTGTCCTCCTTGTTGTAGGCGGCGTTGGTCTGCTCCCAGTGTTGTTTTGTTAGATCATATTCCCGGTACAAATCCTGTCCGCGGAAGGTATTGAACGTGTGGCCCGTGTGTTCGATGCAGAGGGCGGCGTTGCCGCTGATTTTCAGATGCTCGAAGTCCATCGGACATGGCACGGTGTCCTGTCCGCGGGCGCGGGTCGGGTCTTCCTCGGTGGCGACCTTGGCCAAGTGGTCACTCTTTCCGTGATGATTGACACAACAATTCCAGATGATGATGGACGGATGATTGCGGTCCCGCCGGATCATGCTGCGGAAGGCGGTGTCCAGATTATTCACCCATGTCTCGCTCGGAATGTCCATCCACGTCGGGCCTTCTTCCAAGGCCATCAGCCCGAGTTCGTCGAGGGCGTCGAGAAACGCCGGCGCATGCGGGTAGTGGGAAAGCCGCACCCAGTTAACCCCCATTTTCTTCATCTGCACGGCGTCCGCGCGATGCAGGCGGTTGGGCACCGCATACCCGATGAATGGCCATGCCTGATGGCGGTTGGCACCGACGAGTTTGACGTGCTGGCCGTTAAGAAAGAACCCCTTTTGCTTGTCCCACTCACACCAGCGGATCCCGAGCTTGGTTTTGACTTGATCCGTCGCCCGGTTGCCTATCATCACCGTGGTCTCGACCGTGTAAAGATACGGACTATCAGGCGACCAGAGGTTGGGCTTGGGAATCGGTGCCGTCTTCTGGCTAAGCATCACTTCGCCCTTGGCGTCCAAAGTCATTTCTTCTTTTGCCAGCGCCACGGCCTTGCCATCCTTGTCTAACACGCGGGTGACCAGCGAGCCTTTCACCGCATTGATAGAGTCATTGCGAAGGGCTGTCTCGATCTGTACCACCGCCTTCTCTTGGGAAACTTCAGGCAAGGTCAGTCGGATGCCCGCTTTCGGACCTTCCCAGGGGAACGTCACGTGAGTCGTCCCGGTGAATACCAGATCCACGTCGCGATAGAGACCGCCGAACAGAGCGAAATCACACTTGGCACCGTCGGGCGGGATATCCTTCTGCACGGAGTTATCGACGCGCACTGCGAGCCTGTTTTTGCCGGGTTGTAAAAGTGACGTGATGTCAAAGTGAAACGAGGTGTAGCCTCCCACAAGACACTCGCCGGCCGGCTTGCCGTTGACCCACAATTTAGTGGTTTCCATCGCCCCTTGGAACACCAGAAACACCTTTCCGGTTAGAGCCGGGGCGGCAATGTCGATATTGCGGCGATACCAACCGACCTTGCGTCCCGCGAAGGACACGTTATCCTTGGGGAAATCCTTGCCAAGGAAATTGCTCAGGTCGGCGGCATAGAGTTCGTGAGAATGAGGCAACGAGACGGTGTCCCATTTGCGGTCATCAATGTCTGCCTTGGATGCGTCCGCCGGATCCCCCAGCGTGAAGCGCCACACCGGGTTAATGTTGATTTTCTCGCGCGGCGTCTCGCCCGCTATCACAGTGGAATTGGCAAAGGCCAATAGGCCCAGGCTCAGCAGCGCCGCCACGAAGACTTTATTCACGGATAACATATGTGTTCTATTTGTATTCATTTTTCGCAATTCACTTCTTCCGTGTTAGGGTGTCACGCTGAGGTTGTCAAAGCAGTTGGGATCATAGCTGGATAACAGATAGGCCAGGCCGTTCTTGCGCTTCAAATAGCCTTCATATTGCACCCGGGTCACTTCCTTGCCATCCACGGTGACGAGCATATCCTCGCCCTTGAGGCTCACCGCCAGGTGATGCCACTTACCGGGGGTGAAGCCGTCGATTTTGCCGTTGCCGAGCGTCTTCACGGATTCCTGCGAATTGGCCACATGGGGGGCATGGACCGACCAAGTGCCGTCGTGCTGCAGGACAAAGTCCCAACCGAGGAACTGACCATAGAAGTAGCGGCCGCCGATGCCCACCTTGCCGCCGGTGACCAAGACATCGGCCTGGATTGTGTAGTCGGTCCAGAGTTTGTCGCCAAAAACGGTGTTTGGGGTGCCGACCGGGCCGCCGCTCCACGCGATGCCTTCCTTGGGCACGATTTGTTTCAGGCACATTCCTTTGCCGTCTTCCCGTTTGGCGGTTTCAAACGAGCCTTTCTGATCGGAGATATATTTCGGAATCACACCCGGGGGATAGCTTTCGAAGTCATCCTTGTAGGGCAAAGGGAAGTCAGAAGCAGGAGGCGGCGCAGGGTGGGAGCCCTTCTTCTGGCCGGTGGTGGTGGACAGCGTATAGACACTTTTGCCCTCTAGGGAAACGCTGAAGGCTCCGCTTGCCAGATGCAGCGGCTTCTCTTCCACAAACTGGATCTTCTCGTTGGACTTCCACACATGGACGTCGCCCTTGGCCAGTTTGCCCGCGACCTTCACATCGAGCGTCACCGGTTTGTCCGCACACACGATCATGCTCCAGTCGCCGGTTTTCGGATTGCGCAGGGTGACATAACTGCCACCCCAGGTGGCGGGATCGATCTTGGCGCAGGCCTTGTCCATGTAGTGCCAGCCGGGATCGGCGAACTGGGTGGTGTGGGCGGTGAGCCAGGTGGCGGGCCAGACCTCATAGTAACCGGACCACGGGGTTTGCGCTTCCATCATTTGAAGAGCTGCAAGAGTTAAGTGGCGTGCCTTTAAGAAGGGTAGCTCAATAAT
>JBAXOP010000401.1:0-4870 GCA_037133195.1 Verrucomicrobiota bacterium | reverse complement strand
CATGAGTGAACTCGAAGGCTTGGATCAGCCCCTGCCGCTCCAAATCCGAAAGCCCACGCTGCTCCGCCAATTCGGAGGCCTCGCGCAAGCGTGCAAAGGCCCGCTTGAAGTTGTCGAAGCGTTGGATCCAGCGGATGTCGGGCGAGCTCATGGTGCGGAGTGTAATCGGTGATGCGGCTGGCGGAAATCAGGAAATTTCACAGTCTCCCGCTGAATGCTTGGTGCAACAGCGACTTCTTCAACGCCTCCAGCGCGGCGATCTTTTGCTGGTAGATGGCGGCGAGGCGTTGGGTTTCTTCGGCGAGTGCGTCAAACCTCGCCACGGCTCGGCGGAGTTCTGGTAAGGGCGGAACGGGAATCGTAAAACGAGCAAGGACTTCGCCTGTGAAATGCTGTATGCCCCTTCCGCTGAAATGCTGTTTCAGTTGTCCGCCGGAATCCTGAACGCTCAAGTAATAGACGAACCATTTGTTGAGTTCCGGTTCATGAAATCGCACGCGATGGAGAGCCTTCTGAAAATAGATTGGATAATCCTCCTCCCAAAGAGCAGCGCGCCCCGGATAGCCGCCCTCGCAAATCAGAACGTCGCCTTTCACCGCTGTATATTTCTCCATCTCAGTTGGGAGGAACGGCATTTGAAGTAGATCCGACAAGTCGAACGTGAACCAGCGGACGTTGATGTTACGCAGGTATGGCTGCGGCACTCCTTTGTTCTTCGCCTTGTCCAGAATATCGGATGGGCGGAAGACGATATATTCGCTAAGGTAGCCCAGGGCAACGCCCTGGGTCTCGGGTTGGCAGGACATTGAGGGCTGAAAGCCCGGCCTAACCGTGCGGCCGTTGGGTCGGGCTTTCAGCCCTAGATTCAATGGCCGCCGCGCATACCCAGGGCGTTGCCCTGGGCTGGCATGAGGTGCCCCGTTGGGGCTCTGGAGGGGCAAGGCCCCGGCGTCAAGGTAGCGAAGGGCAACGCCCTGGTGGGCGATATCCCGGTGATCAGTCCCACACATATCGTTCATCAAACATAACGTTATGGCGTTGGAGGAATGACCGGTATTCCTCTTGAAAGGTTTTCTTGTGGTGGTGTTCGCGCTGATTAGCGATGTATGCGCGGACGGTTTCCACGTTGGATTCTGAAACGGCAAACGCTCCGTAGCCCGCCTGCCACGCAAATCCGGCAAATTTTGGACCTTGGGTTTTGATCCATTTGGAGGAGGATTTTTTGACGTCTTCGACGGCCTGGCTGATGGAGATCGTTCGGGCGAGATCGAAGAGCAGGTGGGCGTGGTCCTCGACGGAGTTGATAAGGACAGGAGCACAGCCGAGGTTTTGCAGGACTGTGGCCATGTAGGCGTGCAGGGGGCTGCGGACGTCGTCTGTGATGATGCGTTCGCGGTTTTTGGTGCTGAACACGAGGTGAATGTGGAGGCGGGCGAGGGACTGGGGCATGGATTGGGCCGCCCTTTCAGGGCTTTGAGTTCTTCGTGGGATTGGTTCCCAGGGCGTTGCCCTGGGCTGGCATGGGCTGCCCCGTTGGGGCGTGTGAAGGCGGCATCAACAAGACTGTTGAGGCCCGCCTGCTTTCTAATCCCATCGAATTCGATGGGATTAAAACCGGGATTGTTAATCTGCTCCCACAGGCCAAGGAATTCGATGGTGTTGCGGTTGCGGAGCCAGTTGGAGATCAGGTAGTCCGTGCGCTCCGGGTCTTTGTAGCGGGCGATGTCGGTCAGGCAGACGTAATCCTGGTCGTTGACGCCGGTGAGGCGGACTTCGCGCGCGAGAACTTCGATTTTTTTAGGCATGGGTTTTCTCGGTGTTCAGGAGTTGCTTGATGTTGCCGAGCACTTCCGCGCTCTCGGCGTCCAACGCGGCGATTTCGTCCATGATTTCCTGCGGGCTGCGGTGCGCGATTTCCTCGCCGCCGTTGGGGTTCTTCACGGAGAGGTCAAAGGTCTTCGGGTCGATGGCCGCCACGTCCACGCTCCAGCTTTTGGGCGAGTCGGCTTTGGTCTTCTGGAGCGCGATGAACTCGGCGAGGTCGGCGTCGTTGAGCGGGTTGGTCTTGCCCATGTTGCGGCCGGGGTCGAGCTGGTAGAACCAGACTTTGCGCGTCTTCGTGCCTTTCTCAAAAAAGAGCACGACGGTCTTCACGCCCGCGCCGATGAACGTGCCGCCGGGGCAGTCGAGGATGGTGTGGAGGTTGCAACTTTCCAGCAGGAGCCAGGAACTCTGCTCGGTGTAATCCAGTTCACTGGTGCATCCGGCGTCCTTCCACAGAACATCGTCGATGTTTTTGAAGGCTTGTTGGAACATGCGGGGGAATAGTGAAGCGGGTTGCGGACGGAAAATCAGCAGCGGTCTGCGGGGGCGGAAAACGGAGGATTGGAGAGAAGACAGGGCGAGTCCACCTCGGGCCGGATCACCGCCAGGAGGTGATGCGGGGTGAACCAGAGCGATGGGCGCCCGGTGACGAGGAACCCGCCGGTGCCGACACTGGGTTCATGTTGCACGGCGTCAGGCGGAGATTTGGCGGAATTGACTGCGGGGTCCATGATTCTGGGCGTGGGGTCGGATGTGGAAGATTGGAGGGCTATTTGCGCGGACAGCCATTTGAAAATCGGATGGCGCGTTGGGGGGCAAATCCCCTCCCAACCATCCAGACGGGTTAGAGCTAGTCATTTCCAGCGGTCCTGCCAAGGAAGAAAACAAGAGCGTTGCCACCACCGTCTTGTTGGGTGTCTTTTCTACCTGAAGAGATCGTTGTGGCTACCGGTCCGCTCAAGATATAAGCTGTCGCCATCAATTCTGTAAATCAGGACCCAGCCTGGCTCTATGTGGCAATCACGGGATCCAGTCCACTTACCGCTCAGCGGATGATCATGATGTCGCCATTCCAATGGATCTCCTGTCGATATTGCTCTGACTAAGATCTTGAGCTTCTCGAGGTCCTTTCCCCGCCTCCTGTCCTTGATTCACCCCGGTTGAGCTACACGATGGAGCGCTGGCTTCAGCCGGCCATACGCGCCGGCTGAAGCCAGCGCTCCGTAACGGTCCAAGTGACTCGGGAGGTTTAATGGCCATCTGTGCGGGGGGGCGCTCAGTAATCTCAGCTGACGGTAGGTGTTTGTGAATGCGTAAAAATTCCCTTTGACATTAGGTATTTTTCCGGCTATACATAGGCGTTCCCAATGAATTGGTCATGAATGAGCGACGAAGCCAGTCAACCCAGGTACCATCCGCAGCGGTGGCGGGGGGGGGCGACGGTGTTTTTCTAACAAAAAACCCCAAGGATGGGGGTGAGTTGCTGGTGTTGTTTTGGCTTGATGGGCAAAGGTACGCGCTGCCACTGGAGGCGGTGGAGCGGGTGATTCGGGCGGTGGCGGCGACGCCGGTGCCGAGTGCGCCGGACTTTGTGATGGGCCTCATTAATCTGGCCGGGCGGATTTTGCCGGCGATCAGTCTGCGGCGCTGTCTGGGATTGGCGTTGCGGCCGATCCGGCCCGATGATCAATTGGTGATTGTGAGCAGTGGGGGATTGGCCCTGGCGCTGGTGGTGGACGCGGTGGAGCAATTGAGAACTGGCGAGGTGACGCAAAGTGTGGCGGTGGAAGGCGCCTTGCCGGGTGCCGAGTGGCGCGTGGATGGTCTCTGCAAACTCGATGGGGACATAATTTTCATTTGTGACCTGGCCAAACTGCTAAACCCCCAGGCCCGCGAGATGATCGTTCAAGCCACGACCCAGGCTGCTACCTGAGCCAACGCCATGCCAACCCTCCGCCAACCCCTCCCAGACTCGCTGCTGCGCCAACTCAGCGAGCGCATCGAGTGCCGCACCGGGCTGCATTTTCCACCTGCCCGCTTTGCCGACCTCCGCCGCGGCCTCACCCAAGCGGGACTGGAAAGTGGCGTGCATGACACGCAGACCTATGCCGAGGCGCTGCTTGTCCGCGACCTCAGTCATGCCGATCTGGTTGTACTGGCCGGTTGGCTGACGATCGGAGAGACACATTTTTTCCGGGATGAACGCGCATTTGAGTATTTTGAGACGACGTTGCTGCCCGGGCTGATAGCGGCCAAGCGCGGTGGCGAGCGGCGGTTGCGCATTTGGAGTGCGGGCTGCGCCTCGGGTGAGGAACCGTACTCGATTGCCATGCTGTTGCACCGCTTATTGCCTGATCTCAAAGATTGGGAAATCAGCTTGCTCGGTACCGATATCAACCCGAAGGCCCTGGCCCGCGCCGCCGTTGGTATCTATACCGAGTGGTCATTCCGGGGCACCCCTGCTTGGGTTAAACCGCGATTTTTTGTAGCACGAACGGATGGTCGCTATGAAATCCAGCCCTCGATCAAGAGGATGGTTAGTTTTGGCAATCTCAACCTAGCCGAGGATAGCTATCCGCTTATTCTCAACCAGACGCATGGCTTGGATCTGATCATTTGCCGCAACGTGTTGCTATATTTCGCGCCGTCGAGCATACCCCAAGTGATTGAGCGATTTCGCCGCTCGCTGGTAGAGAGTGGGCATCTGGTGATGGGCGCGGTGGAGGCATGCCAGATTGCGTTTCCGGCATTTACGGCCATTGCGGCACCGGGCATGGCGTTGTATCGCAAGAATGAGAATTTTCCGGTCGGTAGTAGCAATGTAGGTTTGCCAGAAGGAATTGGCCACCAACTGGGAAGGGGGCGCGCATGAATGAGTTCCGGCAAGCGATGGTGGAGGATGCCGCCGAGCAGGCGGAGCGATGCGCCCACCTGCTGCAGGCCAGGGCCAAAACCCTGGCAGTGGAGGGGGCGAGTCGCGGCGGGGAGGCAGACGCCACCGTCGAGGTGCTGGAATTCAGTTTAGGGGACCAGACATACGCCTTCG
>JBAXOP010000400.1:0-4885 GCA_037133195.1 Verrucomicrobiota bacterium | reverse complement strand
TTTGCCGGGGCGGTTTGACGACCCGGCGGAGAAAGGGAACGGATGATAGGTGGCTCTCCCCCTTATCGGGATTCAGGGCGTTTATTTCATCGGATGACCATACATAAATCTGATGTGCGGAGGATTTGCGCATTGATGCGCAGTCGGGCCCCGGAACGAGTTGTGGGCTTTGCGGGCTGAAAGAAGAAATTTGCGTTCGCCCCAACGAACTCCTTTCGATGGTCCTTGTTAGCGTCGCGCCATGTCGAATTGCATGACCACCTCGGGTTGTCATGGGGTACGCAGGTCGGTGAATGGGAGAGGCGTCCATCACGCACCGGCAAACGGCAGAAAAGCAATTCCCTCCGCCTCGCCACGGGGGGCGACGGGGAGTGGGGCGAAGTCCCCTGAGGGGATTTAGGGGCGAAGAACAAACGCGGTCGAACTGGCGGCAGTTCGGCGGGGGCCGGGGTGGAAGACCCCATGGAACCGGTGGAAACAAACTCCATAACGGTGGCAGGGATCAAGGTGGGTCTTCAGGGGAGGTTTTCAACGGGGAGGCTTTTCAGTTATGACGTGGCTTCCACAGGGAAAACGCCGGTGAAATAAGTCGCTTTAGGGAATGAATTTCCGGGTCCACACCTTTTCAGTGACAACCGGCAGTGCCACGGGGCCGGATTGATTTGCTTGAGGACGAAGGAAATCCCTTTCAGGGTGAGGCCGAGGACTAGCAGGGCCAATCCGCTGAGGATGGTGAAGCCGCCGCGGATCGCGTCGAAGATAACCGGAAACGGATGCGACCGACGATGTCGCACAACAAACATGGGCGTATCTCCGGACACCGGGGATACGCCTTTCCGCGTTGTGAAATCATCGTTGGGAGCATCCGTCCATGCCTTGAAAATCCTGGGGTCCGGGGCAAAGCCCCGGTTGGGCCGCTGGCTGGCAGACATCCGGTGCTACCCGCCTCGTCGTATTTCTTCAGTGGCAACGGCTGTGGAACAATTCGCGAAAACTACGATCCAAGCGGCCCGAAATTACGATGAAAGCCTGGCAAAAACCCTCTAACACCTACGATGACAATTTGGGAAACCTGCTCGATGTCAATTCGGCCTTTCGTAAGCGGTCAACAGAACCCCACTATCCGGCATTGGCGGTATCGGCGTAGGATGGCCTCCTATGCAAACCAACTCCGACCCATCCACCGGCATCATCATCAAGTCCGACCGCAGCGGCCGCGCCCGCTATACCGCCGAGTTCAAGCGGGAGGTTCTTGCCGCCTACGAATCCAGCAGCCTCAGCGGCCCCGACTTCGCCCGCCAGTGCGGAGTGAAGTATCCGACACTGGCCGCGTGGGTCGCGGCCCGCAGGCGTGGCAGGCAGCCTGCCGCCGCAATGACCGGTCCGACCTTCCTTGTTGCCGAGGTGGCATCGTCCTCCGAGCCGGCCGCGCTTGAGATCCGGCTCCCCGGCGGCGCGCTCGCCCGCGTCTGGGATGCCGCGCAAGTTCGCTTGCTCGCCGCGCTGCTCCAACAACTTTCCTGAAACCCCACCGCCATGCTCAGCTTCAACGGCAACCTCAAGGTCTATGTCGCCCTCGAACCCTGCGACATGCGCAAGAGCTTCAACACGCTCTCCGCTCTCGTGCGCAATCACCTCTCACTCGATCCGCTCAGCGGCGCGGCCTTCCTCTTCACCAACAAATCCCGCCGCCTCATCAAGATCCTCTACTTCGACGGCACCGGATACTGGGTGGTGGCCAAGCGGCTCGAAAAGGGCACGTTCAGTTGGCCCAAGGACATCGACGGGCAGCGGCGCAAGCTCGTGCTCAAGCCCACCGCCCTGGCCATGCTCACCGACGGCATCGACCTGCGCGACGGTTTGCAACGGCCTTGGTATGAACTGCAATAAATATCATTTCAACGCCACCTCATGGCACGCATTCTGCTATATTTTGAAACATCGAAACGCCCGCCGAACAGATCGTCCGCCTGACCGCGACAGTCGCTTCCCTCGAAGCGGAACTCGCCATCCAGAAAGGCATCGTCGCCGCCCTGCTCAAGCGCATCTACGGACCCGGCAGCGAAAAGATGGACCACCACCAACTCCTCATGGAGTTCCTCGGCGAAGAGGCAAAACAAGCCGAGGTCGCCGCTCCCGCAGCCCCAGCGCCGGCGGCTGACATCCCGGCGAAGGTCCGCGCGCAGCGCACCAACAAACTCAGCGAGTCCCTCAAGGGCCTGCCCACCGTCGTGCGCGAGATCATCCACCCCGATGTGCTCGCCGCGCCCGACGAGTTCCGCCTGTTGGGCGAGGAAACCAGCGAACGCCTGCATGTCAAACCGTCCGCCTTCACCCTCGAGATCATCAAGCGCCTCACTCATGTGCGCAAATGCGAGGTGGACGCCATCCCCCTCACCGCGCCGCTGGCTCCCTGCCTGCTGCCCGGCAGCGTCCTGACACCCTCGCTCGGAGCCTATCTCCTCACCCAGAAGTTCTGCTATCACAGCACCTTCTACCGCGAGCAGTGGAAACTCAAGGCCGGCCACGGCATCGAACTCACCCGCAACCTGATGTGCTCCTGGCACGACCATCTGGCCGAGCGCCTGCTGCTGCTCTATGAACTCATCGCCATGCGCCTCCGCCTTGCCGGCTACATCAGGATCGATGAGACTCCGGTCCGATGTCTCGAGCCCGGCAGCGGGAAAACCGCGTCGGGCTACTTCTGGGTTTATAACCATGATGAACACGGGGTGCTTTTCGACTGGCACAAAAGCCGAGCCAACACCTGCCTGGACGACATCCTCATCGGAAAGGACGGGCAACCCTCGTTTCGCGGCTATCTCCAGAGCGACGGTCTGCGCGCCTACCGCACCTTCATCGAACGCCACCCGGACCTGGCCATCATCCCCGTTTCCTGCCTCACCCATATCTCCCGCAAATTCAAGGACGCCCGTGGCGAACATCCGCGCATCGCCGCGCGCATCCTGCTGCTCATCGGCACGATCTACCAGGTCGAAAAACGGATGGACGACCAGAACTCCCACCCGCTAGACCGCCAGCGCGCCCGCTGGCTCGAATCCAGAAAACCCTACGACCACCTGCGCAAACTCGTGCGGCGGCTGATCCGCTTCCGCGGCATCACGCCCGGCAGCGGCATTTACAAAGCCCTCCACTACGCCATCGAACAACTGCCCCACCTCGAACCCTGCTTTCTGGACGGCCAGATCCGCTTCGACAACAACCGGACCGAGAACGCCATCCGTCCCACCAAGCTCGGGCACAAGAATTGGATGTTCATTGGTGGGGAGCACACCGGCTGGCGCAGCGCGGTCATCTACACCTTCGTCGAGCAGGTCCGCCGCCACGGCGCAGATCCGTTCGCCTACTTCGAGTGGGTGTTTGAGAAGCTGATGCACAACCCGCCACCGGAGCAGCTCTTCGCCCTGTTGCCGGCCGAGTGGATCAAGACCCGCCCCACCGCCCTGCTGACCGCCGAGGCCCGCATCGCATAGATGCCATAGCTCTGGCTCCTATGACAAAAATGCGAGAGGTGCTCTGTTGAGCGCTTACGGCCTTTCACAGGTGCTATGAACCACGCTTACACATGAAACGCATCACCAACTATCTGAAAATGCGGGTGCTCGGCGCCCTCGAATACGCCGCGGGCCACTCCATGGAGGCCCGCTACCAAGCCGTCAGCCAAATGGTCTTTCACTTCGCCAGACACGGTTCCAGGCGCGGGCACGGCCTACCAGTCAGTGACCTGAACCTTTTGACCTTCAGCCACCCGCCCGTGTTGCAAGCACAAGCGGGTCCGCGGGAGACGATGAACCATGACGAGAATCTTGGCCAGCGCCGGTTGCGACCGACTCCATACCGTCGCTTACGCTTATGGGGCAGCGCCCGGTCTGGAAACGCCCACCCACGGACACGCCTCCACGCTATGATGATACCGGCCCTCTTCTTCGATCAGAACGCGGAAATCCGTCCCAAATCACCCGACGACAATTAGGCATTTCCATACGACATCAATTCGGCCTGCAACATTTAACATTTTCCTTTGATTTCGTTACTTCTAATTTCAGCAGATTTGCTAATGATTTCGATTGGGGAATCACAAGATTCCATTTGCTTGCCATACGCCTCACTGGTAATTATTTCGTGCATTCTGTGCAAGCAATCAAGGCAGATTGGCTCTGCTTCTTTTGGATTCTTTGCTGACAGGTTAGCTGTTAGCAGGTTCGCAGTTTTGCCACACAACACACATTTTAGTCCTGAAATCATATTTCATCTAGCCTCAATGTAAGAGTATGTTGATTGACGATCAGAATAAGGTTCGCCATGCATCATCCAGTTGCTCGCAGAGCAATTCAGTTTTCATGCCTTGTCCATATGTTAAGCAGGCTAAAGCATATTGCATTTTTATGGATATAATCCGCGCGCCTAACTGTACCGCTCGAATCGGGCTTGGGAACATGTGGTCAGGCGTACCCCAAACTGTACAAATGCAGCATAATGTATCCGTGCCTGGCCCGCCAGGCCCTCCCACAATATCCGCATATTTCCGAGAGATCCCGAACAAACCAAGATTGTCGACTTGTCCGATTGGCGCATTATTTACGAACAATAAGCAGTTGCGCATAGCCGTATCCTTGGCCTCTATTTCCTTATTAATTTCAGGAATAGAAGCCGCAATTCCATAGTTGTTTGATTGTGTAATTTCGAGCATTTGCATGCTTTGCTCCCTACCGAACAAATTGGTCCATCTCATTTCGACAAATGCATCGTCTCCCATAGGATCCCTCGATGGCCAGCGGCCCGTGACAGGGTCGTAATAGCGGTATGTGTAATAGTACAGACCCGTCTCGAAATCCAGCGGTTTGGTTGAGAAACGATAGGCGAA
>JBAXOP010000399.1:0-4891 GCA_037133195.1 Verrucomicrobiota bacterium | reverse complement strand
TGAACGCCTGCTGGCTGCCGGATGGCGGCATCGCGTTTGTGTCGGACCGCAAGCCTGCCTTCGCGTATTGTTGGACAAGCACTTCGCCGGTGTTGTACCGGGCAGATGGCGATGGCAGCAACGTGGTGAAGCTCTCAGCGAACTATCTGACCGACTTCACGCCGTCGATCATGGTGGATGGGCGCATCCTCTACAGCCGCTGGGAGTATGTGGACCGGCCGGCCATTCCGATC
Source organism: Verrucomicrobiota bacterium (assembly GCA_037133195.1). Taxonomy (GTDB): domain Bacteria; phylum Verrucomicrobiota; class Verrucomicrobiia; order Verrucomicrobiales; family Akkermansiaceae; genus Luteolibacter. Next base: position 4,658 of record JBAXOP010000399.1, on the reverse strand, counting down.
CAATCGCTGTGGGCGATTAATCCGGATGGCACCGGCTTGGCCGGGGTGTTTGGCAACCGGGTGCTATGTCCCGCCACTTTCATGGAGGCGAAGGATATCCCGGGCTTGCCAGGAAAAATTTTGTGCGTAATGACCAGCCACAACGGCCCTTGCCGCGGTGCGATCGGATTGCTTGACCTAACTAAAGGCGGCAACGCGCAGGAGGCGATCCGCAATTTAACGCCGGAAATTTCCGTTGGTCCGGTGGACAATGCAGGGGCGGGCAACGCGCTGCGCGGCCCCTACGAGAGCCCGGTGCCGCTGGACGCGCGGTTCTATCTGGTATCGCGGGAAGGACGGGTCTTGCTGCGCGACTACGCCGGCACCCTCAACGCCACGCTGTGCGAACCGGATAAGGGGCTCGGATTTTATGCGGCGCAACCGCTGCGCAGCCGGGCACTGCCCCGTTCGTCGCAGCCGGCGCGTGTCGCTGCGCAAGCCGCGCCGTGGGCCACAGTGGTGATGCACGACGTGACCATCGGCTTGGGCGACGCAGTGAAGCCGGGCGAGGTGAAGCGCATTGCTGTGGTGCAGGAGATGGAAAAAGACCTGCGCACATCGGTGGACCAGCGGCAGTTTGGGTTTCAGTTTCCGGTGGTTTCCTGTGGTGCGACCTACGCGCCGAAGCGGGTGTGGGGGTTTGCGGATGTGGCGGCGGATGGTTCGGCGCATTTCAAGGTGCCAGCGGGGGTGCCGGTGTATTTCCTGCCGTTGGATGCCGAAGGCCGGGCGGTGCAGCGGATGCGCACGTTCACCCATTTCATGCCCGGGGAATGCCAGAGTTGCATCGGCTGCCACGCGGACCGCAACTACGTGTCGCCCGCCCGCTCGCAAGGTGGCCATTCCATCGCCGCAGCCCGGCCGGTGCAGGAATTATCCGAACCGACGTGGGGCCGCCGCGATGGCTTCAGTTTTCCGCGCGTAGTTCAACCGGTGCTCGATAAAAATTGCGTACGTTGCCACAATGACAAGGCGCATCTCGACTTAAGCGGCGACCGCAGTGATTACTTCAGCGTCGCCTACGAAAACCTCGCCCGCCGCGGCACCCAAGCCGAGCATGGCGGCGACGCTCAGGGCGGCATGGCCAGGTTCGGCAAAAACCCATACACGTCTTGGATCCCGTCCTACAACGGCTGCGAGTCTAACATCTTGCAAACAGCCCCCAAGACATGGGGATCGCCGGTGAGCCGCTTGGCTGAAGTAATCATCTCCGGCCACCCAGATGCCAAAGGCAAACCAAGGGTCGCCCTAACCGCCGACGAACGCCTGAGAATTCTCATGTGGATCGACCTCAACGTGCCATTCTACGGCACCTCACAATCACGCCAGCCAGAATTGCGCGGATGTCGCCAAATTTTACCCAAAGGCATGGACGCGGTGCTCAAGGAGGTTGCCGCACGCCGTGGCATCAAGTTGCCCAAAACTTTCTTCGTACGCCTCGACCACCCAGAAAAAAACTCGTTTTTGGCGGTGCCGCTGTCCAATGGTGACTTTGCCTCAACGGATGATCCAGACTACCAGCGGATACTGGGGTGTTTTGCTGGGGTACAGGAGGCCCTTGAGCAGCGCAACGACGTGGACTTTCGCACGGTGATGCAATCCTGCGAGAGCCGGTAAGACGGCGGGACTTCCTGAGGGAGGGAGCCACCACATTCTCGGGGTGAAAATGTGCCAAATCATTTTCCGTCAGAGTCCAGAAACTCTGATTCAAGCACCACTGCGGCGGGAGCGCATGAACGCGCCGCAGCCCACCAAACAACCCAGCGCAAGCCAACTGCCAGGCTCAGGCACGGCCGTTAGATTAGATAGATTGATGAAGTGGCCGGTAGAGCCCCCGGGCACATTCAAGCCGCCTGCGGTGGCGGTATAAGTGATTTTCCAAGTATTGGCACCGAGCGTGAATTGAGCACCCTCGCCCAGGGACGTTTGGACGTTTTCGGCATCGACATAGGTGAAGAAGCCGCCGGAGAATGCCCCGGCGTAATTAATCAACGACAAGGTGCCGGTGAACGCCGTCGGTGTGTCGGCCAGATCGGCCACGGTTAGATATACCTTGTGCCCATCACTGCTATCCAAGGTCAGGTTGCCATTGACCACTTGAAGGTCCGCACTGTGGCTCGCGGAATTTAGTTCAAAGGCGAACGTCGAGCCCGCATTGAGAGTCAGCGCGCCGCTGGTCAGCGTGGCGATGGACGCGCCCGGCGAGAGGGTGCCGCCGCTATCAACTGTCACCGCGCCAGCGATGCTGCCGTGGCCGCCAAGCTTGCCGGCTGCGCCCACATCGACTGCGCCGCCGCCGCTATTAGTGCCGTTTACTAGCAAAGTTCCGCTGGAGATATGGGTGATGCCGCTGTAGGTGTTCGTTCCTTCCAAGATAGCGCTGCCGCTACCTGCCATGTTGAGCCCGCCGGTACCGGTTACCGCGCTGGAAAACGTGGTGATCCCAGCCAAATCAAGCAGCAGTCCGCCGACGGCCGCGCCGGTGGTGTTGAGCGTGGAACTGATGGTATTGATAGATCCGGTACCGGCGTCGCTGATAGATGCATTGGCACCCGGGGTAAAGACACTGCCCGAGTTAATTGTTCCGGTGACACTCAGGCCCCAACTGGCCAAAGTGGCGATGCCGCCCTGTGAATAGTCAGCCACCAACAGGGACACACGGTCACTAGCCGGAACGCTGCCGTCAAGTGCGGACAAGCCATGGGTGCCATTGACGAATCCCACGCCCGTGGTGTTTGGATTCACCGTTAGCCTGCCATCCGCCTGATAGGTGCCGGTGTTGCTAGTAGCGGCCCACACATTGGTAGTTGCGGAGTCATCCAATATCACGTTGAGCGAACTCAGCGCGCTGCCAAACGCATCGGTATCACTCCGACCGGGCCGGTTGAGCAGGACCGTACTGCGATAAGCCTCGCTAAACGTACCCAAGGTGAGGCTGGCGTATAGATCTCCCAGATACATCGGCTCCGCGGCGTTCCGACTCGTTAGATCAAGCCTGACATTCACGTCTGTGATGGACGTCAAGCCGGAGAGCCCGCCCAAGGTTTGCACAGACGACACCTGGCCATTATCCGTGACGGTGAGGTTGGGTGTGAAGTCATAGTTGAGCGTGAGGTCCGCCTGTGATGTGGCGGCCATGCCAAACCAAATGGCCAAGGTGCCAGCGGGGTGAAATTGATGGAATCTCATATAGGTCGGATGGGTTGATTTGAATTAGCGGGTGGCGCGGAAAAATAACGTGGACCAAGCTGCGGTCTGGTCCCCGTCCTTGGTGAAAGTGGCAATAAAGGGGCCGGTATCGCCGGAATTGACGGCCTGCGGACTGCTCCACGAGTTTTCTGCCATGGTCGCGGAATATTCGATTTGATATGTCTGGTTAGGAACCCCGGCGAATTCCACCGTCACACTTGTCGAGCCGTTGGCGAAGACAGGCGCACTGACTACCCGCAGCAGATCGAGGGTGAAGGGCGTGGCATCAATGGTGGAAACCGTGACCGTGGCGGTGGCTGCCGAAGTACCGTCGCTCACGGTGTAGGTAAACGTCGTTGGGGCGCTAGCCGCAGGGTCGCTCGGCGTGAAGAAGACGTACGCCCCGGAAACTCTCACGCTGTTGCCGGAACCGGCTGTCACTCCGGAAATCGTTAGACCAGTCCCCGGCACCACCCGTGCCTCGCTGTCCATTTCTCCGTCGTTGGCGAGCAAGGTGGCTACCGGTATCTTGATGCCGCTGCTGTTAGCCGGACGGCTCACCGCGTCATTCATGGCGGCAAACCCGGTGATGACCAGATTTCTAACAACCGAGGTGGCTGCCGTGTAATGATCATCGCCGGCCTGGCTGGCAGTGAGGGTGAGGGTCCCTCCCTGATGTAGAGTGAGCGTGTTGCCAGAAACGCTGGCGATGGCCGGAACGGAGCTAACGTAACTGACACTTAGACCCGAGCTGGCCGTGCCTGCCAAAGCGAGCGATCCTGCCGATTTCGCCACAGAAGAAGCCAGGCTGAAGTCAATCGTCTGGCTCGCCTTGTCGATAGAGAAGGAGCCGGCGGCCTGTGCTGTGAGCGTGTTATAGTTGGTGGTGTCGTTCGGCACGAAGTCGGCAATCACCGAGTAGGTGCCGACCGCGGTCTGGGAGTCCGAGCCGCCGGTTAGAACATTCTGCGCAGTGCCCGGTGTCGAACTGGCTGTGATACCCACGGTGGCCGCATGGGTGGAGCCGTTATATGTCGTAGGCGTGTTGCTCACCGCCAGCGTTGCGCTCGGGGTGGCCTTGCCGATGCTGAAGGCGGTGGCACTGGACGAGGCGCTGCTATAGTTACTGTCTGCCGCTACCGTCGCGGTGGCGGTGTAGCTACCGGCGTTAGTCGGCCGGGTGGCGCTGGGGCCGTAGTTGGTGGTACCAGTTCCGGCATAGCTCCATGTGGCAGTGCCGGAGTCGCCTGCAGGACTCGTGGTAAAAGTATTGGGACCCTGAGCCGAGCCATTGTATGTGTAGGTTCCCACAGTCACCGTCACCACCGGTGTCGCCACGCCGACAGTCAGCGTGCCATTGCCGGCAAAGTGTGTGTTATCCTGATGGGTTGCGCCGGAGCTGCTAGAGCCCCAAGTTCCCAGTGCCTGCG
>JBAXOP010000398.1:0-4895 GCA_037133195.1 Verrucomicrobiota bacterium | reverse complement strand
GCCTTGACGCTCGATCAGTCAGGCACCGGGTTGCTAAAGTTCACCAGCACGATGGTTTACACTGGGACGACCAGTAGCAGGACCCTCGTGCTGCAGGGGGCCACTGCGGGCACGGGCGACATCGGCGGAACCCTTTCCAATCCGAGCGGGACAGGCTATCTCTCGGTTACCAAGTCCGGTGCCGGCACCTGGACACTCTCCGGCACCAACACCTATCAACCGGTGAGCGGCGCGGGCGGAGTCACCTTGGTGAACGGCGGCTGCCTGGTGCTGGGGAGCGCCTCCGCCCTGCCCGGCGGCATCGCTGCCACCGGCGGCTTGAGTCCCTTGACCTTTAACGGCGGTGTCGTCGGCTTGGGCGCAGGCGACTTCACTCGCCTTCTGGCGGCCGCAGGCACTGCCACGGGCGTCAATTTCACCGGTGCCGGTGGCTGGGCAGCCTACGGTGCGGATCGCGTGGTGAACCTCGGTGGCGCATCTGACACGGTGTCTTGGGCGACGCCCGGTACCGGCCTCAATGGTCAGACGTTGATTCTCGGCAATGCCACGGCTACCAACACCGTGGATTTCCAAAACCCGCTGGACCTCGCTGCCGCAACCCGCAGCGTGCAGGTGGATAAGGGCTCCGCCGCCATCGACGCCAAACTCTCCGGTAACCTAACAAACGGCAATCTAACCAAGACCGGTCTCGGCACACTGGCCCTCACCGGAGCTAACACTTACACCGGAACGACAACCGTGAGTGCCGGCACCTTGTTGGTCAACGGAACTAACAGCGGCGCCGGCTTGGTCAGCGTGGCGTCCGGTGCGACCCTCGGTGGCACCGGCATCCTAGCCGGTGCGGCCACCTTCAGCACGGGTGCCAAGGCGGTATTCACCGTCACCTGCGACCCGGTTACTTTAGCCAACACCACGCCGCTGACCATCTCCGGGGTGATGACATATACCTCGACCGTGGTGCATTTGAATTTGCCTGTAGGTCTGCCGTCGGGCACATACACGCTGGCCACTTCCAGCGCCACCCCGGCTGGAACCCTCAGCGCTACCCCGGTGGTGGATAGCGGTTCCTACGCCGCCGGATTCACCAGCGCGGTGGTTTCTCTGGACACCACCTACAAGAAACTTCTGCTAACGGTCAACGGCCTGCCTACCCATCCGACGCAATTGGCAATCACCGCCGTGAACGGCGGCGCGAGTCCAGTCGCTGATGCGGGCTTCAGCGTCGTGGTGCAGGCGCAAGACACCAATGGCCTGATCCGCCCGGTATTGGCAAACACCGTCGTCAACCTCAGTCTCTATAACGGCAACGGCCCCTTGATTGGAAACCTCACCGGCACTCTTCTGGCGGGAACCACTGCAACGACCCTCAGCGGCGTCACCTATGGCACCGCGGAAAGCGGCGTGGTGCTCACCGCCACCCGCAGCAGCGGCGATAGCCTGACTGCGGCTAACAGCGCGCCTTTCACCGTGCTGCCGAGCCCGACCCCGACTTATCTAACAGTAACTGGTTTTCCAATTCCGCAATCTGCGGGATCACCGGGCAGCGTGACAGTCACATGCAAGACACCTAGTGGGGGCACCGCCACCACCTACACGGGCACGGTTCATTTCACTAGCACGGCGATGGCAGCGGGCTTACCAGCCGATTACACATTTGTCAGCGGCGACAACGGTGTGCATAGCTTCAGCGGCGTGACGCTTGGCACCGCCGGCACCCAGGCAATCACCGCCACCGACACAGTGGCACCCTCCATCACCGGTACCCAGTCAGCCATCACCGTGACTCCAGGTGCGGCCACCGCCCTCATCGTGGCGGGTTACCCGAGCCCGCTGGCACCGGGCGTGGTGGGCAGTCTAACGGTCACGGCCAAGGATGCCTATAACAATACGGCCAACGCCTACGCTGGCACTATCCATTTTACCAGCAGTGATAATGCCGCGTCCTTGCCGGCCAATTATCCCTTTACGGGCGGCGATGCCGGCACACATGCCTTCACCCATGACGTGACGCTCAACACGCTCGGCCTGCAATCCATCACCGCCACCGATATGGTAACGCCCACCATCACCGGCACGCAATCCGCCATCACCGTGTGGAATCCTCCCACCAGCTTCACCTGGCGGAATGACGTGACAGGCAACTGGAACGACGCGACCAATTGGACCCAAACTAACGGTTTAGACTATGCGCCGCTTGCCGCCGGCCAATCTGACTACACGCTTAATTTCATCGCGGGAACCTATACCGCCAGCCAAGATCTGAACGATGGGTTCCTCGTCAACCAGCTCAACTTTGCCGGCGCTGTGACGCTTGCTGGCAACAACGGCCTGGCACTCACCGGCACCCAACCGTCGCTCAACCAGAACTCGGCCAGCGGCGTCATCATCAGTGCTCCTGTTAGCCTCGCAGCCAATGCGAGTGTAGCCGGTTCCGGCAGCGGGCAGGTGGATTATGCCGGTTTGATTTCAGGCACTGGCAGTCTGACCAAGAGTTCTTCCGGGGTGCTGAAAATCTACGGTTTAAATCCTAACACCTATAGCGGCGGCACCATCGTCAACAGCGGCACCTTGCATGTGGGAACCATGATCGGTGGATCCAGTCCGTTGTGTGCCGGTGTTTTGGGAACGGGACCGGTCACGCTCGGTAGTGGCACGACCATCGAGTGTGACAATATCACCGCGACAAACTCCCTGGTCAGTAATGGCGGCACAATCTACTCTTCAAATAGCTCGGGTGCCACATGGAGCGGTCCCATCACCCTCAACGCCGACACCCACTTCAACACCGCATACAAGATGACTTGCAGCGGCGGTATCGACGGGCCCGCCAGCTTGATCAAGACAGGTAGCGATACCTTGATTCTCCCCTGCTCCAACACCTACTCCGGCCCCACCACCATCAGCGCCGGCACCTTGCAATGTGACGTCACAACTGCCCTGGGTGCAGGTGCCTTGAGTATCAGCACCGGGGCCATGCTCAACCTGAACCACTCCGGCACCCAGTCCGTCGCCTCGCTAACCCTTGGTGGAGTGCCGCAGGCTGGCGGCACCTATGGGTCCTCCGCTTCTGATGCCACCTTCCAGAATGATACCTATTTCGCCGGCAGCGGCACGGTGACGCTGGGTTCCTTGTATGATATCTGGGCCAATGGTACTTTCGCCAATGGCACCTTGACCGACAAAAATCCCGCCCACGATCCGAACGGCACCGGCATGACTAATTTTGAGAAATTCGCCTTCGGTCTCGATCCCACCACCGGCACCTCGACCAACCCGATCAGCCAGCAACTTGATAGTACCACCGGCACCTTCAAATACACGCGCACCAAGGGCAGCGGGCTGACCTACACGGTAATGACCTCCACCGACTTAGTGACCTGGACGCCCGATGCCGGGACGGGTATAGCGCCAATCACCACCAATGGCTCCGTTGAGACAGTGGAGTTCACAGTCACGTCCGCCCCGGTCAACGGCAAGCTGTTCGTGCGCGTTGAAGCCATACCATGAAAATAGGATATATAGAATTGATTCTCATCGGGCTGTTTGCAGGTGGGGTTCTGGCCCACGCCAACGCCTCTAACACCCCGTCACCGGAGCAATTCATGGAGCCGCCTATCGAGGCGCGGCCTGGGGCTTTTTGGGCCTGGCTCAACGGCAATGTGGATTTGCCACAGATTACCCGTGAACTGGAGGAGATGAAGGACAAGGGAATGAGCGGTGCCGAAATTTGGGACGTGAAATGTCTGAAAAATGAAGGGGGATCTGTCCCGGCAGGGCCAGCCTTCATGGGGCCGGAATCTGTCAAGGCTATATCACATGCCATCGATGAAGCCGATCGCCTCGGGCTGCGCCTCGGACTGGTCGCTTCGAGCAGTTGGAACGCCGGCGGTAGTTGGGTCACACCGGACTGGGGCCTCAAAAAACTCGTGTTCTCCAAAACGACGGTGAAGGGCCCCGCACTGGTGGAGCAAGTACTCCCGCAGGCGACGGCGGCCTATTTCAAGGACACCGCGGTGCTGGCTTTCCCGTTGAAACCTAACAGGATGATCGACTCTACGGCGTCGGTTATCAACCTCACTGAGCGGATGGATGCCAAAGGGCTGTTGAAATGGAATGTTCCTGCCGGAGAGTGGGTCATCCTGCGGTTAGGTTGCAGTAATACCGGCGAGAACCTGATGATTCCCAGCCCCAACTCCGTCGGCTTGGTCATCGATCACATGGATCCCGAAGCCACACGGCGCCACTTCGACTATATCATCGGCAAGATCCTTGATGTCAGAAAGGACATGGGTGCGTTGAAGTATATGGAAGTGGACAGCATCGAAGTATCGCAAGGCGCCGATTGGACAGATCATTTCTTGCGGGAATTTACCAACCGCCGTGGTTACGACCCGACACCGTACTTGCCCTTGCTGAAAGGCTGGAAGCTGGCTCAGAACGAACTCGCTGAGAGGTTCCAACGTGATTTCCTGCTGACCCGCAGCGATCTGTGGATAGATTATCACTATCGCAATGGCAGCGAGTTGCTCAACCGGCACGGCTTGCAACTGGTGGGCGAGCCAGGACACGGTGGCAGCCCGATGGTGGAACCGCTCAAAGCGCTGGGCGCGGTGGATGTGCCGCGCGGAGAATTCTGGAACAAGAGGCCATTCTGGGTGATCAAGGAAGCCGCTTCGGCCGGCCATATCTATGGGCGGCAAGTCATCGACGCCGAATCATTCACCAGTTTCCGCAACTGGCAGGAGGGACCCGCAGAATACAAGCAACTCGCCGACATTGCCTTTTGCGCTGGCATGAGCCGCCTGACCTACCATAACTTTGCCCACAATCCGCCCCAGGCGGGCCTGCCGGGCTGGGTCTATCATGCGGGTGAACACATCAACGTGAATACCACA
>JBAXOP010000397.1:0-4945 GCA_037133195.1 Verrucomicrobiota bacterium | reverse complement strand
GAGTCCACCGAGTCCACCGAGTCCACCGAGTCCACCGAGTCCACCGAGTCCACCGAGTCCACCGGTGACAGTTCGGATATTAAGCATCCCCGGCGACGGACTCGTTGGGGCGGCGTGGCAATGTTACAGCGGGTCCGGTTGCCTTTGGACTTCGCGGATGCCCTTCTCGAACTGCCCCCCGACCTGAGGAGCCGTGCGCTTTGGCTAGCCCTCAATCCAAGGGTGGCGAAGTCGTTCGAATTTCAAAAACTCATCGCCTGCGAAGAGCAGGCCAGGCAAGCGGGGCGAACCCTGAATCAGGCTCTACGTCGGGCCGGGAAGGAAAAGGATTTGTCGGAACTCGCGCCAGCAGTCCTGGAAGTTCTGACGGTTTTAGGTACGATCCAGAACCCGGAGTCGAAGTCGGAAGGGGGCGTGTCGTGAACCCCAAGGCAATCATCAAGTTTCCGAAACGTAGCTGCAAAAAAGCGGGACCGAAGGCGGAGGTCTCAAAAGAAAAGGATGCCAAGTATCCATCAACCCTTGAACGTTTGACATACTGCTTCCTGCCAAAAAAGGAGATTCCTGAGGACGAAGTGCAGCGTGATATTCCAGATCGTGTTTTGTGGATCGAGGGGGAACTCGGGGATTTGGGCTATCCGGTTCGAGATGCCGCGCTGATGGCAGAGGCTCTCGACTTTGGCCACGGATCGAAGCTGGGAAGAAAAACCCGAGGGCTGATTTTGTCCGCTGAGCCGGTTTCCCCTGAGGACGAACACTTGCGAGCGGGCATTTTCCAGAGGCTCCGGGATTCTCTTGTTTTGTTGGCGGAGCGTCTGGGTATCACCCACTGGATCGCGATTGCACATGACGACAAGCCGCATCCTCATGTGCATTTCATCTTCCGAAACTGGGACGATATTAAGCGGCGCCGCTTGGATATTCGACCAACCGAGTTAAGTGAAATGCAGTCCATGGACTGGACGAACCATCTCGAATCCGGACGGGGATCCAAAGGGGGGAACAAAAAAGGCGCGGTATCCAAACGGGGTAAGGAGCTACAAGAATACCGCGACGGGATGGCACCGAAACAAAAAGTGGTTGCCGCACGAAAGGAGGCTCCGATCAAGGCGCTCCAGAAATTCTTGAACGATAAGAAGATTCCCAGCATGGATTCTCCACAGGATCTCGCCAAGTTCCTTTTCGACTGCCCCAGCCTGCCATCGGCTTGGGAGCGAACCAAGTTACTGACAAAAAAGGGGGGACCACGAAGCAACCCGGCAATCATTATCGCGGGAGAAGGGTTGAAGCTGAAGCGCTTTTTCGAGTTCATCTTCCGCGAGCGCAAAAAGAAAAAGAAGTTTACAGCTCCCGGCAAGCAGGAACACGAGCAATCGCTATGAGGTCATTGTCCCTTGCGGATTGGCAATCACGGGCTCCGGTCTTGCTCATGATTCCATGAGGGCTATTGACAGCGAAAGCAGCGCTAGAAACTCCTTCTCTATCTCCGGCCACGGCTGGTGGAGGTCGATGGTGGACACTCGGATCCGGTGCTTACTGTGGAGCGTGAACGTGTGGTCGAAGCGGTAGCCGTTGGACGGGTAGAGCAACGTGTCTTCCACGTTTTCCCAGCCCGGTTCAAAGGCCTTGTTCGTCAGGTAGGCATGCAGTTGGTAAAGATTGCCTGAATGGAAGCGCAGGGCGTCGTAGCGGGTGACCAGGGCCTCGTGATAGTATTTGCAGTCCAGGATCAACTTCCGGTCCGGCCACGCGACGGTTACGTCGGTGATCATAATGGGCAGCATCGCGGAGGTCTCCACCCCCAAGTCTGATGCACGCCAATTGTGATGTGCATGGCGGAAACTTTCGCTTCAGGGAGATGGCGGATGCGGTTCAATTAGTGCCTTCGTGAGGCCAGAAGAGCTTCCTGACTTTCCCTTGGCCGATAAGGGTGCGGTGCTTCCGGTAATCGCCGGCCTCACGGCGCAAGCGACCGGCGATGATCGACGGGTCGATGGCAAGATGTTTGGCGGCAGATCTAATCTCGTCAGCCAGGCTAAGGGATCCAAGCTTATCCCACTCTTCTTCAGTGATGAAAGCATCCAGCGCGAATTGATCAGCGTCCCGCTCGATCTGGTTTTCGGATGCTGAGTCGATGTCCGTGTCGAGAAAGCCTTCGCCAGGGTTTGTACCCAAGTGTTTCATCACATGGCCCAGTTCGTGGAATAGCGTGAACCAGAAATTGTCGAGCCGATCATAGCGAAGAGTGAGGCAGATCACTGGGAAACCTTTCGGGTGCCACATTGCGGCACCATCGAGGTGCGTTCCCGACAGTTGTTTCTCCAGGATGAGCGCGATTCCGACCTCCATGAGTCTTTGCCGAACCCGCAGCGGCCCGTCGGAAAGCTGACTCAAGGCGGTGAGTTGCCGGATGAATGCCTTGTTGAGCACAGCGGGGTCGTAGCTCGGCAGGCTGAGGGAGCCCGCAAGATCGAGCACGCGGCAGCGCCAGGCGTGAATAGCGCCTACATCCACCTTTGACCTCTTGCTCGTCGTCTGCCGGTTGAGAGCGCCAATGGGCGCATCCTGACGACCGCTGAAGAATTGCTGGAGCAACTCCTCGGCCCTGTCTTTGACCTTGGACCACTCGGTGCCGAAGGTGGCTGCGAAAAATCCGCGAAGGAACATTTCCTTCACCGGATAGCGATCGGTTTCGATACGCGGTGGCAGTTCGGTAGGCCCATCTTGTACAAGGGACTTGAGTGGAATGCCCAACCCATCGTGAAGTTTCCGGACCATGGCGAGGGTGAGATCCCGCTGGCCGGAGAGCACTTCGGATACCCGGCCTTTTGATCCGATGAAAGGAACAAGGTCGTGTTGTTTCAGTCCGGCCTGCTCCATGCGGAACCGGATGGCTTCCGCGGGCGTGGCGGCGGGAATCCGGATGGTGCGCTTTTCATAGTCCTCGATGAGGAAGGCGAGGAGTTCCAGTTCCTCATCCTCAGCCGTGCCCGGGGCGGGATCGGCAAGCATGAGTTCCTCCAAGCGCTGGAGGGCAGCGTCGTGGTCTTTGGAGGTTTTGATCAGTTTCATGGTGTTGGTTGTGTTGGTATCAAGTCAGTTTCCATTTGGAATACTCAGCGTGGGTGCCAATTTTCTGAATGAGAAGCACTCCATTTCGGTATCGCACAAGGACCATCAGGCGGTAGTTGTTCCCGCCGATGTCGAAGATGACGCGGTCTTCGGAAAGAAAGTCCGCGGACCGGTAGCGATCCTTGATGTCCTGCGGGCTTTTCCATTCGGATTCCTCGGCTTCTTCGAGCCACGCAGACAGCGACGACTTCGAATTCGCATGCTTGCGAATGAATTTCTCGATGAGTTGGCGGCCTGCGATAGTCACTTGCTGAACGGAGGGTAATTCACATTTTGTTCAAGAAAAGAAAAAACTTTCGCTTTTTGGGAACTTTTCTCTTGTCGCATACGGTCGCATGTGGTAGGCTTTGTCTTTCCAAGAAAATGGGCAGATGCTGAGAACACCTGCCCATTCTCCCAAAACAGCTCCGGTTTTGATGGGAGCGCTCCGGGAATTTGTCATAGGAGACGGGTTCTTTATGGCCATGGTGGTCTGGAGCATCAAGGACAAAACCGGCTATTCAAACCAAATTATGGCTAATCCTAAACACATCCACGTCGTGAAACACGGCGATCAATGGGCTTGGAGACGTGAAGGCTCCGAGCGAGTCTCCGGACTCGCGCCCACCCAAGGCGGCGCGATTGATCGAGCACGCCCGGTCTCGCAAAGGGAGGGTGGAGAACTCTTTATTCATCGTCCTGATGGCCGGATTCGCGACCGTGACTCTCACGGCAATGATCCCCGCAGTTCTCCTGGCTAATGCCGGACCAGGAGTCGGAATCTTAGGCGTCATCGGCTGGTTTGGCGGGTGGGGTCGGGTGTTTTCTTGGATTCAGACGCTGAGTTCTCATCTGGTTTGGACGTTGCGGTTTTCACAGGTGATTTGACCCGGTCAAAATATTCGCGCCCCTTCATCCCTTTCAAGGGAATCCAATACCGATCTGGACCCTCAAAGGTGGCGGTCGAGGTTTCCTCTTCACCAGTCAGCGGGCTCTTGCTCTTGATCACGATCTCGGTGTCAGTCGCGCTCACTACGGTGTAGGCACCGGCGACGCGCCATTCCGGCCTGTCGTCGTGCGCTGGCATGACGGCGCTCTCCTCGGTCTTCGTGTAGGTTACCTCCAAATGACCGAACAAGTTGTTGAGGAGTTTCATTCGCTCCGGCGTCATCTCAACCTTCAGCTTGATGGTTGGAACACTGTGTTCCCGGTTCGACTTCCAAGTTCCCACGATCAGATCCGTGGCTTTCTGCTGGCCAAAGACAGGAGGCACCAGGAGCGCGATAGCAGTGACGAGCATGATGATTCTCATGGGGGTGGCAGGTTGCAGTCGACAGGCACCCTGAACATGGTTAGGCGGGCTCAGTTCATGAATTTCGGGTATTTTCCCACCATCGCCGCGAATGTGGTGTGGGCACTCTGACTCGTCTCTTGCTTTGGGATGATCGAGTATCATGTTCTGTCAGATTGATTCTCCTTCAGTCTCATGGCATGCTTATGCACCTCATCAAAGCTGACAATCAGTTTTTCTACATCTACTTCACTCATTCCATAAGCTCGCAAACTTCTCCGGATATCAGCCTGTTTACGGTTCCAAAATGGACTCACAAAAAACAGTTTTTGGGAAAGCATAGCGAGTGGCGCATCAATTTGCCATTCATCCGCCAATCCTTGAACTTGAAGTGGATTTTCGAGCTGTCGTAAAAATGCGGAAGCCGTTGGCTGTTTTCCCTCCCACATGGAGAGCTTATGTCTCCGCTGAATCTGTAATCGACTGTCTCCGGATGGATGGTGGTGGCGCCACTGCGGGCGGCCCCGAGCCATGCGGCTTGGG
>JBAXOP010000396.1:0-4968 GCA_037133195.1 Verrucomicrobiota bacterium | reverse complement strand
AGCCCGCCAGACAAGGCTTGGACACTTTGCCTCGCGCCTGATGAATCGCCGGATCCAAAGCTGGCGCTGCGCCCGTCCCGGTGGACTCGACCTGCCACGACTTGGAGCTCGGTCACCCCGATCATCCTTGACCGACACCCAAAGCCTCATTTCGACAAAGATCCGGTCGCCTGGCGGCAGAGTTGCATCGAGATCATTGGCAACGCTTGCATGCGTCTTGGTTTGCCTGAGCCGCTCCGGGTGGAAGTGTCCCCCCACTCGCCGATTGCTGGCGTGCCCCCGGCCTTTGCCTTCGTCGCGCCTGCCGACCGCTCGGGCCGTCCTCTGCGATTCCACGTTCACGCCACCCTTCAATTCGCCACACCGATCTCAGGACCACTGCTGTTAGGGGCTGGACGTTATCGCGGTTACGGACTCTGCCTGCCGCTCGCCTGAACCTCTTCCAATCACACCCATGAATCCCTTTCCTGATTTCACTACCTTCTTCCGGGAAATTTGGGGCTACAGCCCATTCCCTTGGCAAGGCCGCCTCGCCGCGCTGTGCGCTGAGAGTCCCTGGCCGGAATGGATCACGCTGCCCACCGGCACTGGCAAAACCACCGCCATCGATATCGCAATCTACAACTTGGCACGCCAAGCCGGGCGTCCGCCTAGCGAACGCAGCGCGCCTGTCCGCATTATTTTCGCCGTCAATCGCCGCATTGTCGTCGATGAGGCTTATGAACGTGCTAAATTCATCGCAACCCGTCTCAAGGATTCGCTAGAAAATTCTAACGACATTCTTCAGCCCGTAGCACTCGCCCTCCAATCGCTTTCGGGCATCGACAACGGATCGCCGTTAGAAGCCTACCCGCTGCGTGGATCTACCTTTACCGATCACTCATGGGCACGCACACCCAGCCAACCGCTTGTTATCTCCACAACTCTCGACCAACTCGGCTCGCGACTGCTGTTCCGAGGCTATGGTGTCTCCCAATACGCACGCCCTATCCAAGCAGCCCTATTGGCAAACGATGCCCTGCTCATTCTCGACGAAGCCCACTCCGCAAAAGCCTTTTCCCAGACCCTTGAGGCCGTCGCCCGGCTTCGTCAAAAAGCCGGGGATTTGATTCGTCTTCCCTTCGCCGCCGTGCAACTAACCGCCACGCCGCCTGCCGGAGTCGTTGCTGCCTTCGCGCTTGATGATGACGACCGCGCCCACCCGATCATCAAAGCCCGACTCAGCGCCGCCAAACCCGCCGAACTGATTCTCGTCAACGGAGCTGTGGGAAAAACAGTCCGCCACAAGCGTATGGCCGATGAAATGGCAGAAAAAGCCAGCGCATTTCTAGCAGCCGGCCAGCGCCGCGTCCTTATCGTTGTCAACCGTATCGCCACGGCCGAGACCCTTAAAGCCAAGTTGAGTTCCGAAAAAGGCAACAGCGGACAGGAAGCCGAAGTTCATCTTCTAACTGGGCGCCTGCGTCCCTTGGATCGGGAGAACCTCATCCAACAACTCAGCGACAAATACCAACTCAAGTCGTCGGCACCCACCGCCGACGTTCCCAAGCTCATCCTGATCGCCACCCAGTGCATCGAAGTGGGGGCCGACTATGATTTCGACGCACTTCTGACCGAACTCGCCCCGCTCGACTGCCTCCGTCAGCGCTTCGGACGCCTCAACCGCCAAGGGCGTGACATTCCCGCGCCAGCCGCCATCTTCGCGCCAGAGGAAGCGCTGGACGATGCAAAGCCAGATCCTCTCTATGGCACCTGCCTGCCGGCGGTTTGGGCGTGGCTTCCTATCAGCAAGGATGATGAAAACCGTGTTGATTTCGGCTTGGATTCGATCCAGAGAATCATTTCACGCACCGCTGATGTGTCACGGCTCCTAGCGCCGGCACCCGATGCGCCGATTCTGCTGGAGCCGCATCTCGATCTTTTCTGCCAGACATCGCCCGAGCCACATGTTTCCCCCGATCCTTCTCTCTATATCCATGGGCCGGGGAGAAGCTTTCCCGAGGTTTCTGTGGTGCTCCGCGCTGATTTAACAGATTCCAAGAACCCGGGTGAGATGCTCAAGACCGTGCCACCCGTCGGAACCGAAGCCGCCACGGTGCCGCTCCACCATGCCAGGGAGTGGCTGGAAAAACCCGGAAAGACAACCGACTTCGGTGGCGATGCGCCTGATGCGTTGGACGACTTTTGGACCCGCGGCGAGGTCAATGTTGCAAGCGCCTTTCGCTGGAACTCGGGTGAGGCATTTCCTCTTGCCAGTCCTAACGAGCTGAGACCAGGAGATATTTTGATTCTCCCCACCCAAACGCCTTGGGAATGGCTGAACCGGCTCTTTCCAGTGTCCAACACGACTGAGCCATGTTGGCTCGACCAATACGAACGTGCTCATCTTCTCTCCCGTGACCGTCTTTCCATTCGCTTCCATACCGGCATCCGTGACGAGTTGGAGAAACACATAGACGGAGCATCCTCTCGCGCCCGTTTCAGAGATCTCACCGCTCCACTGTTCGCCCGCGACGAAGAGGAGAGTCGCTGGATTTTCCGCGAGCCGGACTGGACCGAAGCGCTGCCAGCTCTTGCATCATTGTTAGCGGAACATCTACCTGCTGACCATCCGCTGCACGCACTGTGGAACCACGCAGCATTCCTCAAATCCGGCAACCCGCGTCCGGTTACGGACTGGAAAGTCATGCCTTATCCCAAGGGCACCTTCGATGGCGTGATTTTCACCAACCGCAGCCGTGTCGGAGCCACGCCATGGCCCTTCGATCCCGACGACCTCGGCCGACAAGGCAACGGCAGCGATCAGGCCGTTTCCCTGGTCGCTCACGCAGCCGCCGTTTCTGGGCGTGCCAAAGCTAACGCCTGTGGCCTCCCCGCAGACCTAGTACAGACTCTGTCCAACGCCGGGGCGTGGCACGATTTGGGGAAACGTGATCCTCGTTTCCAGGCCATGCTCCATGGCTGCTCGCTCTGGGCGGTGGAAACCAAGGAGTTCTTAGCAAAAAGCAACCGGCGAGGCCCCACCTTAGAGCACTTCTTTCGCGATCTATCGGAATTGCCAGATGGTTTCCGACACGAATTGCTATCCGCCCTCATCGTTGCGGAAACGAAGGCATTTATCAGCCATCCTGAACCAGATCTGCTGCTTCATTTGATTGCCAGCCATCACGGGCGCTGCCGTGCCATGGCTCCCGTCATCAACGATCCAAGGCCGGAACCGTTCGACGTGATAGTCGGCGGCGAAACCCTCTGTTTCGCCGGTCAGAACTTTCCGCTCGCTCACCTGTCACAAGGAGTCACCCGCCGATTCTGGTCGCTCACCCGCCGCTTTGGTTGGTGGGGGCTGCCCTATCTGGAAACCCTGCTCCGACTCGCCGATCAATACGAAAGCGCCAACGTTAATCCACGAATCTAGTCATGAGCAACTTAGCCCACTTATTTGAACTTCCGCTGCACGGCTTGCGCGAGGATAATCCTCGGGATTTCCTCGCCGTGCTCGGCTTGCAACGGGTGACTTCACATCAATGGCCTGAGTCTGAACCAACGCTATCTTGGTCCGAAAAAACCGGTCAGCCCACCATCCGTGTGGACGTCGAAATGCCAGCGAATTGGGGGAGTCAATTGCTAGATCTTCTGTCACAATGGGCAACCTCTAGCAGCAATCCATTCCGGCACGGCAAGATAGAGGCAATTTCACAGGCAGACTTTCACGCCATCTTGCAAACTGAATCTACGTGCTCCCCGTTTTATACCCGGTTTTACCCGGCGCTATCCTCACAGATTTCTAATGAGAACTCGGGTCGCCGCTCGGAATTCATTATCGAGTCCGCCAACCGGTCAGTTCTCAAGGGTATCGTTGATCTTCTTGCGGACCATCGAAGACCTTTAGATGTTGCTGCAGATTTTGGCGGGACCAGTCCCATGAGAGAAGTATCCAACACCTCCCGCTGGCACCCTGCCGAGTTTCAATCCGCTGCCTATACCGCCACCGACCCAAAGGAAAACAAGCACTGCGACCGGCTCTCCTTGAACGTATTCGCTCTTTTAGGCCTCACTTTTTATCCTGTGGTTGATATCCAAGGAGGACGCAAGACACCCGGCATCCGCAGAATCTCACGAGTTACTGAGTTTTCCTGGCCGGTTTGGAGCGTGCCCCTAGGATTAGACGAGCTAGCATCTCTCCTTCATCACCCCGCCATCCATCAATCCGAAGTCGAAACACAAGGCCTAAAGGCCCTAGGAATCTATCAGATTTGGCGGAGTCGGAAATTCTGTCCAGATGGCAAAAACGACTATTTCTCTACCTCTAATCCCGCATTCTAACCATGTCATATCTGCCCGTCGAGAGCGTGGTGCATGACCAGCAGGCCGGGTATTACAAAGCCTTGGCGGCCTCGGACAAACTGGCCGATGCCGCGCCGTTTGCCGAATTCATTCTGCAAGCGATGCTGAATGCGCTGCAAAACGCCCCTGGCAGTGACCCAGTAAGTGACTCAGTGAGTGACCCAGTAAGGAAGTTGCTTGCCACCATGAAACCTGCCGAGGTTTTGTCCACAGAAGAACTCATGCAGCGGCTGCACCTCAGGCACAAGACCTACTTCCGCCGGAATTATCTCAAACCCGCGCTCGAAGCCGGACTGCTCAAGATGACGCAGCCGGACTCGCCGAACAGCCCTACCCAGCGCTATTTGCTGGTTCCACCGCGGCCTTGACAAGCCGTCATCCACGCATAGCCCATGGGCAACGAACTTGCCTCCGAACTTCCCGAAGACTGGGCCACCGTGGACATGGTGAACCGTCACACGTTCTGCCCGCGGCTCTGCCACCTCATGTATGTGGAAGGCCGCTGGGAGGACAATGTTCACACGTTGGCAGGCAAGGATGTGCATCGCCGCGTGGATCGCATTGCCAGTTTGCTGCCTGAGGCATTGGAGAAGAGGAGCGACGCACCGGAAAGCGTCGAGAACG
>JBAXOP010000395.1:0-4981 GCA_037133195.1 Verrucomicrobiota bacterium | reverse complement strand
CACGGTCCAAGAGCCTAGTGATTGGCAGTCCTGAGCCAGCCGGTTGACCCCTGATGAAGTTCATCAACTGCCAGATCGCAATGCCTCGCGTCCGGTCAGTGATTGAGACCGACGCACCGATCTGCGCAGCAATACGCGTCCGATCTAGGAGCATTGTCGCTAGGATTTTCCATGGGTGCGACTGGCGATCGAATCCCGCAAGCGCTGTCGAAAGTGCCGCCACACCGCGTTGCCCGTCCTTACTCAACTGAGGTAATTGCTCCTGATTGCGAAGCCACTCCCCTGGATTTCCATTGCTCTCGCGTAAATGCTCCAGCACCGCCGCAACATCCGCCATCGGCATCTCGAATTCAGGCCAGCATGCTACGCGGACCAGTCCCATCGCACGGGAATCGGTAAGAATTGTCAACAGAGCGAAGAGGTCTTTAACTTCTGGACGCTCAAATAGGCTCCCAAGAAACAGCACCGGAATTCCAACGCGCTCGAGCTCTAGCGCCATTGTCGATAGCTTTTCGTTTCCGGTGCAGAGTACCGCCTGATCCCGATAGGTATGACCAGCCGTTCGCATTTCTTCGATCGCATCTGCGACTGCGCCAGTTTGTTGATCGCCTTCCGGCATCAAGCGAAGTTCAGGCCGGTTGCCAGAGTTGTCTCGATCTGCCTCCAAACCGCTTTCCCCGTCGCCGACTTTCATGCCGACCGCAAATGACGAGAATGCATCAACGATCTCACCGACAGACCGGTAATTACGCTTTAGCCGACCGCGTTTTCCACCAACAAAGTCCGACTTTCCGAAACGAGGCATGTTGAAGGACGAAGCTCCGCGAAATCGGTAGATGGATTGCTTCACATCCCCAACAGCCCACAGGTTTTCTCCATCTCCCCGTAGTGCGGCTAACAGGCGAATGCTACTTCGATTTACGTCCTGATATTCATCAACCAGAACGTGCTCATACAGATTTTTGAAGTGCTCCCGAATAGAAGGTACCGATTCCAAAAGCCGTACCGGCAGACTGACTAAATCGCCGAAGTCGATGCAGGCTGCTTTTCGTTTAATTTTTTCATACGCCGCGTAAACCCGCCTGACTTCAAAGGCTCGCTCCGCAGCCTCCACCTCGTCTGTCGTTTTTGCTTTTCGCCGCATATCTTCCGCCAAGGCCGCGTATTGCGTCTCATCCACGACTTCATCTTTTGCGCGAGAGATCGCGGCCAGAATGTTAGAAATGGTCTGGGTTGGGTCGTATATATTCCGGTAGTGGACCAAGCCAAGCCGCGGAAATTCCTCCTCCAAAAGTTCAACCGCTTCCGTTCTATCCATCATCCGCGGATCCTTTGGCAGTCCGAGCTCCGAATAGAAGCGCCTTACGAAATCCAGACCGAAAGCATGAAAGGTACCAATCCACATCGCTGCAGCAGCCTCCTTGTGGTTCCGTCCAATTCGCTCAGCCATGTCGCCAGCCGCCTTGTTGGAGAACGTGAGAACGAGAATACGGCGCGGATCAACTCCTTCTGCCAGCAAGCTTTGAACCCGTAGGGTTAGGGTCTGGGTCTTCCCTGTTCCTGGACCCGCTTCAAGCAGGTAAGCCTTGCCGCGATGATCAGCAGCAATTCGCTGTAAATCGTTTGGCGGGTACTCCCTTTTTTGTGGCTCCGCTGTTTCAACCACGTCAGGCAATAGCAGCGTATCGAAGAGTTGTTGCGCCACTACCTCAAAGGGAGCGCCAAGGCGCGTCGCTATATCTGAGGCCGTCATCCCGTCTTCGATGTGAAGTCTCCGGACCACCAATCTAGGCAAAAGAAACTCCCGAGCGAACAAATCCATCTGCACTTCACGCCGCTGCTTCCGACCATAATCGACTACCCGGTCAATCCCGACCAGAGACGGCTCCGAAACTCGAGCAGGATCAATTTCAACAACACCTTCACCGTCATCCGGATTATCCCCCAATTCTACATGCCCAATTTCGTGCGCGACAAGGAAGGCTTGATCAAAAGAACTGCCGACATTCTCATGGAGAATCAGTCGATCTCTAGGAATGAAGACAGCCCGTGCACCGTCGAGCTGAACCGCGTCTGGAGCAGTTGATTCAACGCCGATCTCACGCCGTTCAGCTTCGGCGCATGCAAATTTGTAAGCCCCCCAGGGATTGTGACCACGTGCGACTGCTTCTACATGCAGCTGTGCTCCCCTTTGGCGTACAATCTCATTTGCATCCATCTCATTCGTCCTCCATGAGCTTCTTGCGGTCTTCGTCAGCCACTCCCGCATCGGTCAAGATCTGTTCGAAAGTCTTGCAGTCCGCGATTTTTGGCTTTGTGTCTGATTTTCGGCTGCGGGCGACGCTCAAAGTCGGAGGAACAGATAGATATGCCATCAGTGTTTCAACATCGCTGCGGATCTGGGCTGCGAGTCTTCCTGCAAATCGCTTCGGGATAGATGGGGCAACAATTGTCCGGTCCCGCAACGCCGTTAAGACCTGCCTCGGCACCTCAAGGAGTTTCGCGACCTTGGCTAATTCCACATGCGATAGAACCACGAACGGATCGGCAATTACTTTGGGAGCGGCCTCAACGTGCTTCCCCCATCCAGTTCCAATCATAGCGTGCTCGCGTGCAGATAGTGCATCTTTCCTGATCACAACCTCCCGTGAGATCTCCGTTGCGAAGTCAATAATCGCTTCTGCGTAGGCCGGAAAATCGCGCAAATATCTCTCCAGCGTCGCTCTCCCTGTATCCGGTTCGCATGCAAATGCTTCCAACACGTCATCAATTGAAGTGCGTACCTCGCGTTTCATTGCTTGTCTCCTTTCTCAAGAATCTTTTTCAACGCAGCCAATGCTTCTTTCCTTCTTGTTCTCACTGTCTTCTCGGACAAATTTAGAGCTTTTGAAATGGTCACGACATTGGGGTCGGTCGAGTCGATGGGAAATCCCTCTAGGCACATTTTGATGATTCTCCTTTTGTCTGGGGCTAAGCTAGCAATCGCGACTGGAAGCTGTTCCCGGTAATCTTTTTTCAACATTTCTTCAGCGTCGAACGGATCGGACGTGCCTGCCGCCTCCACAACATGGGCCAAAATCTCGCCCGTCTCGGGGTGTTCCAACAGCGTCGAACGATTCGTCTCCCGCCAGACTTTGTCCTGAATCGTGATCGTGAGCTTCTTCAATGCCATTCCGAAGGCGACCTCCCAAAAATCGAGTCCCTCTTCGTAAGTGGTCCGGTCCGATGCAAGCAGCAACTGGAATCTGTCAATTACCCCTTCCTGTATTTGGCTCTCCTTGAGGTAAAGTTTCTTTCCGTCGTTGCTTTCGGCGGGCGGAAGTCGTTGGAAAATCCGCTTCATCAATGCACTGTAGAGGCGTTCGAAATACGAGGTGGCGGGCTCGTTCCGACAACTACGAACGAGATGCACTATGCATTCACTCGGCACGAAGTCCCCGTTTTTCTCGTCGTCCACTGCACATTTTAGAACGATCTCTTCCCGAGGCAGAATGAGAAGCTGCTTTAGGACCGTCTCCACGTCTTGAAATCGTTTATAAAGCTCGCCGGTTTTGGCGTTTGTCTTTCGCAGCGGGGATAACACCATATCGTGCTCTGGTCCTTTTGAAGACTTCACAGGCTTGATTTTCTATGGATAAGATTACTCGCGACGAGTTCCTGATCGACGTGCCAAGGCCGGCCGACTTTTCCATTTTTGTCATCGGTATTGTCGGAACGGGCGAACATGCCATCGGTTTTCTCGATCATGGAACGCACGTCGGCTGCGAGGCAGGCAGCGCTTTGTGAGATGGGGTGATCGAAATTGAGCATGGTAATTATGCGGTAGTTAGACGAATCTCACCAGCGCCGAAGGCGGCGTAGTCGGCGGGAGTGCATGTGAGGACGATGATTTGCAGGCCGCGGAGGGCGGCGAGGTCGAGCATGCGTTGGAGGGATTGGATGCGGTCGGGGTCGGAGTAGGCGAAGGCATCGTCGAAGAGGATGGGGAGGCAGCCGTTGTGGCCGGCGGCAAGGATTTCGGCGAGGGCCAGGCGGACGGCGGCGGCGGTTTGTTCGCGGGCTCCGCCGCTGAGGGTTGTGAACGAGAAGGCGGGATCGCCGGGGCGGACGAGTTCGAGGCCTTCGATACCGGAGTCCGAGAGTTGGACGCGGGCTGCCACGTCGGGGCCGAAGAGGCATTGGAGGTAACCGGAGATGCGGCCGGCGAGCGGTTGAACGAGGGCGCGGTCGATGGACTCGCGGGCGGAGGTGAAGAGTTGATGGAGGATTTCGATGGCTTTGGCGCGGCGCTGCTCGGAGGTGAATTGGTCGCGGGTTGCGCTGTGGCGGGCTTCGGCGTGGTGAAGTTCGGCCTCGGGGTCGGTGCTGCCGTCGAGGGTGAGACGGTCGCGGGCGAGTAGGCGGGTGTTTTCCGCGTTGCGGAGGCGGGCTTCTTGGGCTGTTAGTGAGCGGGAAAAGCGTTCGAGGTCGGCCACGAGGAGATCGGGGCTGAGGGCAGCGAGGACTTCGCGGGTGGTGTCGAGTTTTGCGGCGACTTGGGTTTCAGCATCGCGGGCCGCGATAATGGCTTGGGTGCGCTGAGTTTCGTCGCCGTGGGCTTCCTGGCGGGCCTTGATGGCGGATTCGAGGTCGCACAGGGTCTGGCGGGCGGCAGCGGTGTCGTCGCGATGGCGGGTGAGCGCGGCGGTGGCAGTTTCGTGTCTTTCCCTGAGTCTGGTGGCTTGCTGCCGAGTGGAGGTTTCGGCAGACTCCGAAGTGGTTAGGGTGTCGCGGATGGTGGCAAGGAATTCGCGAGCAACCGTGAGATCGGCCGGTGGTGCGATGAGGGCAATCTCGTCGGCGAGATCGCAGCGGCGCTTGAGTTCTTCGTTGGCAGCATCGTGTTCCGCAGTGGCGCGGGCGAGTTCAGTGTTGAGGGATTCGCCGCCAAGGGCTTTCCATCGGGTTTCGCGGCTGGCAATTTTCTGGCCGAGGGTCTGGC
>JBAXOP010000394.1:0-5056 GCA_037133195.1 Verrucomicrobiota bacterium | reverse complement strand
GACAGGAGACAGGAGACAGGAGACAGGAGACAGGAGACAGGAGCGCCATGCGCAGTTCGGCGGCTCTTCTGTATCTTGTCTTGGAGCGCAGCGGTCTTGTGTCTTGGAGCCTTGCCGGAAATTCCAGCAAGATTGCTTGCCACTGCGGGAAACGCCGCCTAGGTTTGCGCCGTAATCCAACCCACACGTCATGGAAATCTCCGGTACCGCCCGTCAAATCCTCGCCAGCAAAGGCTCCGAGGTCTCCTCCACCACCCCAGAAACCCTGGTTTTTGACGCGCTCACGCTGATGGGCGAAAAGAATATCGGGGCCCTCGTTGTTATAGAAGGCAGCACTGTGGTTGGGGTGTTTTCCGAGCGCGACTACAGCCGCAAGATCATCCTCCAAGGGCGGACCTCGCGCAACACCCGCGTCGGCGACATCCTCTCCCATCCGGTCATCTGTATTGCGCCGGACGACAGCATCGAGGAATGCATGGCTCGCATGACCCGCAACCGGATCCGCCATTTGCCGGTCATGGACGGCGAACGCCTCGTCGGCCTAGTGTCCATCGGCGACGTCGTCAATTGGATCATGCACGCCCAGCGCCATGCAATCCAACAACTTACCGGCTACCTCAGCGGCCAGTACCCAGCGTGAGCATGCTGCGGTTTTGTTGAAACAGATGCGGCGGCTCGGCAGTATGAGCACAGACATGGTTCCTTCGATCAATCGCCGCCGTTTTCTGTGGACCACGGGCATCTCTGGCCTCGCACTATCCGCCGGACTGCCGGCACAAACACCGGCAATGCCGCCCCCCACCCGGTTGCGGGTGCTGTGTATCGGCGTGGTAGGCACCATTGGCGGGGAGGACCGCCGACAGGTGGCGAGCCATCCACTGGTGGACATAGCCGGGCTGTGTGATGTGGATGCCGGAGCCCTCGCCCAAGCCGCCAAGGATCATCCTCGGGCATTCCAGTGCCGGGATTACCGGGAGGCATTTTCCAATAAAACCGGGCAATTTGATGCGGTGATTGTGTCCACACCCGATCACAGCCACGCCCCGATCATGCTCAGCGCGTTGGCATGTGGCAAACACGTATATGGCCAGAAACCCTTGGTCCATCAATTGGAAGAACTCGCCATGATGGAAAAGGCGTTGGCCGCGCGGCCCTCCCTGATCACCCAACTCGGCAACCAGCGAATGGCCTTGGCCGGACGCCGGGCGGCAGTGGAAATTCTCCGCCAAGGGATGCTCGGCAAGGCGCTGGAGGCCCACGTGTGGATCGGTTCACCCAATGACCGCGCCTATTTCAACCTCGACCGGGTAATCGCCGAGCCCACTCCGCCGCCGCCCGGCCTCGATTGGAACCTGTGGCTCGGTCCTTGCGCCGAAGTGCCGTACCGCGCAGGAATTGCGCCAGTGGTGTGGCGTTCGTGGTGGAATTACGGCAGCAACGGGCTGGGCGATTGGGGCTGCCATGTGCTTGATGTGCTGTTTTATGCTTATGATGAATTGCGCTCTCCCATCGCGGTTTTGAACCAATGCCCGCAGTCAACCAACCCTGAATTCCACCCCCACCCGTGCCGCACCACCATCACCTACGCGGTGGATTCTCCGCACTTCGCCCGCAAACAATTTCCGATCTACTACAGGGATTCCGCCCAAGCGGTCTCGCGGGCAGCATTGGGCCTGCCAGCAGGAAAATTTGCCGACGACAACATGACGGTGGTCGTTTGCGAAGGCGGGGTACTCACCCTAACCGCGCCGGGTCGGCTTGAAATTTGGCGTGAGGGCAAACTGACTGCGGGATTAAAAATGCCGGGTTTACCAGAGTTTGCGCCACTCAACCATTGGCATGCCTGGGTGGATAATTGCCTCGGCAAAAAATCTGAATTGCGCAGTCCGTTCCGCGACGCGCTGCGGATCACCGAAGCGGTCCAACTCGCCGTCAAAGCCAGCCGTTTCCCCGGCCAAGAACTCCGCTGGGACAAAGCCAGCCTCAGCTTCACCAACCACCCGGAAGCATCCAACTCCATCGTCCGGCGCAGCTACCGCGATGGTTTCGCACCGCCTCAAGTGGCGTGAGACTGCCTCAAGGAGAGGTGCCTCTGGCCGCCATTCGCCCATGAGGACCCAAGAAATCATACAAGTGATCGAAACCACCTTGGCCCGGCGCGTTCTCAGCGCTGGTTGAAACGCGCCATTTCGCGTTGGGCTTCGCGTAGTTCCACCTGATTTTTGAGGTCCTGGCGTTGATCGGAGTGGGTTTTGCCTTTACCGATGCCGAGTTCCACTTTGACGCGGCGGTTTTTCCAATACATACGCAACAACGGCAAGGTGCAACCCTTGATGGTGGTGGCGGTGGCTAGCTTGAGGATTTCGCGCTTGTTGAGTAGCAACCGACGCGGCCGTTTGGCGGGGTGATTGAACCACACGCCGGCAGTTTCCCATGGCTGAATGTCGCAGCCGTAGAGAAATACCTGATTGTTTTCGACACGGGCAAAGGCGTCGGACACATTCACCTTGCCGGCACGAATGGATTTCACCTCGGTGCCCTTGAGTTCCAAGCCGGCCTCGTATTTTTCCAAAATGTGGAAATCGCGTCCGGCTTTCCGGTTGGTGGCGATATCCGCACTCATGAGGGGGGGCCTGGCAAGCGGTGCCGGGCGGATTAAAGCGGAACTTGAGGCACCAAGCGTATTTTGCCCTCGATGAGTTCGGTGAGGGCAATGTCGGCGGCACCCATGCTCGGGCGGGGCGGGATGAGCGGAGAGCGCCCGCTATTCAATTGCCTGACGCGCTGGGACACCAGGTTGACCAGCACCAGGGGGTCGGTGACAATTTCAGAGGCTTTTTCGACGAGCTCGCTTTTCATAGGGTGATCCGGGGACTAGCGAAAGCGGCCCCTCAGCCCCAGACAAAACCGTATTGTCAGGAAGCATGGGCGGGCGCTGGTCGCTAAAAAAATAGTGAGATAGGGTGGGGTGCGGAGCTAAGTCCGGACAGAGGACAAAGCAGAGATTTGCCGGCTTGGCAAGCCCAAACTGGCAAATCGGGCGGATTTTCGCAGATTTCACGCCCCGTGATGCCCGCAATATCTCGTCTTTCTCATCCAACCAATCGAACACACCACAGCGTTTCACCCTGTGTGCCTATTATCAACCCGATTTCACCCAATTTCACTCCAGTGACATTCCAGAAGTGCTGGAGTCTCACTCACGATCGACACAAGGGTACGCCTCCGCATGTGGCCTTGTCGGGGCGGGAGGAAAGGGCTAGCTTGTCGCGATGCAACCTGTATTTATTATTGGAGTGGCGATGTGGATGGTAATTGACTGTGCAGTGGCGAGTCCGCCGCCGCAAGCGGTGGTGGCACCAGTCACGGTTTTGAGCGCCGCTAAGAAAGCCGCCATCGGTCGCAAAATCTGGCACAATGAATGCGCCGGTACGGTGGAGGGACTGACGACATGGAATACCGGGGAAGAATTTCCGTCGCTGGGCATAGGACATTTCATTTGGTATCCAGCAGGGAAACGGGGGCGTTTCAATGAGACATGGCCGCAATTTGTGGCATTTGCCAAGCAACAAGGCGTGGCTCTGCCGACAGTAGCCTTGGCAGCCACCTGTCCGTGGTCGTCCAAGGCGGAGTTTCAAAAAGCGTTCAAGGGGCCGCAGATGACGGGCTTACGCAACTGGCTGGCGGACCAGGTCGGAGTGCAGACAGATTTCATTCTGGCACGCTCACGGGCGGCACTGCCCAAGATACTGGCGACGGCACCGACGAGTGAACGAGCCCGCATAGAAGCAAACTATCGTAAGGTGGGAGCCACGTCCAACGGCACCTACGCATTGATAGACTATGTGAATTTCAAGGGGGACGGCAGCTTGGCCACGGAACGCTACCAAGGTGTGGGCTGGGGCTTATTGCAAGTACTCGCCGGGATGCGCGAGGTGCCTGGCGGGCAAGCGGCGGGGGCGGCGGAGTTTGCGGCCTCAGCCAAGCGGGTGCTGGCCCGCCGCATCGCCAATTCGCCGCCGGAACGCGGTGAAAAGCGTTGGCTCGATGGTTGGTGCAATCGTTGCAATACTTACGCAAAGCCGTTGTGAGGCGGCCACCTTGCCACAAACAATTTTAAAATGGAGACTTGACCCGGCGCGATCTTACGCCAGTGTCGCGCCCGTCGATATCACAATTGTTTCGGCACGATACCACCCATATTCCCCCCATTTGACCCCCATGGCCGCGAAAATTTACACCAACAAGGATGCCACCATTGCCCCCCTGAAAAAGAAAACCCTAGCCGTCATCGGCTTCGGATCTCAGGGCCACGCTCATGCCCTCAACCTCAAGGACAGCGGCCTGAAAGTCATCATCGGGCTGTACAAGAAATCCAAGTCACGGGAAGTGGCCAAGCAACTCGGGTTTGAGGTGATGGACACAGCAGAGGCCGTCAAAGCCGCCGACGTGATCTTTGTGGCGACACCAGACACGGTGATTCCGGCGGTGTACCACAAGGATATCGAACCTCACCTCACCCCTGGCAAGACCCTCCTGTTCTCGCACGGCTTTGCGGTGCATTTCAAAACCATCACACCACCGAAAAACGTCGATGTAATCCTCGTCGCTCCGAAAGGCCCGGGCCATACGGTGCGCTCGCAATTTCTCGAAGGCAAGGGCGTGCCGGGTCTCATCGCAGTCCATCAGGATACCAGCGGCAAGGCCAAGGAAACCGCACTGGCCTGGGCACGCGGCATCGGTTGCACGCGTGCCGGGGTGTTTGAGACAAACTTCC
The DNA here is from genome assembly GCA_037133195.1 of Verrucomicrobiota bacterium. GTDB lineage: Bacteria > Verrucomicrobiota > Verrucomicrobiia > Verrucomicrobiales > Akkermansiaceae > Luteolibacter. Next base: position 279 of record JBAXOP010000394.1, on the reverse strand, counting down.
GCGAAGAAACCGTCACCGACCTGTTCGGTGAGCAATGCGTCCTGTGCGGCGGTGCCTCGGCCCTCGTCAAGGCCGGCTTTGAGGTGCTCGTCGAGGCTGGCTATCAACCGGAGATGGCCTACTTCGAATGCCTCCACGAGCTGAAGCTCATCGTGGACTTGATGAACGAATCGGGTATCGCCGGCATGCGTTTCTCAATCTCTGAAACCGCCGAATTCGGCGATGTGACCGTCGGCCCGAAAATCATCGATGGCTCGGTCAAAAAGCGCATGGCGGCGC
>JBAXOP010000393.1:0-5096 GCA_037133195.1 Verrucomicrobiota bacterium | reverse complement strand
AATGACGGAGTGCAAAACGGTATCGCCTACTTCATGAATGAGACGGGCCGAGCCACGTTGCCGGGCATCGACGCGAACAACAAGATCACCTGGACGAATGGCGGCAACATCCCGAGTACGGAATACGGTGCCGACAAACAATTTGTCGTTCAGACCTCGACTGACCTCGGAAATTGGACGGATGTTCCGGTTGGCAGTCTCACCACCAACACCGACGGCCCCGATGGCGCGTTGTCCTACACGCTGCCGCAGAGTAGCCCCGGTGCTCCTAAGCTCTTCGTCCGCTTGGCTGTGCTGGCACCCTGAGCCCGTCCGCTACCTCTAACCCCTAACCCCCGGGGCCGTCGCTTCACCAGCGGTGGCCCCGCTTTTTTGAAGGTAGTCCCCTGGGTTGCTCAAGCTTTCCACGGGCTGCGGTAGTCGCGCGTGAGCCACTGCGGGTCGCCTGTGGAGCCTGCCAGCGCGCACTTGGCCGGATCCCACTTGAAGCCGACGTTGTGATAGTAACTCTGGTTCATCAGGTGGCAACAAATCGCACTGCGGCCGCCTATAATCTCGCTGGTGATGGGCTTCTTGCGGCTCTTGACGCATTCTATGAAATCAGATATGTGATTCTTACTCACATATAACTCAATCTTCGCGTCTTTAAGATAGGCCCGCTCCGCCTTCTGCACCTCGGCCTCCGTGGACGTGGCACGCTTGGACTCATTCGTGATTTCCGGCTTGGCTGGACCGGCGTATTTGCCGCTCTGAGCGACTATTTTGCCGTCCACAACCAAGATGAATTTGCCGCGGTTGACGAGTACTTCGCCGTTGGAACCATGAAAATGCACGCCGAAGCCACCCTTGTGCTCGACGTAGGTGCCGTTGGCATAGACGAGTTTGCAGCCGGACTTGCCCGCCGCAGCGACGACTTCCACCGGCCCGCTGTCATCCATGCCCAAGCCCCACTGAGCGATGTCGAGGTGGTGCGCACCCCAGTCTCCCACGCCGCCGGAGCCGTACTCGCGGAATGAGCGCCAACTGCCAAATCCGTTAGGGAACGGGCACAGGGCCTTGTTATAGCCTCGCAGGGGGGCCGGGCCACTCCACATATCCCAGTCGAGGCCAGCGGGGGTTGGCTCGGTGGGCAGGTCGGCCGCTGGTCTGGGTGGGCCGCCGAATGAGCACTCGACATGACTGATGTTGCCGATGACGCCGTTGCGTACCAAGGCACAGGCAATGCGGAATTCTTTCATCGAGCGTTGCATCGATCCGGTCTGCAGCACGCGATGGTGTTCCTCCACGGCTTTCATCACCTCGACCGCCTCGTGGATGTTATGTGTTAGTGGCTTTTCGCAATATACATCCTTGCCGGCGCGCAGGGCGGCGAGTGTCACAATCGCGTGCCAGTGGTCGGGAGTGGCGATGCACACTGCGTCTATGTCCTTGCGCGCTATGATCTCACGAAAATCGTTGTATGCCGTGCAATCGGAATTATCGTAGGTCGAATCCACGCGTTTTTTCGCGGCGTTGCGACGCTCGGTGTTGACGTCGCAGACGGCGAGCACGCGCACGTCTTTCTGGCTGATGAAGCCACCCAGTAAGCCATTGGCCTGATTGCCGGTGCCGATGAAGCCCATTCTAAGTGAACCGCCGGAGCTGCCGGTGGCCGCCCGGCCGCGCGAGGGCAGCACGAAAGGCGAAACCGCTGCAGTGGCGAGCATCTGGGTGAGAAACGTGCGACGGGACGTGTGTCGTTGACTTGCATCCATGGCATTGTTGTTAAGTTAGGGCTTGGGGCTGGCATCTGCGGCGAGATCGCCCAGCGCGTATTGGATGCCGTCGAGGTAAAACCGCAGGATGGCGGGTTCCTGGAAAACATTCATGCCATGGCCTAGCGAGCAATAGAAGATACGGCCATCACCTTCTTTCTTGATCCATGAGACGGCGTAGTCGCCGTCCTTGCGTGCTTTGCGCTTGCCGCCGGTGTCGGTGACTTCATCGCTCAGGTCGATGCTCAACAGCACCCTGCAAGAGGTCCTGCTGTAGGGTTCCTTGAATTGATATATCTCATCCTTGAGCTTGAACCCCTTGCCCTCGAACGCCTTGGTTAGCGGGTGGGCCGGTTCGTCGAGTTTGAATGCCCAGGTGCCGCCGCCAGCCCATGGATGACCGAAAAACGAGGCCCCCATCATTTGCTGACCCTCCGGCCACTTATAGAAATTGTCGGTGGCGGAGTGGATGCCGATGATGCCTTTACCGCTGCGCACGAATGCGAGGATCGCCTGTTTATGTGCGGCGGTGAGGCCCCAGGGGAAGTCGTCGAGACGGGTGGTATTATTGAAGACCAGGGCGTCGTAATTCGCTAGATTCGCAGCTTCCAGCGAAGCATACTCGCGGCTGATATCAACGCTGAAGGCTCCGGTCTTAGCGCCCATTAATTCAAGCGCCTTGTTGGCACCGGCGATGCCTTGGTCGTGGAAAAACCCTTCACAACGCCAGAATACCAAGATCTTGCGTGCCTTCTTCGGTGTCGCGCTTGCCTTGGCGGGCAGCGCCGCCTCGAGCTTATCGAGGTTGGCTCCGGCGATCACCGGCAGCTTTTTATTGTTTTTGGGCGCGGGCAGTGGCTTTTTGCTAGGTGTGGCGGGCGTCGGTTCGGGGGTTGCGGGTGGCGGTGTTTGGGCACTGGCGCTGAGGCTCAGTGCTATAGCGGCGGCGGCGGTTAACAGGAGGGTTCGTTTCACGGGGTACAGGCGTTTGGGAGGACTTGCGATTAAGCAATCGTTACGCACGGCGAAAATCCATTCTTTCAGGAGGAAGGTAAAGCCGCCACTGGCCACACGAAAAACCCGCTTTTGTCAGATTAAGGAAGTGACGATGCAATCCGGAAATTGACTTGGTGAGCGTCTGGCCGTCTTGTGTTTTTTCTATGGCTGAGTGACGTGCAAGCTGCCGAAGAGATGGGTGTTGGCTCCTTTGGGAAGGGTGATGGTGACGGCTTGCACTTGGTTGGGGGCGGTGCCCGTCGCGCTGCCCACCACAACCTCAGTATAGGTGCCCGCGGCGGCAGGTATGGTTAGGGGCGTCCACGCGGCGAGGGTCGTGCCGTAGTTAAACACTTGGCTGGTATCGGCCGTGGAATCCACGCGGCGGGTGAAGGTGAAGATGAAGTTAGTGCCGGAGGCGTCGAGCGTGGGCAGGATCAACTGCGGTGCCTCGGCCAGCAAGGGGCTGCCATTGAGAACATATTCCAGGAGATTGCAAATACCGTTTTTGTTAGGATCCTGCAACGCGCCGTTGTTGCTGCCACCAAGGCCCTTGCCAAGTGCCCAACTGGCATAACCGCCGGCCGGGACTGACGACACAGTGAGTGTACCGGTGCCGATGATCTGGTCGATGGCGGTACCGGAGTCGGTGGTGTTGGTGTTGGATTTATAAACACCTGGAGGCATCGGACTAATGCCGATGACGAGGGCGGCGACGGTATCTGTGCCGGAAAAGCCGAGTTCGAGCGCGGCACCGGTGCTGGCGATGGTGACGGTGGATGACTCGTTGCTGGCATTGGCGCTGTTCAGTTTGAGCGTACCCGCGCTGATGGTGGTGTCGCCGCTGTAGCTGGGGGTGCTGGCGAGCGTTAGAGTTGCGCTGCCGAGTTTGGTCAACGAACCGCCGCCGGTGACCACCCCGGTCAGGGCCGAGGCCGTGCCGCTGGCGGTAACGTTCACCGCACCAGTTAGAGTGATGCCACCGGTGACCGTGGCGGTGACGTTATTGACTAACAACGTGCCGCTGTGGGTGCCGTCGATGGTGATGGCACGGGTGATCGTGGTGGTTTTTGAGGTGGTCCCTAACAACTCAAGCGCGGTGTAGTTCGTCGCGCCCAGGTCGTTGGCAAACGTGTAGGCGGTGGCACCGGTGTCGGTGGTATTGGTGAGCGAGCTATCGAGGCGAAAGGTGTTGAGACCCGACCAGGTGAACGCGCCGACGCCGACGCCGGCGGTCTTGTTGGCGCTCATGTCCACACCCGTCGCGCCTTTGTAGGACAGCGTGCCGCCGTTGATGGTGATCGCGTTGCCTGCACCCGCACCGATGGTGAGTGTCGGCGTGGCGGTTTTGAACTGGAGGATGCCGCCGGTATCGACTGTAACCGTGTTGCCCGTGGCGGTTGCGGTGCCCGCCACGATGCCGCCACCACTGTTGATTTCCAGCAAACCGGCACTCTGCACGAGCGTGCTGTTATTGTTGGCCGCGTCGGATGAGTTGCCCACCATGAGCCATTTCAGATCGGATACCACACCGCCGAGTTTGACGGTCAGCGAGTTGCCGGTGCTTGTCTGGACTCCACCGTTGCCGGACGTTGTGGTGCCGCCGCCGCCGATATTGATCTGACCGTTGGCGTTGGACCAGGTTGAAGCGGAGCCGCTCGCTGATACGCCGCTGATGGTGACGAAGTTGTCGATGGCGGTGTTGTTGTTACCGATGTTGGCGAACTGCGCGGACATCATGTTCATCCACCCGCCGTCCGTGATGCGAATACTGTTGCGGGAAGCACCCGCAGCGTTCCCGATATAGACATTGTTGTCCTTTGCTTCCCATTTCGACTGGACGCCCGCGGCCGTGGTGCCCGTGATCTCAATCCAGTTATCGGTCGAAGTAGTCACACACCCGATGATGCTACGATGGCTGGAACTCCCGCCGGATTTCAGATAGCCGCCGTCGGAAACGGTCAAACTGTTTCCGGTGCTGGTGGAATTGCCGACATACAACTGAAGTTTGGAGGCATCCGTTCCCTCCACCCGCGAACCCGCGCCCGTGATGGCGACCGAGTTGCCGTTTTGCCCCGCGACGCTGCCGATGGTGAGATACTCATCTTTCATCACTGCGCCAGCGGAAACCGTCAGCGAACCTCCATCCACTTTCACCTTGCCGACATTGCCAACCGTGCTGGCGTGGACAGCGCCCGCCCCCGTAATGACCAGCGAGCCTCCATTGACAACGGTATGATCGGGGGCACCAGCACCGACAAAAGTGCGCGAGCCCGTAAGGGTCAGCGTGCCGCTGCCGGTCTTGGTCAGGGCTACGGTACCGGAGATGGCGCCGTCCACGGTTAG
>JBAXOP010000392.1:0-5098 GCA_037133195.1 Verrucomicrobiota bacterium | reverse complement strand
CGCAGGCACTGGGAACTTGGGGCTCTAGCAGCTCCGGCGCAACCCATCAGGATAATACGCGCTTTGCCGGCAACGGCACGGTGACCGTCACCACAGTCGCGGTGCCCACATCCGGCTACGCCACCTGGGCCTCCGGATATAACCTAAGCGGCGGCCCCACCGGCGACGATGACGGCGATGGCATGAGCAACTTCGCTGAGTATGCGTTTGGGCTCAATCCCAAATCTGCGGCATCGGTCAATCCGATCAGCCAACCGCTCGACAAGAGCAGTGGACTGTTCAAGTACACACGGCACGCCACCCCGGCGACCAGCGGCTTGACCTATAGCTATGAGTGGTCGGCCACCCTCAACGGTGATTGGCAGGCATTCACCCCGGCGGTGGCTCCAACATCTAACAGCGCCACCCCGGTTGAGGAAATCACCGTGGAGGTACCGGCCGCCTTGCTCGCCAATCCCAAGTTGTTCCTGCGAGTGAAAGCGCAATGATGCGCATCTGAAAAAAACAAAACCGAAAGGGCCGGGAGTTGCGACTCCCGGCCTTTTTTGTGTGGGTGTCTTACGATTAGCAGTCTCCTGAGGCTAAGGATCCCTGAGGCTAAGGAGCCACCAGATTCTTGTGGTGAAAGTGGAAGGGCGGTCCATGAATGAGCGTCAAAGGCTCGCATCATGGTCGGTCCTTCCGCACGACGACAACAAGGTCGTCGCTCCCTAAGGCCGCAGCCGGGTCAAGTTAGTGGGTAGATTCCAAGATCCGAGATATTCCCACAGTGCCTTTTGCACGTTATGAAAGCCGCGTGCCTGGGGCACGGCATACATCGGATTCCACGGCAGCCGGCCTGATAAAAAATCCGCGGGCAGCGGGATCATGAGCAGTCCCTCATTGCGACAAATCGCTTCGACCCGCCGGAGGTGCCAGGCTGACGAACACACACCCACCCGCTGCCAGGAGCGGCCCGCAATGAGCGCCTTGTATGCCAGGATTTCCTCCTTGGTCGTCCGTGGTTCACTTAGGCGGATGATCGCTGTTTCGGGTATGCCAAGGTCGCGCCACAGCGCGGCTGTGTCGTCCGCCAGCGAGCGAGTGCCGCCGCCGTCGGTGACATTCAGCCCGCTGGCCACCAGGTATTCTGTCTTACCGGCTAGGAACATTCTGGCTGGCTCAAGGAGACGGTCGCCGGCTGGCCCGAGTTGCGGTGTGCCATCGGGTCTTGCCGAAGAGCCACCCCCAAGTACACAGATGGCATCGAAGCGCTGGGCCGGCTGCGATACAGCGACATAAGGCGACTCCAGGCAACCTAACAACCATCCGCCGAGCCAAGGGTTGCCGGTGAGGGTGTAGCCGAGGAGAACCAGCGCAACGAGACTGCGGCCTCCGCGTCTCAAGCCGGGCCAACCCGCCAAGACCATCAACCCCAACCACAACAGTCCCGGCGGCAATACCAACAACGCCACAATTTTCTTGGCGATCAGCAGCGAGGGTAGCGAACACAACAACAGCAATCCGCACACCGCGGTGGGCAGCATCAAGCACCGCAGGCGGCTTGGCAGAGTGTCATTCATCGGTGGCGCCACGCTAGCTCGTTAGGGGTAACTGCAAAGCAAATTCGTCGGAACCACAACTTCCAGTGATGATTTATCGCGAGGCCGGAGACACGCCGGCTGAAGCCGGCGCTCCGTTGCTGAAGCCGGCGCTCCGTTGCTGAAACCGGCGCTCCGTTGCTGAAGCCGGCGCTCCGTTGCTGATGCCGGCGCTCCGTTGCTGAAACCTTCGCTCGGTTGCGCGAGTCCAGTTAGCACTGGTCTGAAGCAAGGCTGGAGGCTATGTTGCACGGCATCCCATTGCATGGACCCGTTTTCATCATCCCCATCACCTGCTGACCTATTTGCCGATCCAGCCAATTGGCTGGTGGCCGCCTCTGGGCAGGCGGAGGGACACTTGAGCACTACGAGAGGTCCCGCGGGCCAGGCGGGCTTGCGGCTCGAATATGATTTTCATGGTGGCAGCGGGTTTGTGGTGATTCGCAAGGAATTGCGCCTCGCCTTGCCCGAGACATTTACCTTCAAATTCACGCTGCGCGGCGAAGGCCCACATAACCATTTTGAATTCAAAGTGGCGGATCGCGACGGGGCGAACGGGTGGCGCCATTTGCAACCGGATTACCCATGGCCGACAGACTGGACGCCGATGCAGGTTCGTGAACGTGACCTGCCATTTGCTTGGGGACCCGCCGGCGGCGGTGCCGCCACTGAGGTAGGTGCAATAGAATTTGCAGTGGTGGCAGGACCGGGCGGCCATGGCACCTTGGAACTAACGGATTTTTCGCTGCACGATGAATCGTTCCGGAGAGCGGCGAACGTCGCCGCCTCCAGCAGCGAAGCGGGTCAAGCTGCTCCGGCAGTATTTTCTGGCGGTGGCTGGCGAGCTGCAAAACACGACCCGCACCCGTGGTGGAGCGTGGATTTTGGACGGGCCCAACGCTTCGGAGGAGTGAGCATCGATTGGCCCGAGAACTTGCCGCCGCGTGCCTACGTCATGGAGGTGTCCACCGATCACCACACTTGGACGGCAGTGCATCAGGCAAACCGCGCCTCCGGGCCGCGCAGCCACATCGCGGTGGCTGGCGGCCAAGCACGCTACTTGCGCCTGTCGTTTTCACAGGCCGGCTGCGCGGCAATCGCGGCCCTGAAAATCCAACCGGACGGGTATTCCCGCAGCCCTAACGAATTTATGCATGCCGTCGCGGCGGATACGCCGCGCGGCTGGCACCCGCGCTACTGGCATCGCGAGCAATCGTACTGGACGCCGGTAGGCACGCCGGAAGGTGGCCGCCGCGCCCTACTCAACGAGGAAGGGATGCTCGAAGTGGATGAGGCCGGGTTTTCCCTGGAACCCTTTTTATTGATAGACGGGCGCTTGGTCACCTGGGATGATGTGACGACCACCCCCGCGTTGCCCGCCGATGGCGCGCCGCTGCCCAGCGTCACTTGGCAGCTAGCGGGCATGCGGATGCACGTGCTGCCGTGGGTCGATGGCCGCGGCACCAATCTAACACTGAGGGCAAGTTACCGGGTGGAATGGGATGAATCCCCTCCCCCGGCCATGCGGCTGGTGGTGGCGCTGCGGCCGTTTCAAGTCAATCCGCCATGGCAGGCATTTCGCAACCTGGGCGGCATCAGCCCGATCCATCACATCAGCGGCGATGCCACCGGCCTGCAGGTGGGCGGACGCCACGTGCTATCTAACATTCCAGCTGATGCGGTGGGCGCAGCCGCGTTTGAGGAGGGCGGAGTATTGCCCTATCTAGCAATCGGCCAGTTACCGGGCCGAACCGAAGTTGAAGACGCCTCGGGCCTGGCCTCCGCAGCGTGGGTGTGGGACATGGGTCCGGCCCGCGACGAAGTGATCCTATCAGTGCCATTTTTCGAGCAAGCAGCCGAGTTGGTGGACAATGCACGGGACATCTATATATCTCAATGGAGGTCTCTGCTCAACCGGGTGCAATGGCAGGTGCCGGCCATTGCGGCCCCGGCATTTGCCTGTTTCCGCACGGCCGCAGCGCATATCCTCATCAACCGCGATGGCGCGGCAATCCAACCCGGACCACGCCGCTACACCCGCTCGTGGATCCGCGATTGCGTAATCATGGGCACAGCCCTAGCCAAGGCCAACATAGGGCACGCGCTAAGTGAGTTTCTGCAATGGTATGCGCCATTCCAGCGTGCCGACGGCTTCGTGCCCTGCGTGGTGGACCGCGATGGCATCGACTGGCTAGTCGAACACGACAGCCACGGCCAATTGCTGTGGGGCGTACGCGAGGTGATGCGTGCCGGGGGAGACCGGGCATTTTTGGAAAGCATGCGTCAACCGGTGATCCTGGCAGCGCAATACCTGCTGCACTTGCGCGGCTTGCGTATGACCTTGGAATATACCAATTCGGAGCACTCTGCCTGTTATGGATTGCTGCCAGAAAGTGCCAGCCACGAAGGGTACCTGGCCCATCCGGTGCATTCCTACTGGGATGATTTCTGGGGCATTCGCGGACTCCACGCCGCCGCCGAATTGGCCCTCACCTTGGATCTGCCAGAGGCCGCCGAGCAATGGCGTCACGCCGCTGCCACATTCCTAACTGATGTTCAACACTCGTTGGAGCATGTCATCGCGCAGCACAAGCTAACATATATCCCCGGCTCGGTCGAGTGGGCAGACTTTGACCCGACGGCCACCGCCAATGCCATCGCGTTGCTAGATTTCGCCGACGATCTGCCAACTGCCGGGTTACACGGCATGTTGGAAACTTACCTCGCCGGGTTCCGCCGCAAACATCGGGGGCAATTGCCTTGGACAAATTACACGGCTTATGAAATCCGCCTCATCGGTGCCTTCGTGCGCCTCGGCCAACGTGCCGAGGCTAACGAGTTACTAGAATTTTTCCTCACCGACCGGCGTCCGCCGGGCTGGAACCAATGGCCAGAAATCACCTGGCAAAACCCTCGATCCCCCGGGCATCTGGGGGACGTGCCACACACTTGGATAGCGGCCGAATACATGCTAGCGCTCACCTCGATGGTGGCTAGTGAACGCGATAGCAGCGACTCACTGGTGCTGGGCTGCGGATTGCCGTGGGCATGGATTTCCCAGGATAATGGCTTTGCGGTCACCGGGCTTCCAACCCGCCATGGGTTATTGGATTTTAAAATCACCGCCACTAGCGAAAGGCATATCACAGTTGAAGTCGCCGGCTTAACTTGCCTGCCCACTGGCGGCCTGAGGCTCGCGCCGCCCATGCCGCGGGGTTGCCGGATTCTCGCGACAACAAGCGCCCGCGGTGAAACGCTCCAACTGAATGCTACAGGGACTACCGCCATGGTAACCAGCCTACCGCTGGCCGCAGACATATTGCTAGGTATGGCATAGTCCTACCGAGTAATTTGGAGATTTTCTCTCCCCCCTCACATGGCAGTCACACGCGGCGGGCAGGATGCCCGGGCCACAGTGGCGCGGGCATGTTGCCCGCATGGCCCATGCGATGCGAATGAAAAGGGCGCCAAGCGCCACCGCATTCTCTCCCCATGGGCCGCCGGGCAGGATGCCCGGA
>JBAXOP010000391.1:0-5099 GCA_037133195.1 Verrucomicrobiota bacterium | reverse complement strand
CAACAAGCGCGCGTTCGTATTCATCCGTCAGGCGCCGCAACGCGGAGGTGTAGCCAGATGTGAAGCGCATTCCCCCTACCACCATGGACTTGCTGCGCGGGGTGGATGTGCTGGTGCTCGACGCACTGCGCCCCGCACATCACGACACCCACTTTTCGCTGGGCGAGGCGTTGGAAGCGGCGGCGGCGAGCATGGCTGGGGAAACCTGGTTGACACACCTGGGCCATGAAAATGAACACTCGGAATTAACAGCCGCCTTGCCGCCCGGGGTACGGGTGGCGTGGGATGGATTGCAGGTTTCGTTGGCCGCTGCGTCGGCAGGTCTTGCATGATGGAAAATTCCGGGCATGCTTGGGCGCATGAGATGCTACGCACTGCTGATGTTGGGTTTGTCTGGGTTGGCACCGTTGGCCGGCGCCCCACTCGGACCCGCTGAGGTGGTGGTGCTCTTCAATAGCGCCGTGCCGGAATCCGCGAAATTGGCCCAGATCTACTGCACGGCACGCCTCATCCCCGCCGATAATCTCATCGGCCTGAAAATGCCGGTGACCCCGGATATTTCCCGCGCCGATTACATCTCCACTATCCAAAACCCGCTGCGCCAGGAATTTGATAAACACCGGTTCTGGCAGCGCTCCAAGGACGCCAAAGGCATCATCGGCTCCGTGGCTAACAAAATCCGCGTGATTGTCACGATGCGCGGGGTGCCCCTGCGCATCCAGCCGGAGCCGGAGACGAACACGCCCAAGGAGGCAGCTAAAGATCCCATCAGCGGCCGCGACGATGCGGCTGTGGACTCAGAGTTGGCGATGTTCGGCCTCGAAGGCGTGCCCATCAAGGGCGTGTTCGAAAACCGCTATTTCAAGAATGAAAAATCCATCGGCGAGGCGAATCTACCCCTGTTGGTACTCACCGCGCGAATAGACGCTGCAAGCATGGCCACCTGCGTGCGAATGATTCGTGATGCAGTGGAAACGGAAGCCGGCGGGTTGTGGGGACGCGCGTACGTGGACATCGCCAACAAGTATCCCGAGGGCGATAAGTGGCTGGAGGGTATCGTCGCGAAAAACCTCCGCGCCGGTATCCCCACCGTGGTGGACCGCTTCAATGATACTTTACCAAAAAACTATCCGATGAGCGAGGCCGCCCTCTATTACGGTTGGTATGACTCGAATTTGAGCGGGCCGTTGCTCAACCCCAAGTTCCGCTTCCGCAAGGGCGCGGTGGCCATGCACCTGCATTCGTCCAGCGCCGCTCAATTGAGCAACCCACTCCAGAATTGGAGCGCCGGATTGTTAGAAAAGGGTGCCGCCGTGACCATCGGCAACGTTTATGAGCCATACTTACAGCTCACCCATCAATTCGATATCATTCATGAGCGACTGCTGGCCGGCTTCACTTGGGTGGAAGCTGCCTGGATGTCTATGCCCGTAGCCTCGTGGCAGGGTATTGTGCTGGGAGACCCGCTGTATCGGCCGTTCCTGCACTTCGATGGCAACGGTAAACACCTCAAAGTGGACCGTGACTTTCTCACCTTGCGCGAGGCGGCCATCAAGTTTGGCGACAAGCCCGATGCCATGCGCAAAGAATTGCAGGACGCCTCCGAACGCACAAGCAGCGGCACCCTCTCTGAGGCCGTCGGCCTGCGTCTGGTGGAAGAAGCCAAACCCGCCGCTGCCGCCGTATGGTTCCGCAATGCCAAGGAGCATTTCCTCAAACCCGAGGATAAACTGCGCCAGGAATTCAATCTCATCGCCATCCAGCGGGCCTCTCCTACCGCGAAAATCCAGGCGATTCAGGCATTGCGCGAGGCCAAGGCCCACTACGGACTTATCCCGGAGGCAGATGCCTTGTCCGGCTGGCTGGATATCCTCGACCCACCACCACCACCCCCTGCAAACCCGGCCAACACCCCCCCACCCAACGCGCCAGGTGGCACTCCCTCGGCGGTGGTTCCGTTACCGGTCGTTCCGGCACCGGTCATCTCGCCGCGAATCATTCCGCTGCCAGCTAACCCAGCGCCAACCAAAACACCACCGACGGCCAAATCGCCGGCCGCGCCGAAGACTCCGTCCAATTCCAACACCCGCTGAGCGCCATCAAGTTATGACCTATCTGTTTTTGATGGAAACCATCTGGCACCCGCCCCTGGCGTTCGAGGAACGTGTGGTGGCCCCCTTGCCCGCCGAGTTGGAATTGCAGGCACTGTGGTTCGGCGGCACCTTTGGACGGCTGTTCCGCAGCACCGACGGAAGAGCGGTGCGCATCGTCCAATTTGGCGAGTGGAACCGCGGTGCCGGCCCGGATTTTTTCCAAGCGGCGGTGGAAATCGATGGGGTGGTCAAAACCGGGGCGTTGGAGCTTGATCCCGATGCCGCCGCCTGGGAAGCCCACGGCCATGCGGCCAATCCGGCATTCCGCGAGGTGGTTTTGCATGTGATCTTTCATGATGAGGCCCGCAAAACCTTCACCCGCACCTGCGAACACCGCGATGTGCCTCAAGTCGTCATTTCAAATCACCAACTCGCCGATGCCCTCAACCGGCCCCCGCGCGAGGTCGCCATCGCTCATCCCGGGCGCTGTGTCTTTCCACTCAAACAAATGCCCGCTGGCGCACTCACCGGCTTGCTGGACGAGGCGGCTCGCTTCCGTGCGGCCGCCAAGGCCAGACGCTGGTTGCGCATTGCCGATGCCCACGGGCCCGACGCCGCGTTGTTTCAGGCGACTGCCGAGACGCTCGGCTACGGCGGCAACGCGCTGGCCTTGCGCTTATTGGCCCAGCGCCTGCCGCTAGTGGCTTTGAAGAACGATGCGGCGGCGGCGGAGGCGATCTTATTTGGGGCGGCAGGATTTCTCGCGCCCGACCTCCACGACCAAGCGCCTCCTGACACCCGCGAATATCTGCGCGGCCTGTGGGAAACCTGGTGGAAACACCGCACTCATTTCGAGGTGACCCAGGAGCGGGCCATTCCTTGGAAACTCCACGGCCAACGCCCAGCCAACCACCCGCACCGGCGCATCGGCGCATTAGCCACCTTACTCGCCGCTTGGCCGCTTTACCGCCGCCTTGCCTTGGCGCGGCCGTTCAAGGTCAAGCCGTTGCTGGATTTCCTCCAATCCCTCGAGCACCCGTTTTGGTCGCACCGGCACACCCTCACCTCCACCCACGCGGCCCACAAGCTCGCCTTGTTTGGCCGCAACCAAGGCTTGGAATTGCTGGCCAACCATCTCGTGCCACTCGCCCTACATGAGGATGCCTTTTCCTTCAAAGATTACCACAAACTGCGCCATTCCGCTCCTAACGAAAAAGTCCGGCGCTGCGCTATCCGTCTATTCGGCTCGCTTCCCCTCGCCCAGCCGTGGTTGCGCCGTGTCGCCCACCATCAGGCAATGCTCCAGATCTATCATGATTTCTGCCTCGAAGATTTCTCCGACTGCCACCAATGCCCGTTCCCAGAACAACTCAGCCAATGGAAATGACCCCCATCACCGTCCGGCTCAACGGTCGTGCGCACCCACTTGCCGGTCCCCTCACACTCGCCGCCTTGCTCGAATCCCTCGGCCTAACTGGCAAACCCGTCGTCGTTGAACTCAACGAAGCGGTCGTTTTTCCCCGCGATTACCCTCTCACCGCGCTATCCGACGGTGCCCGTCTGGAACTCGTCATCCTTGCCGCCGGCGGGTGAGACTCAGGTATCCTCATTTGGGCATCCTGCCCGGAAGTTTCCCATATCCCAGCATTTTCCGGCTCGCTTCAGAATGGCCGAGACTGGCGCATTTCTGGGCTCCGACGATTTATTTGTCTCCGTAGAGAACTTTTCCCTTGCCACAACCGCCACCGCCAAGCCATCTTCCCGCCGCGCGCCGCTATCCGGCGTGTTTGTCCTTCCGGTGTAGCTCAGCGGCAGAGCGGGTGACTGTTAATCACTAGGTCGTTGGTTCGATCCCAACCGCCGGAGCCATCTAAACCCCTTGTTTTCAAGGGTTTCCGACAAGCCAGGTATAAACAGACCGGCACGGATAGGAACCGATATGCACGGTTATGCAGAAAAAAGTTGCACCAAACTTGCACCGTTTTTCCCCGGCACGGTTATTGGCCTGACAACGAATATCCCGCAGTCGGCGGAAATCCTCTGCCTCCGCCGTGAATTTCGGGCGTAGAAGGCCCGGCCTTTGCTCAAAATCGCTCGATCCCTCGGAAGCGAAAGCGTCTTTCCGGGTAAACCAAAGCGATCCCCAACCCCCCCGGAATTGGGTTTCACTGAAAAAATGGTCCTTGGCATGACGTAAAAAAAACCTAGCTTTTCCGTCAGGAATTAAATGCCTCAAAAATCCCCATCCATTGACTCTAAGGTACGTAGCCGTATTTACGGCAACGGCAAGGGGTGGGTCTTCACACCAAAGCATTTTCAAGACATGGGCAGCAGCGCCGCCATTGATTCGACTCTGCGCCGCCTCAAGGCAGCCGGCACCATCCGCCAACTCGCCCGTGGCCTCTATGATTTCCCTGCCCAAGACCCGGTGCTCGGCACGGTGGCTCCTTCCGCAGATGCCATCGCCCGGGCCTTGGTGGTTCGGGATGCCATCCGCCTCCAACCCTCCGGCGCATACGCGGCCAACGAACTCGGGCTTTCCGACCAAGTGCCATCCCGCATCGTCTTCCTCACTGACGGCCCCGCCCGCAAGATCAAGATCGGCAAACGGGAAATCCACCTTCATCACACCACACCGCGCAACATGGCCACGGCGGGGCGCAAGAGCGGCACCCTCATCCAGGCCCTTCGTCACATTGGGCAGGATCAGGTGGATGAAAAAGTCCTCTCCATCCTGCGCCGCCAAATCACCGACAGTGACCGCCCGATAATCCAAAAAGATCTCCATCATGCGTCGGCCTGGATCGCCGATCTGCTTCGCCCTTTAACCGTATCGCCCAGTTGATTCATGGATCCTTTCCACCAGCTTTCCGCCGCCCGCCGCCATTTCGCCTTCCAGCAAGTCGATGAAGTGACAGGCTTACAAGCCACAGCGTGGGGAAACCCCATTTCACCGCTTTCTTCTTCCCTTGGAAGTCCTGACTGTTAGCTTTCCTTTGTTCATGC
>JBAXOP010000390.1:0-5129 GCA_037133195.1 Verrucomicrobiota bacterium | reverse complement strand
TCGCCGGAATCCAATCCAAAGCACTGATCGTCACAGGCGACACCTCGTCGGCACCGGCAATTGTCAAACACCTTCGGGAACTGGCCGAGGCGTGCGCGCCGCGCCCGCTATATTTCGTCCTTGGAAACCATGATTTTCACCATGGATCGATTGAATGGGTCGAGCGGGAGCTGGCCGCCGTCTGCCGATCCGTGGCAAACCTGCGCCATCTGCATGGGGATGAAATCATTCCCCTGGACCAACACACGGCGCTCATCGGCCACCGCGGATGGGCCGATGCGAGGGCGGGATGGGGTAGGAAAACGATCATTGGCAGCCGTGACCACCGCAGCATCGAGGATTTTCGCAAGCTCTCCCGAGCGGGGCTATTTGCAAAGATGGAATCACTGGGACGGGAATCCGCTGCAGCCTTTCGAAGAACGCTCCCGCTCGCACTCAGTTCCTATCGGCATGTGGTGGTTGCCACCCATGTGCCACCTTTTCCCCAAACGGCCTATTACAACAACCAACCTTGCGGGCCAACCCATCTGCCTCACTTCACCAATCTTACGGCAGGAATGGCGCTGACCGGAATCGTCCGCAATTTTCCCTGTAGACGCGTCACCGTGCTAGCCGGCCACACCCACAGCAAGGCGGGCTCCTGGATTCTGGGAAACCTTGAAGCGCGCGTCGGAGGCGCCCGGACCGGAAATCCGGGAATTCAGGGGGTGCTGGAGTTTCCCTGATCCCACGGGCCACCGATCCTGACCATCTCTCCGGTGACCAGCGGATGCCTCCACTTGATGCATCGCTGATTCAGCCCGGCGCGGCTTTCGCCGCCGCAGGGTCTGCAGAAAACAACTCATCAGGGGTTATGAAAACACATACCCATACAAAAAAGCCTGGTCCCCGCAATCATTCCAACATCACGGAGTTACCATTCAATCATACCGGACATGATCTCAACAATCTCGCCGCCGAACTGGATGGCCTTGCCCGCAAGGCACTTCGAGACGGCGTTCTTCAAGGGATTCTAGCCGGTCAGGAATCGGCAATCCGGAATGACGCGGTGGTTCTCGCCCTCCAATGGTTCCTGCGACAGACCGTTTCAACCAAAGTCCCCGAAGACGGATCGCCCGATACGCCATGGCACGCGCCGCGTGCGATCGCCCATGCTCTCAGATTCGCTAAAATGCGCAATGCACGTTTCATTCTGCGGGGAACACGCCTCCTCGAACCTCTTGCCGAATTCCATGGGGAATCCACGCCGCACCCGTATGACTTGTCCCCGCACGACTGGCCGGAGCCCATTGCCCGGAACGTGCTTTGCCAGGGAATCCGGCTAGCCGCGAGGTCGGGTCGGATCAGCCATGCCAACGCCAGCATTGCCCGTCTGGTTTATCTTGACGGCATTCCGGCTTCGCACGTCGCCAAGCGGCGGGGAGTGCATCGGAGCGCGATTTACCAGCATCTCTGGCGGGTGGAAAAAGTCTTGCCAGAGATTCTGGAATACATCGAAGCCCCGTCGATGGCATGATAAACGCAGGCATTCAATAGTCTTCAACCCACACATACAAACACAGCCCCTGATAACCATGAAAGAACATTTGATTCTCGATTCCATTGATCACTACGCTCGAACCGGAGAAATCCGGGACACACTTATTCCATACTTCAAACAGAGCGGCCGTTGGGTCGGTGACTGCCGCAATTGGGCAAAAGCAACGTATAAAATGGCTTCATCCATCATGCATAGCGCGGTTTTGCCCGAAGGCCGGCGGACCTCCGTAAACGATCATGGCGAAACTATTCTGCTCACCTCGTTCCATTGGAAGAAACGCCGTGATGTGGAAATCCGTTGGTTTGAGGTACGAGGCTCAATCCGGATCAGGAGTTTGGAAGCGGTTTCGGCACCAAACCTCAGAATAGTCGACGGCTATATTTACTCTTGCACCGACAACAAGGTTGGTTTGCCCAGTCTGGTTAGTGTGGGCGGCGACCTCGACTTCCAGACAACCCCAAACCTTCATGTGCCAAAACTAGCATCTGTCGGAGGTTCATTGATGGCAATCGGATGCGATTTACCCTGCCTTGAGACTGTGGGCAACCGTCTCTGGGGCTATTGGCGAGGCACTTTGCATCTTCCCAAACTACGTTCAGTCGGGGGCAGTTTCGAAATCGAGGGGGCCGAGAAGGTGATCGCCCCGGCTCTGAAATGGGTCTGCTACGACCTCAACCTGTTATTTACAACTGTTTTTTGTGCCAACATGTTAGAGGAAGTGGGAGGATGCCTAGATGCTAGCTCCGCCAGCGTTTTTCACGCGGCATCCCTCCAAGCTGTTGGTGATAGTCTTCACACAGCGGCGGCACCAGATTTTTACCGACCGGATTTTGAAGACATGGTCGATTGGGAAATGCACCCTGATGCAAGAGCCAGATGGGAAATGAGAGAAGCGGTTAGAATACAGATGAGGGATCTGCCGCCGATGTGCATCTGACGCTGGCCGGTGAGAAGCCGAATTCGACGCGGAGCTTGGACCCCGAGGTCCCGTTTCCGGACCTTCGGGGTATCAACCAAATACTGCTTCATATTCAAGGACACAAGAAAAGCCCTTGGAGCATCTTTGTATCCAATCTGGATTGAATACAACAACATTGGAGGAGAATGTATCAAGCAACCTCCACCTCCACATCCCCCAATAACCTCAAAATGTCAGAATCACAAAACACAAGCAATAGTTCCATCATACTTCCCCATCAGCAACCGGTCTTTGATCGCCTCTGTGCGATCGCCAGAGCTTGCCTAAACGTTAACAGGGCCGCCATCGGACTGAAACTACGGACATCATTTCTTCTGTTAGGACCTAGCGGCTGTGGGAAGACGTTTATCGCACAAGCTCTTTCTAACGAGATGCAGGTCCCATTTCTCTCAATCTCCGTCTCGGACTGGATTTTGTTAGGCTGCTCCAATCGCGGCGGCTCGGCTACCTGGCCGACAATCATCGACTTTATCGAACGCTCAAAACAAAATCAAGGCGCGATTATATTTATTGATGAGTTAGATAAGTGCTACCATAATTCTAACTGGAATACATTTTTGAGATCCGAGATTTTCTCCCTTTGTGATGGCAGGGTTCAAAAGAACATCAATGACTTGGATGGAGATCGTATCACAGAGTCGCGGATTGAGGCGGTACGGGAGTTTCTGGAAAATAAGACAATGATTCTTGCGGGAGCGGCGTTTCAGGACCTTTGGGAGGCCAAAACAAGGCCGTCGATGGGATTCATACCATCACATCCATCTGATGACCTTCCCGAACTCCCGGAGTTGGTGAAAACCTTGCCGCGGGAATTGATCAATCGCTTTTCCTCGGAGATGTTCGTTATGTTTGATCTAACTGCGGAAGACTACCGACAGATGCTGGAAGCCGCGGCCGGACAGGTTGCTGAAACCTGGCGCAAAAGATTTCTTGAGTTAGGCATTTCCAGGATTGAGCAAGCCGTCAGGCACAAGAAAGGGGCGAGGTTCATGGAAGAGGTTTTGCTTGCCGCAATCGTTGAGGAGCGGGGGGCTTTGGTGAATTTTGTTCCACAGTCAAATCCGGATTCATCCACTTCAGGAAGTGATGATAGCGAACCAGAAATGGATGTGTTCTGACCGCATTAGGAATAGGGTCTATCTGCCAGAATTTGCGGAATCCGGCATGGTGGCCGAGCTACGGCGAAGAGAAATTGCCCCGACCTTCCTTTCGTTGGCCGGGCAGGCAAAAAACACATCATCTTATATCTGACAGATTTTAGGTCCGCAAGCGGATTTATGGATCCTTCAGACCAACAACACAAACCAAGCTGGATCAAAGGTTCCGCGGAGCAATCTTCGAGGATATACCAGACTTCCGGCCACAAACCAAAACAACAGAAAGACACCAATAGACATGAAATCAATCGTTGAATTCTCAACACCCGAAGACATTCGAAAAATTCGCGAATCCACACCGTGGACCAGCACCCGCAAGGCATCCTATAATGATTCTCTCCTGCTCCCGGCATACGCTGAGCGCAAGCTACGATTCCCAGTAGGAAAGTCGTCCATTAGAATCGTGCCGTCGATCAAACCCAGCGCGTTCGATTGGATGATTGGAGTGCAAGCTCTCAACTACCCGGGAGGCCGGCATACGCACCCGAGGACCATTGAGGCTGGAAAAAGCGTGTTCGATCACGCGTTCGCGTGGTTCAAGGCTAACAAACCCGAGGCCTTGTTTTCGCGCGCAAATCTTGATGGTTACCGTTTGCTTGCGGACCCTGTCAGTGTTTTCGCTTGCCTCGTCGAAATAGATAACAAGGTAACTATAAGATATTTTGTCGGAAGCGCATATGATGGGTCCAGAGGAGGCGTCCCAGGGCTTGGCTGTCAGATCTACAAGATGGTCAAGGATATCGCTGAGGAGGCGAATCCATTGGCAAATCCGGCCGATCCCGAGGAAGGAGTCATGATCTGCGTTGAAAAGCTGCAACCGGCCGGCGCGAAGTACGCGAGTTACTCGCTCCGGCTTGGCAGCCATCCGACTCCCATCTCGAAACTCATCAGTCAGATGACGGAGGAGGAGGTTTCAGCCCTCTGCCCGTTGGAAAACACGATCCGAATTCTCAGCGAGGATGAGGAATTCGAGCGGCTGGAGAAAATTGGAATCAATTCGGACACCATCGCAGCCATTCGTGCAAGTGTCCATTGAGGAGGGGTGAATACTTCCCTGGGGGGAATGTGCCGGCAACAATGGAGCAGCTTGCTCCGAAATGCCGGCGGAGCCGGGCCAGCGATGGCCCGGCTCTCAATTTCCCAAAGGGAATGATATTTCCAAGCTCCCTGCGGTTCCAGGTGGCGGGGATCAATCGCACGCCATGTCACACCGCTCGCCTCAGCGTAATCGTCAATCTTCTCGCCCACGATGGCGATGCCGTCAACACCATCAACGCACCGGACTGTTCCGGCGCATTGAACATCAGCCCCCCTCATCGGCTTGCTCTGCCAACCCGCTCAAACCGCCGCCCTGATACCAATCCTCATCCGCCACCTCAAATGACACCCGACCCCATCGCCCAACTCTTTGCGGTGGTCACGCTGCAACGGACACTCTCCGTCCAGGCACGCG
>JBAXOP010000389.1:0-5132 GCA_037133195.1 Verrucomicrobiota bacterium | reverse complement strand
ATTTCAGATCAATAGAAAAGCCAGACTTGGCCTGGCGCACCGGAATGCACGGAATACACGGAGTGGGCGCTGCCGCGCTTCGGATTATTTATCTGTCGGATTATTTATCTGTCACCCTGTCGCCGGGCGGGGTGCCGGGCGGGGTGCCGGGCGGGGTGGCGGGCGGGGTGGCGGGCGGGCTCGCGCGCGGTGCGGAACGGTCCTGCAGGGGCGGGAGCGGTGGCAAAATCCCGCCCGCCGCTTCTTTCTCGGTATTCTCCTTGGCCTTTCGCCAGGCGCGGGGCTGGCCTGAATCAGTGGCAACAGGTGCGGTGCCCTCGCTGACACCGGGGATTTTCGGGGCCAACAATGCGGGCAGAACATCACCTGCACAGGCCTTTTCAGAGCCTTCAACCGCCTTGCGCCACCCCGGGATATCGTCGGGATTGACGGCAGTAGCCGGATTGACCAAATCCGGCATCGACAGCTTGGAATTTTTAAAATTCACCAGAATACTGCGGAAGAGTTTGCGCTCCTGGGGCATGAACTCATGCCAGTTGACCTCTCCAAGTAAGGCGGTGCCCGCCGCAGTCTCGCCGACGAGTACCCGCGCGGTACCTTCCAGCGCCGCAATCATCCGTGGCTTCACGCTAGCATCTGAGCGCACCTTGGGCAACAAGGCCAGGGCATCGGCGGCTTGCCCGTCCAACATCTCGGCGAGCATCAGGGTGGCGTTGTACACCGGTTTGTCTTGGCGTTCGATGAGCTTGCTGATGACCGAGACGACCTGGGCGGGTTGCTGGACACCCTCGAGCAGGGCGAAATAATAGGCGTTGTTGAGCAATTCGGGGTTACGCGGCTCGAAGCGCAATAACGTGCGGAACATGGCCATCAAATCTTCCGAGCGGCCCTTGGCCAGCAACGAGGCGTACACCGGCAGCAGGTCGGCGTATGGCGGCAGTTGCCCCCATCCCAAGCGCACCGCCGCGACCCATGCGTCATCGACGGCATCCCTGGCACCGCGGCGTTGAGCAATACGGGCGATATCAACACAGCGGTTGCGGGTGGTATCGAACACCGCGTGGTTGAGCGCACGCGTCCAGGCGGCCCCGGAGGCAATCCGGTCGCCCCGGTTGGCGGCCAGAGAGGCCTGCATGATTTCGAGTTCAACCAAATCCACCGAAGACGGCGGTGTGGTCAGCGCGGCAGTGACGTCGGTATCTCTTTTCAAAACCATCAAGGCATTGAGGCGGGCAATGAAGGCGTCGGCGCGGGTTGTGGCGATCTCCTCGAGCAAATTGGCGGCCATCTCGGCTTGGTTGTGGCGGACCAACCAATTGCCGAGTACCCCCGGGTCGCTGGCCAGAAATCGCTTAGCGGCCATTTCATAAACCTCAGCGGCTGACTCCGGGCGGGCTCTGAGTGCCGGATGCAAACCCAGCAAATGATGCAAGGTGGTGGCTTTCGGCTGGCTTTTGAGCCACTCTGGCAGATCGGGCAGCGGGTCGCCCTCGACCAGGCCGAGGGGAACCTCACCCAGAATGAGCAATGCGGTCAGCGCCTGTTCATCAGCGTGGGTGGTGATCAAGTCCGCGAATATCCGTTGAGCTTCCACCACGTGTTCGACGCTGGGGCGGCTGCACAGCACGCGCAGCAACTCGAGTTTCACCTTGGGACCGTCGTCCGGCCGCATCACCAAGCGCAGGGATTTTTCGGCCATTTCGCTCTGAGCGCGTTGAATGAGCAAAGGGACGATCACCGCACGGAAATCGGCCTCATCCCGGTAAACCGGCGGCAAACTGGCATGGGCACTGAGTGTCACGGCTTGCGGTGCCAGGCGCACCATGACCTCCAATTGTTCGAGCATATCCTCGCGGGTAGCTCGGGGGTCGGAGTAAACTTCCGCAGCGGCCATGTAGGCGGTTGGTGAGTTGAGCTTACAAATGGCGCGCGTCCAGATCCGGTAAGCTTCAAAGTCCTGCCCGCGTGCCAGCAACACGCTGCGGGCCTTGTCCCGGGCAGTACTCCAGTCCTCCTGGCTGGCCGCGGTCTTGGCCGCCTCAAAATTGCGCCGGATCCGGTCCTCGCGAAACGCCCGGTAGGCTGGCTTGGCCGCAAACCCGAGCGCGATGAGCACGACAAGGGTCAAGGCATCTAGAATAATCCAGCCGATGCGCAACTCTTGGTGCCTCCTCAGCAAGCGACCGATGAACCAGATCCGGGGGCCCGGTGTTGCGGCAGCCAGTGCTTGCTCAATCGGCGCGTCGTCTTCCGGTATCTCATTCATGGACTCACTGGCGTAAGGAGTGCCGGCTTCTGCCAGCGCGTGGCGGCACCGGCACTAGAAGCAGAAGGGGCAGCAGGGGCTCCAAGAGCGTAAGATGCATAAGATGCATAAGGTGCATAAGGAGCGCCGGCTTCAGCCGACGCGTGTCGGCGTGGACGCAGGACTGGGTGTGGCTCTTGTGTCATGCAAAAAAAACCTAACGGCGGGACACCACCACTATGGGCTGCAGACCGACACTTGCCAAGTGTCGTGTAAAAAAAGTGAGAGTCTCCAGCCAAGGAATCCTAATCACGAATGATCAGGAACTTGCAGACTCTGCCGGACTGCGCTTTTTTGTGCAGTGATGTGATATCCCAGCCCACTCATATTTCTTGAGGTTCGAGCTATTCGTGGCTCCTAATTCGGAATTTTGCAATTATCCGAGCTGCGTCCACGGCGAGATGCCACAGCCACGCCAGTTACCCCATCACAGGAGATTTGTGCCACGGCGGCGGGAGCGGAACAATGCGCCGGAGCCAACCAAACATCCCAGTGCCAGCAATCCGCCGGCTTCCGGGATAGCCGCGAGGCTCAGCGAAATGAACTTGGGATCCGTAAGCCCGCCAACGAAGTCGCCGCCGCTGTTGGCATTGTAGTGGATCGTCCAGCTGTTGCCATTGTAGGTCAACGCTGCTCCATCCGTCAGCACGTTGCCATCATACTTGAACAGCCCACCGTTCCACGTCCCTTCGTATTGGATCAACGACAACATGGTTCCTGGTGCAAACGTACCGCTCCCCAGATCGTTCAGGGTGAGTTCCACATTACCGGTGAGCGAAAGTGAATTTATGCCAGTATTTTCGACAACCAGCTGCGATTATTTGTTGTTGCGATTATTTGTCTGTCACTCTGTCGCCGAAGTGTCAGAGTGGGCTATGCGTATCCCGGGCCACCGCTGGCGGAAGCTGGCCAACTGCCTGCTCGACATCGTTTATACCCCGCAATGTGCGCTGTGTGGGGAGGTGCTGCGCGATGGCCGCTCGCTGTGCGATTCGTGTGATCGGGACCTGCCTCGGCTCAGCAAGCCTTATTGTGAAACATGCGGCGAGCCGTTCCAGGGGCGTATCGAGGGGCCGTTTCAGTGCCCAAATTGTGGTGATTTGGACTTTTCCTTTGATTTTGCCCGGCCCGTACTGATGCGCGACGAACGAACCCGCCAATTGATTCACCAATTGAAATACGGCCGCGCCATCCATTTGGCCGCCGAGTTGGGACGCCTGGCCGCAGAAGCCTTCGACGATGAACGCCTGGGCCCCGCGCTCCATGCCAATTGGCCACTCGTCCCGGTACCACTCCACCGCACGCGCCTCCAGCACCGCAATTTTAATCAGGCGGCAGAAATTGCCCGCATTGTGGCCAAACACACCGCCTTACCGGTGCTCGCCGCCCTCAAACGCATCCGCCGCACCGACACCCAGGCGTTGCTAGGCCGCAAGGCGCGGCTCCACAACCTCCGCGGTGCCTTCGCCCTCACCAGTGCTGGCCGCCGCCACCTCGCCACCGCCACTGGCGCAGGCGCTATCCTGATCGACGACGTTCTAACCACCGGCTCGACGGTCGAGGCCTGTGCCGCCACCCTCCGCCACGCCGGCTTCAAAAGTGTGCTGGTGGTGACGGTGATGCGCGGCTAATCCCAAATGCAAGGGGTCCAAAGGTCTGCGGCAGGCCTGTCGGCGGGAGCTCTGCTGCCAGGGCGAAGGAGCAGCCCGCCGACTGGAAAAACCGAGAGAACCCGCGAAAAAACGTCTGTTTTTTGTTAAGTTTTCTTAAAAACATTGGCTACAACCGTTATAGAATATAGGAAAACGTCCCACAGGACCCATTACAGATTATTCTTGCATCTGGGGAGCGGAGCCACTACCAACGGGGGCCCCGCAAGGGCCACCTCAACGATGAACATGACCCGGAACCTAAAATCCGTGGCCCTGGCAATCGCCGGCGTCATTTCTTTTGCTAGTTGCGCTGCCAGTGGCAACGCCACGGCGAGAGCTAACTCACAATTTCCCGATAGCAGGCCGGTACAATCCGTCCAGAATGGGAAAGCGTCTTGGTATTCGATCAAAACCAACTCCGGCAAGCGGACAGCAAGCGGACGGGGATTAATCAATACAGCCGCCACCGCCGCCCATAAAACACTGCCATTGGGTAGCACGGTGCGGGTGACCAACATGAACAATGGCAAAGCCGAGGTGGTTACCATCACGGATCGCGGCCCCTACATCGCCGGGCGCATCATTGACGTGTCCATCGGCGTGGCAGAACGCCTCGGCTTCGCTGCCCGCGGCGTGGTGCCAGTGATGCTGGAAGTACTCGCCACGCCCGGCTCCTAATCCGGCTCCTAACCCGGCGGCTCCTAACCCGGCGGCCCTAACCCGGTGGCCATTGCAATTGGCGGCCGGCGAGCAAGTGGACATGCAGGTGCGGCACGGCTTCACCGCCATGAGGCCCGTTGTTGATTACCAGGCGGAAGCCGGAGTCGGCGACGCGCTCGCTGCGTGCGAGGTTGGCGGCGGTGAGCAGCAAGTGGCCGAGCAGAGAGGCGGCATCCGGGGTGGCCATGGCCAAGCGCGGAATGGGTAGGCGCGGCACGATGAGGATATGGACTGGGGCTTGTGGCGAGATATCACGAAACGCCACGCAGTGCTCGTCTTCGTAAACCACCGTAGCCGGGATTTCCTTGTTACAGATTTTTTCAAATAACGTCTGCTCAGTCATACCTGACGAATACTGACACTACCGCCCTTCCACCGCAAGCTTACGCGTCAATGCGCCACGGGTGCCGGACAAAAAAGTTAAAATCGGCGGCAAGCCGCTATTTTTTTGCTCT
>JBAXOP010000388.1:0-5144 GCA_037133195.1 Verrucomicrobiota bacterium | reverse complement strand
GGTCCTACCGCGATGGCAGCCTACTTTCAGCAAATCCAGTGGGAACTGGATTTGGTGCGCCGCTGGGATGGCTCGTTTGTCTATCACACATCCACCGGTTCCACGCCGGGCGCGACGGGCTTGGGACCGGATAGCGACACCGCCTGCTTCCTGCTGACCTTCGCCACCAGCTTGCAGAGGATCTATATCACGGGCAAAGGTCGGAGCAGCGCCAACGATGTCACTGCCAGTGACGTGAACGAAGCCATCACCGACGGAGTGTACTCGCTGCGTACCGACGTCAACAACCCGGCCACCACCAGCAGTGACCAATTGGTAGGCTTCCTCAACAGTTGGTCGGCCCAAAAACGCAGTTGGTCTGCCGCAGCACTGGCCAACCGCGCCGACGCCACCACCAAGGTGCCAACGCTTCTCACCATGGCAGCTGATCTAACCAACCTGAACGCGCGCAAGGGTGCCTGCCAGGCGTTGGGGCAACTCAAGTCCAAAATGACCACGGACCAGCAGGCCAGCGCCGCCGGCGTGCTGAGGGACCGCCTCAACGACAGTGACCGTCATGTGCGTTATTACGCGGCGGATGCCCTCAAGGCGATGGGAGCCGCGGCCCAACCGGTGCTCAACGACATGCTCGCGATCATCGCGGATACCAATCCCGCAAATGCCCACGCGCAGCCGATCGAACCCATCGATTGGAACGATCCTGTGCAGATCGCGCAGTCCTATCTGGGCAGCGCCGCCTTCGAGGGGCAACTGGGCAATTCCGTCGCCGGGGTGTCCACCAGCCTGCTCTATCCGGCCATCACCGCGATGGCCCAGGGGATTGGCCGCACCACCCTGATGAATACCTTTGAGAATGCGTTGTCGGCCGCCGATGTCCAGGCGCTGGCTCCGGTCATCACCGCCGCGGTCATCGACGATCACAACATCTGCGACGATTGGCTGGCCAAGTCGTGCATCCGCACGCTGGCGAAATACAACGTGGACGAGGGCATCCCGGCGGCGATGGTTTTCGCCAACCAGGAGAACGGCCGCTCGTGGTTTGCATACGGCTGCACCGACAGCCTCAACGCCTTGCAAAAGTATGGCGCGAAAGCCGCCGCCACCCTGCCGACACTCTATTATTGGAATACCAATCCTGATAGCCAAAACAAAGTCGGCATGGCCCCCGGCGCGTTCTCCGCCACCATCGCCGCCATTGAAAATGACACGGCCAGCCACACGCTGCTCAACTTCAAGACCATCAACTCGTGCAGCGCGAGTGCCACCACCGTGGCGCTGCCCGCCGGCAGCACCACCCTCAGCGCCACCGCCTCCGACATCGATGGCCACAGCGCCGCGCTGGCCTATTCCTGGAGCAAGGTCCGCGGCGCGGGCGGCGTGACCTTCAGCGTCAACGGCACCACTTCCAGCAACAACACCCTCGCTACCTTCGACACCCCGGGCACTTATGTCATCCGGCTGGGCGTGACCGACGGCGTGCTCGACCCTAACAAATACGGCCCGGTCACCCGGGATCTAACGATAACAGTCAATCCCGATCCCAACCGCCCGCCGGTGGCCGTCAACCAGAACGTCACCACGCCGCTCAACACCGCCAAGGCCGTCACCCTGGCCGCCAGCGATGCCGATGGCAACACCCTGAGCTACAGCGTGGTGGCCGCCCCGGCCAGCGGCACGCTCAGCGGCACGGCGCCCGCTCTCACCTACACCCCGGCCACCGGCTTCAGCGGCACCACCAGCTTCACCTACAAGGCCAACGACGGCTCCCTGGACTCGGGCATCGCCACGGTCACCATCACCGTGGGCACCAGCAGCAACACCACCCCGGTGGCCAACAACCAGTTGGTGACGACTACCGAGGACACCGCCAAGGCGATCACCCTGACAGGAACGGACGCCGATGCCGGAAACACCCTGACATACAACATCGTGACCCAACCCTCGCACGGGAATCTAACCGGATCCGGGGCTAGCCGCACCTACACCCCGGCCGCCAACTTCAACGGCACGGACAGTTTCACCTTCACGGTCAGCGATGGCACGGCCACCTCGGGGCTGGCGACCGTGGTGATCCAGGTGAGCGCAGTGAATGACGCGCCGGTGGCCATCGCCCAATCCCTCAGCACGCCGGAAAGCACCGCCATTGCCATCACGCTGTCCGGCAGCGACCCGGAGGGCTACGCCGTCACCTATCAAGTCAGCGGCACCCCCAGCCACGGCTCCTTGAGCGGCACCGCCCCCAACCTGACCTACACGCCCACCACCTACTACAATGGCGGCGACAGCCTGAGTTTCACCGTCACCGACAGCGAGGGCGTGGTCTCGCCCGCGGCCACGGTGAGCATCACCGTCACCCCGGTCAACCAGGCGCCCGTGGCACTCAACCGCAGTATGCCGGTCATCCTCAACACCGCCACCGCCATCGTGCTCGACGCCACCGATGTGGACAACAACCCTCTCACCTACACCGTGCTGAGCCAGCCCGTGCATGGCACCCTGACAGGCACCGCGCCCAACCTCACCTACACGCCCGCGACCGGCTATAACTCGACCGACAGCTTCACTTTTAAGGTGAATGACGGCACGGTGGATTCCGCCAACATCGCCACGGTCTATCTGAGTGTCGGCGCGGTTGCGCCCGGGATTTTCTCCGAGTTTTTCCAACAACCTCCGGTTGTGAATCTCTGGATAGACATGGCCAACCTGCTGCCCGACGACACCCGGATCGACACACTATTCAACATCCAGTACGATGGTTTTCCGGCCAATTACGCCGACAACTTTTCCTCGCGGCACCTGGCCTATATCAACATTGCCGTCGGCGGCGACTATGGGTTCGGCATCAGCGCCGACGACCTCAGCAGGGTGTATGTGGATGAGGCGTTGGTGATCCAGCAGACATTCCCGCAGACGGGATACAGCGCGCCGGTGCACTTGACGCCGGGCTATCACGGGATCCGCGTCGAATACGTCCAGTTTGGCGGTGACCGGCGCTTCAGCCTGGAGTGTTATGGAGCGGCTCCGATCACGGCCAGTTCGTTTGTCCATTGGGTCGGCGATTCCAGCCCCGCCGCGCCGACCCATCTGACTGGCCTGCCGGGCAACGCGGTGGTTTCGCTGGCGTGGGACGCGGTGGGCCGCGCGGCCAGCTACAACATTAAGCGCTCGCTGGTGTCCGGCGGCCCCTACACGACGGTGGCGACCAATGTGACGACCGCCAGCTACCTCGATAGCGGGCTGGTCAACGCCACGTCCTACTACTACGTCGTTTCATCCGTCGGTATTAACTCGCCGCTAATGCCTAGCGGCGAAGGCGTTAATTCCGCCGAGATCACCGTGACGCCTTCGTCGAGCACCATAATCTGGGGGCCGGCACAGAATGTCACCGAGAATGCTTCCGATGTGCTGGTCAACGGCGTGTTTGTTGACGCCGTGACTACCTATGGGAATCGCTCCGGTTCGGACGTGACGCTCAACGGCGTGACATTCAAGCACTATTCCAGCTTCACCGGCTCGAGTCCATACAGCTTGGCCTTCGGCACTTCCGGCATCTCGATGACGTATCCCGAGTATAACCTGAGTTTTTTAGCAAACCCCGCAGCCACTGCCTACCAACAATTGCGTCATAATTCCATGTATGCACAGAACGGCAGCGGCACGATCACGTTGGACAATCTGACCAGCGGCCATACGTATCAGGTCCAGGTCTGGGGGCCTGACTGGAACGGCTCGGTATCCGCCGTGTTTGACAGCCAGGTCACCATCCTGGGGAGAAACTATAGTCAATCACAACCCAGCCAGTATGCCGTGGGGACGTTCACCGCTTCGGGGACTACCAAGGTGATCGATTTCAAGGCCGGGGCCACTGGCGGTTATTATTCTTTCGTGCCCACTGCCGTTTCGCTCCGCGATGTGACCTCCATTACGGCGGGGCCGGTGAACCCCGGAACCTCCACGGTGACGGCCTCGCCCGCCTCCGTGCCGCCCGATGGCGCCACAACCTCCACGATCACCGTCACCTTGCTGGATGCCACGAATAATCCGGTCGCCGGTAAGACCGTGGCGCTGGCGTCCAGCCGGGGTGCGGCGGACACGATCTCCGCCGCCTCAGGGTCCTCCAGCCCCTCCGGCGTGGTGACCTTCACGGTGAAATCCTCTACGACCGGCTCGGCCGTCTTTACCGCCACCGATGTTACTGACGGCGTGGTGATCACGCAAACCGCCAGCGTGACCTTCACCGCGGCGGGGACGGCAGTTAGCGCCAGCAACTCGACGGTGGTGGCAGCGCCGAGTTCGGTGTTAGCTGATGGGTCCGCCACCGCCACCCTCACCGTGACCCTCAAAGATTCTAACAATAATGTCGTCGCGGGCAAAGCCGTGACACTGACCAAGACCTCCGGCCCGGGCAGCCCGGTCATCGCCACCATCGCCGGCACCACCAATAGTTCGGGCATCGCGACCTTCACGGTCAAATCTACCGCCGCCGGAACCGATGTCTTCACCGCCACCGATGCCACTGACAGCGTGGTGCTCACGCAAACGGCCAGCGTGACCTTTACCGCGCTGCCGCCTGTTGGCGGGCTCATCATCTGGGGGCCTGCCACCGATGTCACCGAGAATGCCTCCGATGTGCTGGCCAACGGCGCATTTGTCGACGCCGTGACCAGCTATGGTTCAGACGTGATGCTCAACGGGGTGACGTTCCAGCACTATTCCAGCTACACTGGCTCGGGTCCCTACAGTTTGTCCTTCGGCACTTCCGCCATCTCGATGACGTATCCCGAGTATAACCTGAATTTTCTATCAAACCCAGCTACCACTGCCTACCAACAATTGCGGCATACATCCATGTATGCCCAGAACGGCGCCGGCACGATCACCTTGGGCAATCTGACCCATGGAAAGCAGTATCAGGTCCAGGTCTGGGCGCCTGACTGGAACGGCCCGATATCCGCCGTGTTTGACGGCCAGGTCACCATCCAGGGGAGAAACTATAGTGCAGGAAACCACAGCCAGTATGCCGTGGGGACGTTCACGGCTGCCGGGACTACCCAGGTGATCCATTTCGTGGCCGGGGCCACGGGTGGTTACTATGCTTTCGCGCCCACTGCCGTGTCGCTGCGCGATGTGACCAGCGCGCCGCC
>JBAXOP010000387.1:0-5158 GCA_037133195.1 Verrucomicrobiota bacterium | reverse complement strand
CAAGCGTGAGAGGATCTACCAGAGTGGTGGCAGTGACCGGCTTGCCGGGCAGGGCTTTGATGTGGTCGGCGGTGAGTTCCTCGGCAGTGACGGATAGGCCGGCGTTCTTACGGGCGGCGGAAATTTTCATGGCGGCCTTGGCCATCTCGGCGGTGATCACGTCGCCTTTGGTATTGCCGAAATGATTGCGAACATAGGTCATGATGCCCGCCAGTTCCTCAGGGGTCATGCCGATGCCTTGCGGGGTCATCACCCCATAGATTTTGCCGTTGCTGGTTTTCCCTTGCAGGCCGTTGAGAATGATCATTGAAAACCTCTCGGTCTCGCCATTGGCCCAGGCGCTGCCCACCAACGACGGGTAGGTACTGCCGTTGCCCTTGGCCTCCGGGCCGTGACAGGTGATGCACTTGGCCTCAAAGACTTTTTTGCCGCGGGCCATGTAGGCGTCCAGCGCGGGCTTGGGCGGCAGCGCAGTGGCGACACTGCCCGGCGGCGTGCCGCGTACATATCCCTCACGAAACAACGAGCTGTAGGACAAGCGGTCCCCTCCATAATCGAGAATGAAACCCGCCAATAGTAACACCGCTCCACAGATAATGGTCGTCGGCCACAGCGATATGGCCTCGTTGCCGTCATCCGGTATCCGTTTCTCACGCGCCGCCGCCGCATGCCCGGGGGGAACGGCAAACGCTGCCGCGGGTTCGTTAGACTCGTTCGTTTGATAGGGAGCGGACATGTTGCAGGGGGAATAGAACTGGAAAAAATATATGACTCAGTGGGCGGCAGCCTTGGGTTCGGGTGGGGCAAAATTCAGCGCCGCGGGTACGGGTTGGTCTTTTTTCATGGCTAGCAAGTAGGACACCAGCGCCTTGGCGTCGGAGCCCGGCAATAACTCGGTGGTGGCATCCCCTCCGAATGGCAGCGCCTCGTTAGATGGCTGGCCTTTAATTTCCCGACGGGTGAAAAGAAACCGATAGGACGGGCAGGTGGACTTGCGTGCTTCGGGGCTGCGCCGAGGGTCGTAGAGATGGGCGTAGAGCAAGGCCGCGGGGTCGCCACCACCCTTGGCCGCCACTGTCGCCTCCAGCCGCCGCGCAAGGTTGGATAGATCGGGCCCCATGCGGGTGCTGCCGATCTGCGCAAAAGTTTCCCCCTCAAAGTCATAGGCATTCGTCTCGCGCCGGGTATCCCCGCGCTCCGGGTCCTTGGCCAGCCCCCCCCAATCCGGACGGTACAAGTCGTTACCGGCATACGTCGGACGCACCACTTGGGTGTGGCACAGATAGCAGCCGTTCTCTGCATACACCTTGGCCCCGTTGACGATACGACCACTGCGTTTCGGATAGAAAATACCAGCCGCCCCATCGGTCTCTTTCGATAGTGTGATCGGTTCAAGGTTACGCATCTTGACGAATGGCACAATGACGATAAACAACCAGGCGAGACCAAAGCTGGCGGCTAGACCGAGAATGAATAGGCGGATGGACATGGGCGGAAGAAAATGCTGAAAACTGAAATGCTGAAAGAAGATGGAAAATCTCAGTGACTGGCGGGGGCGGCGAGTTCGGCGGTGGAATCCATCAGAATCGGGGCACCGCCGGGCCGTCCCTTGCCTAACCACATCATGGCGAGATGGACGAAAAAGAAGACATTGGAAAAGAGGATAACGCACCAAGCGAAGGTGGATACCGCCGCATACGGGCGCACGACATCGGTGACGCTTTCCCAGGGTTGGAGCCAGGCTTCCTGGGCGCTGCCTTGGATGAAGCCGCCGAAGAGCGCACCAAAGGCGATGGCGACAATCCCGTAGGCTGAGAAGAAGAAGTGCATATTGATGAAACGGCTGGAAATCCACTCGCGGCAAGTGATGCGCGGCACGATGAAATACACGGCGCCAAACATGATGAAACTAAAACAGCCGTAGAGCGCGAGAATCTCGAATCCATAGCCTGATATGGAGAACTGGGTGAGCTTGAGTGAGGAGCCCGGCAGGTTCAGCGCGATGGCTGCTATCGCTAGCAACAACACACCCATCAGTCCAGCCAAGGTGAAATGCAGCGCCGGACTTTTGGGGAGTTTTTCCTCCGATGAAAAAATTGTGCGCAGAATATTCACGGCTGCGGTGGCCAGGGGGACGGCCAACAATGCGGTGGCAGCGGCTCCCAGATAGGGCAGAAACACCCCGCTCAGCGGCACCCCGGCGAGTTTTTGCATGCCGGCCCATGGTGCCACCACCGCCAGTGACCAAAACCCCAACTTGGCAAGCGACGCGCTGGGAATCGGCCGGCCGGTGAGCTTGGGTGCCAGATAGTAGGCAGTGCCTAGGGCGATGGGAATGAAGAACAAAAACATCAACGCGGATTTGAACCATGCGTTAATCGCGGCAGCCATCAGCGGATGGCCATTTGCGCAAAATAAAAGTCCGTTGGCAGTGATGAATATCCACGGAAACCAGATCATCGCCGCCAGCAAATACCATTGTGCCACATACGAGCGCTCACCCTCACGCACCCGAAATTGAATGAACGACCACACCACAATTGTCAAATAACACACCAACAACCCCGGCCACACAAACACCGGAAATTCCATCCACGGCATGCCCGTTCCTCTGCCGTCCAAGATTCCTATCATGCCTAACAATACCACCAGGTTCCACACGTGCCCGGCTGTCAGTATGGTCCCCGCCGCGCGGCATTGCTGCTGCGACATCCGCGCCATCAGCCAGATGAGTACCCCAAAGGCCGCTTGAAACCCCCAGCCGTATATGAGCGTGTTGATATGTGCCGCAAACAACCGCCCGTAACTCGCATACTCACAGTCGTCCATGAACTGCGGGCAGTGCACCTTGATCGAGGAAATAATCGCTAACAAAATCGACACCGCCAGCCAAGCGGCCCCACTGGTTAGGAAAAACATCACCGGATGGCGCAACGAGCGGTCAATCCCGGCTCGCTGTGTGGCGTCCGATAATGCGGTGGTAGATGGAGTGGATGACATTGTGTTGTTAGATGGATTTAACGGCGTCAGGGTTTGGCCGGGGCCGTGGCCGTGGGGCGGGCATCTTGCCCGCCTTCTTTGTGTGTCGGGGGTGTGACGGCTTCCTGAATAGCAGGCGAGACGTCGGTCGGGCCTGGCACGCCGGCTGAAGCCGGCGCTCCATTCGGCGCTCCAACATCCGCGGCGAACTTGAGAGCGGTGGGCGAGCCAGGCACCACCTGCTCCGGCACCTCCACGGCGGCGGGCTTGGCGGCAGGCAAGGCGGCAGCTACCTTGGCGATGGCGGCGGCGATTTGCGGAGTGGGCAAGGCGGCGGCCTGAGCTGCTACTAACTTATCCTTGGTAGCGTAACGGGCTACTGCGGCAGCGTCTTCTAGGTTGCTGGGCGCTTTGCGGTTAAACAGGATGACTGCGGCGAGCAGCACGGCAAACATCAAAAATGTCCACACCGCCCACCAAAAAGTATTGAAGCGGAGCAGCGGATTGTCGCGGGTTGGGTCCATAGGGGAAAAAGCTGAAATACTGAAATACCGAAAAGGTGAAATGCTAATATGAGGACGGATGGTTATCTGTTATCAGTTGCTAACATTGGCGGACTCGAGGATGCGGGGGTCTCTGTTTGGATAGAGCGAATGTTGGCCGAGGGCACGCAGTAGAAAGAACAGGAAAGCTGCGCCGATGGTGATGAAGGCGAAGATATCCCCCAAATAGGCGTCTGGAATGGAAACCCGGATCGGTCCGAGTCCTTCAAATGCAGGGCCTTTAGACATATGCTCGCCGCCCAGCGAGATACCGCGCTCGGGGATGGTGATAAGATAGTGGTCGAGAGCGTGCATGCAGAGGGTATAGACCGCGACGATGGATAGCGCCTTGGGGTTTTTCTTCAACCAGGCTTGCAGTAGCACCACGAAGGGCACGACAAAATGACCGAACACCAACGCAATCATCGCAATGTTCCAGTCTCCCGTGTTGCGAATAAGAAAGTACGCGGTCTCCTCGGTCTGGTTCGAATACCAAATTAGAAAAAACTGCGAAAACGTGACATACGCCCAGAACACCGTGAATGCCAACATCAGCTTGCCCATCAGATGAAAGTGCTCCGGTCCGGTGACGTGCTTGAGATGGCCCTGGCTCTTGAGCCAAGTGCACACCAGCACGATGACGGCCATCGAATTGAGGGCGGATCCGGCGAATAGATAGACGCCCCACATGGTCGAAAACCACTTATAGTCGAGGCCCATCATGAAATCAAAACCCGTAAAGGTGATGGTCAGGGCGAAAATAATGAGTGTGTAGGTCGAGTGAAAGCGTGCCTTGAACAGGCGCGCGGTGCCGGGGTTCGGGTCGGTATCCTGGTCGGTTGAGAGTTTGCGCAAGCCGTAAATGACCAAACTCAGACCAACACCCCAAAAGATGACGCGCCCATACCAGAACGGGATATTCATGAACCAATACTTGTGATAGAGCAAGCTGGCCTCATGATTGAGGTAATCCTTAATCATCATCGTGGGAGGAACCGCGCGATGGATGTTCATCCACTCGTAGAGGTATTGCTGGACCTGCGGGCAGAGCAAAGGCAGTCCGAAGAGAAACATCCAGGGATAGGTGGAGCCGAGGTTTTCAAATGTGCGGCGAACCGAGGTGCCCCAACCGGAGTTGGATACATTGTGCAATAACGTCCAAAAACACCCGCCAATGGATAACGTGAGGTAGAAGTAAAACGCAAATAACCAGGAATACGCAAAGGGCGCGCGGATTTTCACCGGCGCGAAAAATAGCAAATACATGCTCACCAGTGTGAAGATAACGGTGATGCCCAGGGCGATCGACTTGACTCTCGAAACCTTGGAGGCATCGAGGTGATCGCCATGAATGGCGATGTCGGCGGAGGT
The DNA here is from genome assembly GCA_037133195.1 of Verrucomicrobiota bacterium. Classification (GTDB taxonomy): domain Bacteria; phylum Verrucomicrobiota; class Verrucomicrobiia; order Verrucomicrobiales; family Akkermansiaceae; genus Luteolibacter. Next base: position 266 of record JBAXOP010000387.1, on the reverse strand, counting down.
AACGTGGTGGTGGTGGGCCATTGCTAGCGGGTTCGGAAAATGGTTATTGCGGGGCGGGCTGGCTGGCCTTGGCGGCTTGCAGGGTATGGAGATAGGCGATGACGGCCCAGCGGTCGCGGACGGAAATGTTGGGTCCGTAGGCACCCATATTGCCCTTGCCCTTGGTGATGGTGTCGAACACCCGGCCGTCCGGATAGAAGATGCGGCCGGTGGGCGGATTGGAATCTTGAGTATGCAGATTGAGGCGGCCATTGGCGTTAGGTGTG
>JBAXOP010000386.1:0-5191 GCA_037133195.1 Verrucomicrobiota bacterium | reverse complement strand
CGCATTACCGGTCCCGCCCCGCCTAATGCTTGCTGACGTCTCTGCAGAGGTGGGTGGCCTAACCCGCATTTCTCCGGTGAGGGTCATCAGATCGCCGGCCTTTAAATTCACCTCAGTGACGTCCATGGTCCCGCCCTGAGTCTTGATTTTGAGCGATCCCTCATTGAATGACACCATGCGGTAGTTGTTGAAAACGTCGAAATCCGTCAATGCCCGCAATAAATGCAAGCGCTCGCGGATGCGGATGACATTATCACCGTCGGCCACGAGTTTGCCTTCAAAGCCAAGCCCCTCGGTGGTGTTGGTGGAGCCGAATATCCGGAACTCGCCGGAGATATCGCCATCAATGAAGCTGCGGGCCGCAGGCGGCACCACATTTTCGATAGCCATCTTGTGGACTTTGAGCAGGCCTTTGACTTCTGGACGTTGCCCGGCCACCACGCGCAGGCCGTCGATGGTGATTCGGCCGACGCCCTTGCGCAACTCGACTTTTTCAAACGCCAAGCCGCCGCGGGTGCAGATGGCCACCATTTCCACAATCTCAAGACGCCGCCACCAAGCCAGCGACAAGGACCCGCCGCTCAAATGCACCCGCCAGCCGTCAGCCACGCGTTGCAACTTGATGTGGCTGCCAACGATCTTGCCGCGGGTCCGCTCGGAATACCCCCAGCGCAGCGTGGCATCCCTCACCTCCACCGTCTCCACTTTGAATTTACCGAAATCCCTAAACACCGATTTGGCAATCAAACCCGCAGAGGCCTCGTCATCGGCGCCCGCATTGAGTTCCAAATCCAACTGGTTGACCAAAAGCACCCCGGGATTCCACTCCCCGACCACGCCGCTGAGCAAGTTCATCTGGCAGCGGATATTGCGTGCCTCCATGCTCGAGAAAAACGTTTCATTACTCCCTTTGCTCGCCAACCGCGCCATGAGCATTTTTCCTTGCACACGCTGGAACCCACCCATTTCCACCTCGCTCGCCCCCAACCCGGCAGCGATAGCGGCCTTGAGTTGCTTTTTATAGCCGGTGGTCCCGGACAGTCTCAGCAAATACACCGTCATGCCGATAGTCAGCACCGCCAGAAAGACCAATAATCGGGTAACCAGACGCAGCAGATGGAAGCGCCAAGCCGATTTGGAGCCGACGCCGGACATGGAATAACGCATTTGAAACCAAAACCCCTGGCCTGCCACCCATTGGCTCAGACGTTCGTTGAAGTTATTGGACTGGTCGGCTGCCATAGTTGGGGCTTGCTTGCTGCGCCGGTAGTAACGCCTAGTTTCCAGGATGACGCCAGCTAAAATTCGCCACCCACATTTTCGTCTCGCACAAGCAGGTGCTTTGGCGTACCACCCCGCGCGTGGACGCCATCGACTACAAAGTACGCCTTGAAATATTTGAAGGTCCGCTGGATCTGCTTCTTTACCTGATAAAAAAGGAGGAGGTGGACATCCAAGTGATTTCAATTGAGCGCATTACCCGGCAGTATCTCGACTACATCAACACCTTCAAATTGCTCAATATCGACTTGGCGTCCGAGTTCATCGTCATGGCGGCCAATCTCATGTACCTCAAGAGCCGCACGCTGCTGCCGCGTGCCGAGCAACCGCCGGAAGCCGACGCCGAGGAAGACGACCCGCGCTGGGACTTGATCCGGCAATTGATCGAGTACAAGAAATTCAAGGATGCGGCGGGCTTTCTGAGTTTGCGAGCCATCGAACAGGAAGGGCGCTTTGCCCACCAGCCAGACGCCCCGCCTCCCGCCACCAACGAACCCGCGCCGCTCGCCGAAGTGTCCATCTTCGATCTGATCCGCGCCTTTCAAAATGTTCTAAAGCGGTTTGAAGAAAGCCACGACTTCGGTGATATCATCGATGACCGGTTTACCGTTTCGGATAAGATTGATTTTTTACTGGAGCAAGTTGCGCCTGGAGAAACGAAGAGTTTTGACACACTTTTTCAAACGGCATCGACCAAGGCGGAGGTCATTGTGACGTTCCTCGCCCTGCTGGAACTCATGAAGCTCAATCAGTTTATCGTACTCCAAAGCGACCTGCTAGGTGCCATTGCCATCGAACGGCGAACGCACCACGCCATAGCGGAACTCCAGACCTCCGCGGACGCGCCCGAATCCGGCGAATAACCCCTCAGTTCATCCGGAACACAATCCGCGCCTTGGTCAGGTCATAGGGAGACATTTCCATCTTCACCTTGTCCCCGATGACCAAACGTATGAAGCGCTTGCGCATCTTGCCGGATATGTGCGCGAGTACCTCATGCCCGCTGGCCATCTTCACCCGAAACATGGTCCCCGCTAATACCGCAGAAATCACCCCCTCCACTTCCACCGCCTTCTCTTCATCATCCTTGGCGGTAGAACGCGACGGCGGCCCGTAGCCACCTCGCGATTTATTCGAGGAACGCCGGGAGGAAAATTTAGGACGAGCAGGCATGGGCAAGGGCAAGGGGAAATGGCAAGGGCAAGGGCCGGAAGCACGACACAGGGCACCCGGCGGCCATCAAAGTAGCCCGCAGGCCACCGCCCGGCAACCCCAAAATCCAATCCCGCGACAATTCGGTGGTAACGAGGTGTGAAACGGAATTGACGGAGCGCCTCGGAATTGTCTTGGCGCAGGAGGTGAGGGCGTGACAATCTCCGCCCGCCCATGCCGACCGACGCGATCCTTTCGACGGCCCGCCAATTTCTTGGCGTGGATCCAACTGTTTCCATCACCTTGGAGCCGATTAAACGCGGTGCCTCGGGACGGACGATTCTGCGGGTCAAAACCAAAGGACAAGAGCCATTCATCGGTATGCATTGGACCGATGAACGCGAGGACAACGAACAATTTATCCCGGTAGGCCACTTTTTGAAAAAATGCCGCCTGCGGGTGCCGACGATTCTGTTTGAGAGCCTCAAGCGCCATGTGGTACTCGTCGAGGACCTGGGCGACGCTGACCTGCTCTCGCACAAAAGCCAGCCCTTCACGGATCGCTTGCCGCTGTACCGCTCGGCACTCGAACAGGTGGACCGCTTGTTCTATGCCAAGCCGGAAAAGGACTTTGCACTCATGCCGCCGTTTGACGCGGCACTCTATCGCTGGGAGCAGGAGTACTTTTTCGAGTACCTGGTGGAAGGGCACCTCGGGATGAATGCCGGGGCACTGCGCCACAACCCGGCATTCAGGGATCTGGCCGAGCGCCTGGGCAAAGTGGCCCGCCACCTCGTGCACCGCGATTTCCAATCCCAAAATTTGTTAGTCAAAGACGGGCAAGTATGGCTGATCGACTTCCAGGGACTGCGCCGCGGGCGCCAAGAATATGACATTGCCTCGCTCGTATTTGATCCCTATCTGGATCATACGCCCGCCGAACGCGCGGCGCTGCTGGAATTGTGGGAGAACATCTCCGACGAACAACCCGAGCCCCACCTGTTCCACGAATGCGCCGCCCAACGCCTGATGCAAGCACTGGGGGCTTATGGCAAATTGGTCCACCATCGCGGGCAGGAGTGGTACCGGCCGCACCTCGCCACCGCCGCAAAATTTCTCCAAGAAGTGACCGCCGCCACGCCCTTGGAAGCCGCGCTAGCACCGGTGTTGGCGGCACTTCACTAATTTCCCGCCGTGGCCGGTTTTTCCTATCGTGGTGCGTGGGTGGCAGGCCTGGCGGCCGTCGCCGGGTTCGGCTGCTGGTGGCAGGTGGCGGCTAGCGGCCTTGAGCACGCGGCATTTCGCGCGGTGCTGGGGGGCTATGCCAGGCCACCCTTTTTTTTAACGGGCGAGGGCAGTCGGGATGCCCCGTGGGAATTGCGCACGCTCTCGATGCAGGGGCAACCGGAAGCACACAAGGCACCGGTGGTGGTATCCATAGGCGACGATGTGGGCGGGGTATTTCAGTCATCGCCGCCCTCGCCGGTGGATCTGGCGGTGGTGTTGCAAAATTTGCAACGTCTTGGAGCCAAGCAGGCGGCAATTGCCGCAGTGATGGCATGGGAAAAGCCTGATGCGGGCGCACTCAAGGGGTTGGACATCGTCCTCAACCGTTTTGAGTTGGTAATCCAAGCGGCCCCGTTGTCGCGCGGGACATTGCGCCAGGCGATGCCGCCGGCCTTTCGGCGGGCGCTCATCCCACCCGCTGCAATCCACGGCGACCTCTCGCGCTTGCCCATCGTCAACCGCGTGGCGGTGGCCGACGTGATTTTCAGCCAAGGCGAGAGCACCTTGGCGGGTTTCAGCTCGCTGGACGATGCCGACGATGGCGACACCACGCTGCCGCTATTGGCTCGCTGGGAGGATGAAAATGCGGTGGTTCCGGCGTTTCCGCTGCTCGCAGTGATGGCCCGCTATGATCTGCCGGTGGACGGAATTCAGGTGCACCTAGGCGAATTCCTCCGCCTCGGGCCGGCCGGACCGGTGGTTCCCATCGACCGGTCAGGACGCATGGCCATGCCTCTCAAGCGGCTCGCCTCGCGGGCGGATATCGCGGCAGAAGAGTTGATTGTCGGCACTCCGGACATTTTTCCAGCAGCGCCGGGCTTGCTCGTGCTGCGCGACGACCTGAGCAGCGCACCGCATACCACCCGCAAATTTTCCGCCAACTTGGCCTCAGCCATCGCCTCGATCAGTTCGGACGCCGGCTTGGGCCCGGCCCGCGCATACCGCAGACTGCCGCCCGCAGCTGAGGTAGCGTTGTTGCTGACGGCGGTGTTGCTCGTCGCCCTCGGCACGGCTTGGCCGCGGTTTCAGCGGCACCTCACCTGCGCCATTCTCGTAGCCATTTGCCTGGCCGCGCAATGGCTGGGGGTCGGTATGGCGCAAGTTTGGCTACCGGGCATCCCGCTGCTGGCCGCCACCTGCGCCGGCACACTCGCCATGTTGTTATTTGACCGGCCCCCGGCGGCGCGTCCGGTAGCTGTACTGGCAGGGCCAACCGCGCCACGGTGGGTCATGCCGATCACCACGAGCGCAAGGCGGCGCTGCCGTTCGGTGACCATTCGGAAAGAACCGCTCACCCGCCTGACGGACCACGAACCTCAGCCCGCCTATAGCTTTGTCTCCGCGCCAGCGCCGGAACCAGCGCCGGAACCAGTGCCGGAACCAGTGCCGGAACCAGTGCCGGAACCAGTGCCGGAACCAGTGCCAGTGCCAGTGCCAGTGCCAGTGCCAGTGCCAGTGCCAGTGCCAGTGC